>JBDNCP010000002.1:0-76567 GCA_046719575.1 Cyanobacteriota bacterium
AACTGAGTGGTGAAACGCATCTGCGGCGAAGATAGTTGGTGGGTAGCTGCCTGCGAAAATAGCTCGGTGCCAGGGTGATATTGACAGCCCCTCGGAACTTAAGTTCCTAGAGGGGCTGTTGGGTTTTAAGGTGAATTTTAAAACTGCTTGTTATGTCTTTTGCTTTGAGGGGAACAATAGCTTTGTTGAGGCTTTTCACACTCAGGGTGCATCATTATGGCAAGTGCTGGTTTGAACAAGTGGATCGTCAGTGGTAACTTAGGCGCTGACGCTCAGATGAAAACGATTGATTTGCGGAATGGAGAGAAGGCTCAAGTTGCTGAGGCAACGCTCTACGTTCGTAGTCCTCGAAACCGCGATGAGTCTTTTACGGTGTCGTTAAGTATTTGGGAGAAGTCTGCGGCGTGGCGGAAGCTTCCGTATTTGAAGAAGGGATCTCTAATTATTTGCACAGGCAACTTGGAACCCAATCCTTATATTTCGAGTAATGGTAATGTTCCGAAGGCTGGGTTGTCCATGAAGGTGCTGGATATTGATTTGGATATTGTGCGGGATGGAAGTGATAACGATTCTGACGAATCAACATCTGCTGCTTAGTGTTAAGAGGCTGATGATTCTGATGCATGTTGGAGTGCCCAGTCGATCTGTTTGAACAGATCTTCTAGGGTTGAGGTGTTTTGAATGATGACGTTGGCGTGGCTGATTTTCTGACTGATTGGCATTTGGCTGTCGATGCGAGCGTGGATTTGTTCTAGGCTGAGGCGGCTGCTGCCAGAGCCTTCTACGTTTCGCTGCATGAGTCGTTCGATTTGTTGTTCGCGGGAGCAGTTGACGACCCAGATTTCGTTAACTAAGTCTGTCATGCGGGCTTCGAATAGAAGTGGTACGACGACAACTGCGATCGCCACTCGTCGCTTTGCCAATTCTTGTAGCTCTGTGGTGATGCGATCGCGCACGTAGGGATGAATGCGTTGCTCGATCCAGAGGCGTTCTGGGGGGCTGTTGAAAATGATTTCTCCAAGTCGGGCGCGATCGAGCCGTCCATCGGGCATAAGGATGCTTGGTCCGTATCGTTCTACAATTTCATAAAGGACAGAGCTTCCTGGCTCGACCGCTTCTCGTGCGTAGACATCAGCGTCTAATACGGGGATTTGTCGGGCTGTTGCGAGATAGTTTGAAATTGTTGTTTTCCCCATCCCAACGCCGCCAGTGAGTCCAATTGTGCGAGGTGGCGCACTCCGGGTAGAACTATAGCTGCGATCGCTCATAGATTCACCCTGCTTGCTTAGGAACGCTTTGCCCATTTGACCAATGCTTGCGTCAATCCCTCCAAAGTATACTCTTCTGCCTCTATGTCCACTCGTCCAAATGCGGCTTTGCAGGTTTGTGAGGTTTGAGGACCGATGGATGCTAGGCAGATGACGTTGGGCAGGGGCGCTGGATCAGTGTTTGGAGGATCAGCGTTTGGAGATTGACAAAAGGCAGTGAAAAGTTGTTTGAAGCAGTGTACTGTTTTCGAGCTTGCAAAGGTGATGATATCGACGTTTTGGCTTTGAAAGGCGTGCTGCACTTCTGGTGCGACGGCTTTCGCGCAACCTGATTCATAAGCAGGGACTTCGAGGACTTGTGCGCCGCTGCGGGTAAAAGCCTGAACGAGAACGTCTCGACCGCCCGTTTCGACTCTGGGAAAGAGAATGTTTAACTCTTGCAGGGGTTCGGGGAAATGTTCGATTAGGGCATCGGCTACAAAATCCGGCGGAATAAAGTCGGGCTGGATACCGTAGTGCTGGAGTCGTGCGGCTGTTTTTTGTCCGACTACGGCGATTTTGAGTTTGTGTAGAGATCGGGAGTCGTGATTTTGGGCAAATAGGCGCTGAAAGAAGGCATCGACCCCGTTTGTCGAGGTCAAGATTAGCCAGTGGAAATCTGCTAAGTGGGCGATCGCCCCATCGAGGGCATCCCAACTAGAGGGCGGACCAATTTCCAGGGTTGGCATTTCCAGCACAGTTGCGCCTTGGGCTTGCAGGAGTTGGGTAAAGGAACTGGATTGGCCGGCTGCACGAGTGACGACCACGGTTTTGCCTGAGAGGGGCAATGGCTGAACGGTTGAGGAGAGGGGCTGAGAAACAAAGTCAGACACGGGTGCGATCGCAGTTGGGGCGTGAAATGAACTACTCCTATTTTGGGCTGGGGCGGGCGAGTCGAGATAGGGTCGGAGGGCGACAACTTCACCAATCGTAATGACGGCGGGCGACAGGGCTTCGTGGGCAGCCTGTCGAACCACAGCTTCTAGGGTGCTTGTCCACACTTGTTGCTGGGGATGGCCAGCCCAGCGAATAATGGCGATGGGGGTTTGGGGCGATCGCCCATTCATGAGTAGCCGTTCTACAACGACCGCAAGCTGTTGGGTTCCCATCAGCACGACCAGCGTGTCGATCCCAGCCAGAGCTTGCCAATTGAGCGCATCAGGCTCATGGGCGCTCACCACAGCAAAGCTGCGGCTTAGCACTGGGTCTGTCAGCGGAATGCTCGCCAGCAGCGGCCCAGCCAGCGCTGAGGAGATACCGGGGATGACTTCAAAGCCGCAGCCCGCTGCTTTTAATGCCTGAATCTCAGAGGTCGTGCGCCCAAAAATAAACGGGTCGCCACTTTTGAGCCGAACGACTTGCAGCCCTTGCTGGCACAGATCAACCAAAAGACGGTCGATTTCTGCCTGCTTGAGGCTGGGCTGTCCGCCGCGCTTGCCTACGTTAATGCGCTGACAGGTTGCTGGCGCAAGTTCGAGCAATGCTGGAGAGACGAGTGCATCGTAGACTATGGCTTCAGCCCTTTCCAAGCGCGATCGCCCTTGCAAGGTGAGGTAATCTGGCAGCCCAGGACCTGCGCCGACGATAGACACAAACCCCATCGGCGCACGGTCGGGCTGAAAAACCGGGTGGGGGGCGATCGCCATCAATCTCCACCTGAATGACACAGAAACTAGCTAAGAAGATTCGCTAACGATTCGCCAAGGTTACTCCTGCGGAGTCTCCGAACCCATAATCTCGCGAGTCTTGTTGCGATCAACCTTCAGCACCAACACCCCCAATGGCGGCAAGCAAAGATCAATCGAATAAGGACGACCATGGAACGACCACTCATCGGCCCACTTTCCACCCAAGTTGCCCATGTTACTCCCGCCATATTCCCGCGCATCGCTGTTAAACAATTCACGGTAAAAGCCAGGCTCTGGAACACCCACACGATAATGAGCGTGAGGCTGAGGCGTAAAGTTACAAACCGTAATTACATATTCCTCAGGCTCTTTGCCCTGGCGGATGAAAGATACAACACTATGGCGATTGTCGTTGCAATCGATCCACTCAAAACCATCATAGGAAAAGTCTTGCGTATAGAGTGCTGGCTCACTCTTATAGAACTCATTGAGCTTGCTCACAAAATGCTTCAGCTTTTGGTGCGGTTCGTACTGCAACAAATGCCACTCCAAATCACCCCACACATTCCACTCATTCCACTGACCAAACTCATTGCTCATGAATAGGGTCTTTTTGCCTGGATGGGTGTACATATAGGTATACAAGCATCTCAGGTTGGCGTATTTTTGCCATTCATCCCCTGGCATCTTGCCAATCATGGCGCTCTTTCCATGCACCACCTCATCATGGGAAAACGCCAGCATAAAATTCTCGCTGAAGGCGTACATGATGCTGAAGGTAATGTTGTTTTGGTGGAACTGGCGGAACCACGGGTCCATGTGGAAGTAGTCCAACATATCGTGCATCCAGCCCATATTCCACTTCAGGTTAAATCCAAGCCCGCCAACGTAGGTCGGCCAAGACACCATCGGCCAAGTCGTGGATTCCTCTGCAATGCTGAGGATGCCAGGGAAGTAACTAAAAATAACGTGATTCATCTGGCGCAAAAAGTCTGCTGCCTCTATGTTTTCTCGACCGCCATACTGGTTTGCCACCCACTCCCCAGGCTTGCGCTGATAGTCGAGATACAGCATAGAGGCGACGGCATCAACCCGGATGCCGTCGATATGATACTTGTCGAACCAGAAGAGGGCATTGGCAACAAGGAAGTTGCGTACTTCATTGCGGGAGTAATTGAATACCAGCGTACCCCACTCCTTGTGTTCGCCCTTACGCGGATCGGCATGTTCATAGAGGTGTGTGCCGTCGAACAATGCCAGGCCATGACCGTCCTTGGGAAAATGTCCAGGAACCCAATCCACGATGACACCGATACCATTCTGGTGGCACTGATCGATGAAATACATCAAGTCTTGGGGAGGGCCGTAGCGCGAGGTCGCAGCGTAATAGCCCGTGACTTGATATCCCCAAGATCCATCAAAGGGATGCTCGGCGATAGGCAGCAACTCAATGTGGGTGAAGCCCAGTTCTTTGACATAAGGAATGAGCTTATCGGCGAGTTCGCGATAGGTCAGGAAGCGTGCGCCCGGCTTGAGGTCGGCGACAATGACAGGTGGCTCTTCGGTGCCATCCGGGCGGATGTAGGGTTCGGCGGAGGAGGCGTGAAGCCAGGAACCTAAGTGGACTTCGTAGACCGAGATTGGCTGAGTTAGGGGATCAGTCTGGCGGCGCTTTTCAATCCAGTCTTGATCTTGCCATTCATAGGTTTCCAGGTCTGTCACGATAGAGGCGGTTTTGGGGCGGACTTCCTGGAAAAATCCATAGGGATCGGACTTTTCGTAAATGTGCCCCTCCTGGTTTTTGATTTCGTACTTGTAGTGAGTGCCCACGCCCAACCCTGGAATGAATAACTCCCAAATGCCATTGCCAATCCGACGCATTTGGTGCTTGCGTCCGTCCCACCAGTTGAAATCGCCCAGTACGGAGACATTTCGAGCGTTGGGTGCCCAAACAGCAAAGTATACGCCTTTGACCCCATCAATCTCAGTGGGGTGTGCGCCAAGCTTCTCGTAGATCCGATGGTGATTTCCTTCGGCAAAGAGGTGGATATCGAAATCGGTCAGCAGAGGCGATCGGAAGGCGTAGGGGTCATAGGTGACGCGCTCATGCTCGCCCTCTTTGATGCGGAGTTGGTAGTTTGAGAGTTCTGCACGATCTAGGATGCACTCAAAGAAGTGGGGATGGTGAGTGCTTTCCATTGGGTACTCGGTTCGCTCTTCGGGGCATACTACCCAGGCTGCGTCTGCGTTTGGCAGATAGGCACGAACGACCCAGACCGTTTTGTCGTCTTGTGTAATTTGGTGGGGGCCAAGCACCTCGAAGGGGTCGTGGTGCTGGTTCCAAACAATGCGATTAACTTGGTCGGGCGCAACGGTCGATGACATGAAACTACCTGCCTGCAAGAGCAATCTAGACTAAGGGGCGGATGTAGCAAAACTCAACTTGACCTTACTATACAGGTCGCTCTGTCTAGTTCATCTATCTATCCTGATGGAATTGGCTGATGCACAGTTATGCAGAATGCCAGGGGGCGATCGCCCCTATATATCGCCAGTACTGACAGATCATCTGCTAGTCAGCGTCATAACGATGACTAGCGGTAGGGGCCATCCTGCAAAGCTATCTGGCCCAATTCTCAAATACCAGCGCTTTGAGCAAGCCGTCAGTGGTCAGACATTAAAGAGACTAGGAGATTTTGTAAACAAAACACAATATTTGTTTATGTGACTGTAATAAACCGTAGCAAATTACGGCTCAAGTCTCAAATGATGTTTATTTCTTTGAAAGTGAAAAATCTGCTAGTAAAGTAGCGCGGCTGATTGACTGACAAAACCTGGGCATCAGGCGGTTGAAACCGCTGCTCCATCAACGAAGTCGGCCTTCGCCGACTCTCTACCCTTACCCAAACCCGCGTAGGCGGGTTTCGCCCGTGTAGGCGCGGCTTCTAGCCGCCAGCGGTAAATGTTTTGTCAGTCAACGAGGTAGCGCGGTGTCAACACTCAATCCCTTTCCCTCAACCTTTTTCTCTTGTTCAACCCCTTCATTAACTTATCAAACTTATCAAATCAAACTTATCAAAGGTGCGATTGAGGTGCGGCTGAAGGCATGGGGGATTTCTTGCTGACGCTGCTAGAATCACTAGAATTACAGGTATTTTTGCAAACCCTCTGATCCTCTGGATCGTTCGCTATGCCAAATGTTGTTGATTCCGCGCCAGTGCTTGATGTTCGCAACTTGCAGGTGCAGTTCAAAACCGAAGACCGGTTGAATATTGCAGTTGACGACATTTCGTTTCAGGTAAAGCCGGGGCAAACGCTGGGCATTGTGGGCGAGTCGGGGTCGGGCAAGTCGGTGACCTCGCTGGCGGTTATGGGGCTATTGCCGCGACCGGCGGGGCGGGTGACGGCGGGCGAGATCTGGTTTCGCGAATCGCCAGAGGGAGAACCCGTGAACCTGCTGGCGCTGAGTGAGGAGCAGCGGCGACGGCTGCGCGGGGGCAAGATTTCGATGATTTTTCAGGAGCCGATGAGTTCGCTGAACCCGGTCTATACCTGTGGGTTTCAGCTTGTGGAGGCGATTCGGCAGCATACGGAGATTTCCGAAGCCGAGGCGCGGCGGCGGGCGATGGGGCTGCTGCAAGAGGTGCGGCTGTTGCCCAGCGATGCGGAACTGGAGCGGCGCGTGGTGGAAGACTGGCAAAAGCGTGTGCCTGCGGTGGGCCGACAGGGTGTGACAGAGCGAGAACTGAGCGATCGCCAGATTCAGCAAGAGGTCATCCGCCAGAAGCAGGCGATGCTGGATCGCTATCCGCACGAACTTTCGGGTGGGCAGATTCAGCGGGTGATGATTGCGATGGCGATTTCCTGTAATCCAGTGCTGCTGATTGCCGATGAGCCGACGACGGCGCTGGATGTGACGGTGCAGGCGACGATTCTGGGCTTGCTGCGAGAACTGCGCGATCGCCGCAATATGTCCATTATTTTTATCACCCATGACTTGGGCATCATTGCCGAAATTGCTGACTCGGTGGCGGTGATGTATCGCGGCCGGGTGATGGAGATGGGCCCGGTGATGGACATTTTTTCTAACCCGCAGCATCCCTACACGCGGGGACTCTTGGCGTGTCGTCCGCAGCCCGATCGCCGCCTGCGCTTTTTGCCGACGGTGGCAGATTTTATGGAGGTGGAGACGGGGCCCGACGGGGCGATCGCCATTACCGAAAAGCCGATGGATTGGGAGCGTCAGCGCCAGTTGAGCGACGAGATTACCGAAGCCGAAAGCCAGGAGCGCCTGGCTGCCTTGCAAGGGCGATCGCCCCTCGTTTCTGTAGAAAACCTGGAAGTCGGCTTCCCGGTGCGCGGTTTGTTTGGCAAGACCCAGCGCTATCTGCTGGCGGTCAACGGCGTGTCGTTTCAGGTATATCCGGGTGAAACGCTGGGGCTGGTGGGCGAGTCGGGCTGTGGCAAATCTACCCTGTCGCGGGCGCTGCTGCGGCTGATTCCCACGATGGGCGGGCGGATTTTTTTTGACGGGCAAGACGTGACGCATTTGGAGCAGCGCCAACTCCGGCAACTCCGCCGCGATATGCAAATTATTTTCCAAGATCCCTTCAGCGCCCTCGACCCGCGCATCAGCATTGGCGCAGCCGTGCTGGAGCCGCTAAAGATTCACAATATTGGCAACGCCCGCAGCCGTCAGGAGCGCGTCGCCTACCTGCTGGAGCGCGTTGGGCTAGATCCACGCTGGAGCAATCGCTATCCCCACGAGTTTTCCGGTGGGCAGCGGCAGCGCATCTGCATTGCCCGCGCTCTGGCGCTGAATCCGCGCTTTATTGTGTGCGATGAGTCGGTATCGGCGCTGGATGTGTCGGTGCAGGCACAGGTGCTGAATTTGCTGAAAGAATTGCAGGAGGAATTCAAACTGACCTATATCTTTATTTCCCACGACCTCAGCGTGGTGAAATTTATGAGCGATCGCATTATGGTGATGAATCGCGGCCGCATTGAAGAAATTGGCCCGGCCGAGCAAATCTATCGCCAGCCGCAGCAGCCCTATACACGCCAGTTGATCGACGCAATTCCGGCGGGCACCCTCGACGCAATTCGCCAGCGGCAGGCCCAGCGCGGCTAGGCTGATGGGACGAAGGGTTATGATGGCGGGCTGAAGGTCGCTCTAGAGAAGGTTTGAGCGCAATTGAGCTGAACCCTAAAACGGCTCGTCCCACGGTTCTCCCAGCAGCCAGGAAAAGAGCATGACACCGAGGGCGATCGCCAGCCACGCCGGCCAGTGGAACAAATGGTTGACCAATGCAATCGGAAAATAGACTATCGCTTGCACCAGCGCCAGCGTGATGAAAAACGCAACCAGACCAATCATAAAGGCCACGACTTGAGCGACTCCTTGGCAATGCGGGCAACCCTATGCTACCGCAGGGCGGTTGGGGCAAACGCTGCCTGCATTGCGCTGCTTCCTCGCTATGCTGGTAAAAAGTTAAAAAGTTGAGTGATAGAGGGGCCTGTGAAGCTCAGCCTCCTTTGCCGACATCGGCAATCTAAAGTCCCCAAAAAATCCAAAATTAGTATCGCCGAATCGCAACATCGGCTATGAAAGGAAAGAAAGACATGAACCCAAAAAAGCCTAAGGGGAACGGTGCGGGCGCGTGGCTGTTGACCGGAGCGGCGATCGCCCTTGTGGCAGGCGGCGGGCTGGGCTACTGGCTGTCTCGTCAGCCCAAACCGGGCGCAGTCTCCGATATACCCGCTGGGCTAGAAGCCGCTCCCCAGGATGCACTGCTGGCGCTGTCGGTGTCTACTCGTCCGGCCCAGTGGCGGCAACTGCGCGAATTTGGCACGCCCCAGACCCGCGCCCGACTGGATCAAGCGCTGGTAAACTGGCGCGATCGCCTGCTGACCTCCAAAGGCTATCGCTATAACCAAGACATTCAGCCCTGGGTGGGCGACGAGGTGACGCTGGTGCTGCTGGCTCCGGCGGCAGAAACCGAAAAACCGCCCGCCCTCTGGATATTGCCCATCGAAGATGCCGAAAAAGCGCAGCAAAGCCTGTCGCGGCTGGGGTCGGGCGCATCTGCCACCGCTCGCAGCCACACTCGCAGCCACAAGGGGATTGCCATTCGCACCCTGCCCGCAACCGAAGGGCAAACCCTCAGCGCGGCGGTGATAGAGGATCGACTGGTGCTGCTGTCAGACAATGCTCTGGCAATTGAACGGGCAATCGACACCTACCAAAGCGGTGAGGCGCTAACCCAGTTGCCAAATTATTCACTGGCACTGGCGCAAACCGCAGTGCCAGAACCCTTTGCGCGGCTGTATGTGAACGGGCCCCAGGCGAAGGCGATCGCCGCTGCGAATTCTATCCAGCCCGCACCGCTACTGGGGCTAACGCCCCTGCAAAATAATCAAGGCCTGGTCGCCAGTGCCCGCCTCACCGACGCTGGGGTGCAACTGCGCGGCTTTCACTGGCTACCAGCCGACAGTCAAAACCGCTATCGCGTGGTCAACAATGTGGAGGATTTGCCAAGGCTATTGCCAGACGATGCGCTGATGGTGGTGTCGGGCAGCAGCTTCCAGCAGTTTTGGCAGGGCTATAGCCAGCAGGGCGGCGTGATCAATCCCCGCAATCCGCTCAATCCCAACATGCTGCGCGAGGGACTGCTCAGCACAACGGGGCTAAACCTGGAAACGGAACTGGTGGACTGGATGAATGGCGAATTTGCGCTGGCGCTGCTGCCCCAGCCCGATGCTAGCGGGGCCCGCCGCCTGTCGCTGGCCTGGGTGGCAGAAACGAGCGATCGCCCCGCCGCAGAAGCCGCCCTTGCCAAGCTAGACGAGGTGATGGGCAGCCGCTATCGGTTTCGCGTCACCCAAGCCGAGGTCGGCGGCCAACCCGTGGTGGGCTGGGCATCGCCCTTTGGCTCCATCAACGCGACCCACGGCTGGCTAAACAACAACACCGCCTTTTTGACCCTGGGCACAGGCACGCTCCCCAGCCTGCTGCCCCAGTCAGAAACGCCTCTGTCTACCGACCCAGACTTTTTGGCCGCCACCACGACCTCTCTGAACAATCAAAACGGGCAATTTTTTATCGATATTGAGCGATTGCTGACGAGCGACACCCCCTTTCCGCTGCCCAATCTGCCGAATGGGGCCGAGATTTTTTTAACAGGAATGCGATCGCTCGGCATTACCACTGCCATTGAGGGCGATCGCACGACTCGCTATGACCTAAACCTGATCCTGCAAAAATCGACCGAACCCGTTGCGCCCCTGCCGCCGCCAGAGTGAGGGAGTCGCAAACTTCGTTCTTCGTTTTTCGTTCTTCGTTTTTCGTTCTTCTCCCTTAAACCCTCGTATAAGCAGAATAGACTGCCTTTTCATTGACCCGCACCCGGTTCGCCACAATGCCCAAAACAGGCAGATTCGACACGCGGAAGGTTTCTAGCGCGTCGGACAATTGCTTGCGCTGAAGCTGGCCCAGGCTGGCGACGATCAGCGTACCGTTAGTGTAGGCGGCGACCACGCTGGAGTCTGCCAGATTCAAAATCGGCGGCGTGTCGTAAATCACCAAGTCGAACAGGCCGGCGCACTGGCGGGCGACTTCCTGCATCCGGGGCGAGGTGAGCAGGCGGATGGGGTTGGGAGCCATCGAGCCAGCGGTGATGACATAGAGCGACGAGTCGGGCGATCGCCGTCGGATTACCTGCTTTAGCGATACGTCATTATCACTTAGCAAGTCCGTCAAGCCCAGATCATTCGGCACGCTCAGCCGCTCGTGCAGCGTCGGCCGCCGCAAATCGGCATCCACCAGCAGCACCCGCTGACCCAGCGAAGCCGCCGCCTGCGCCAGATACAGCGCCACGGTGGACTTGCCTTCCTCCGGCGTGGCGGAGCTAATGGTGAGCGATCGCAGCGGTTGCGACGCACTCAGCAAATTCACCCGCGTCAGCAAGGACTGGAACGATTCCAGAAATAGCGGCGAGAGCTGCTGATCGGCAGTGAAAATAGCCGTTGGCTGGAGCGGAATCTGCCCCAGCACAGGCAGCCGCGCCCCGGACTTTAGCTCGTCGGGCGCATGATAGCGGTCTGCCAGAATTTCGATCAGTAGCCCCACGCCAATGCCCAGCAGCGAACCCAGCAATGCAGCGAGCAATAAATATTGACTGACGTTAACGCTGGCGATGTTGGTTGGTTCACCGTTCGCGTCGCGGAGCAGGGTTGGTGGATTGATCAGTTCCCACGGGGTTTGCTCTTGGGCTGCGTCGATTTGCAGCGCCTTTTGGCGGGCCGAAAACTCGGTCAAGATACCCGTGGCGATATTCAACTGCCGCTGGATTTCGTCATATTCGTTGGCGGCGGCGGGCAGGCTGCGGATCTGCTGCTGAATCTGGCTCTCGGACTGGGCGATCGCCCGATTGCGATCTTCCAACACGCGAATCTGGTCTTCGACCTTACCCAATACGCGCCGCGCCTCGCGGTTAATCAACTGCTGGATATTATCGCGCCGCTCTCGCAAATACTGCATGTCTGGGTTTAGGTCGGTCATGCGCGCGGCTTCGGTCGCCAGTTCTGCCTCGTACTGCTGAAACAGACCCAGCAGCGTTCCATATTCGGGGGCCTGGCTGAGAATGGCGACGGGATCATTGGCGGCTAGGGCGGCGTAGCGCGATCGCGCTTCCACCAGGTTTGTGTTGGCGGCAAGCCGTTCCTGGCGCAATGTCCCCGACTGTTGAGTTAGCTGTGTGCCTTCCAGAGCTGGATCGATAAGAGTATTACTTTCTCGAAAGATTTGCAGCCGCGTCTGGAGATTATCGACCTGCGCTTGCAACGCCGGAATCTGATTATCAATGAACTGAACTGCTTGCCCAATGCTGGTTTGGCGCTGTTCCAGGGCATATTTCAAGTAATTGCCCGAAAGGTCTTCTAGCGCAGACAGCACCACTGCCGGATCGTTGTCTTGATACGACACCCGAATAATTTTCGTGTTCTCGTCTCTGTTGCCGATGCGATTGCTGAGACGTTCTACGACGAGTCGCCGCTCCAAAATCTGTCGAGCAACTTCATCAGTCAATTCAGGGTTACGCGCCCGGAGGCGATCGACCAAGGGCTTGATTAGTTCAGGATTGCGAAGAATCCGAATTTGAGTAGGATAGTCTAGCCGTGGCCGACTGACATCTGTACTACCCACTCCGTCAACTTGGGCGGCTGTCGTTTGGCGGCTAGCCTGGACATCGCTGGTGACTGGCTCTACCAATAAATCAAAACTGCCAATGTAAGAGGGCGGCGTGTTGCTTGCCTGGTTCAAGATGAGAAAAGTAGCGGCGGCGGTGGTGCTGGTCGCTATGCCCAGGATGATGGGAACCCGTCGCCGCAGCGCAGCAAAGACCCAGCCGATATTCCAGGATTCCTCTCCCGCAGTGCCGTTAATGGTGGACTGATCGACAGTTTCTAGCCTGGCCAGAACGGGTTCTGACATAGACCAGCCCAAGTGCTGTGGGTTGAAATTGGATTGAGAGTTTGGTTCGCTTTTCATAGGCTGCTGAGAATCTGTGGGCGGCTTGATAACGACCGTTCTAATCGCTGAGATGGGGTTCCCCAAATCGGTCGGTTGCTCAGACGATGGGAGTTCTGTTAAACATTTACGCTTTTCCACATTTGGGCCCGGATTTTTACGGAAAGTAGAGTTGACGACAGGGGGCGATTTTGCTCTGGAGGAAGGGGCGATCGCCCACAATGACTCGCCAATCATCCCCCCATCCTCTACGAATCATCAGCAGGGCTGCACTCGGCAAAGCATTGCAAAAAGCACCCTCTGGACATTCAGACACTCGGACAGCCTAACCGCAGCCTTAGAAAATTTCCGAGTACTCCGGATTCCCACGAAGCCTTCATGAACTTGGATACAGAAGACTTCGAGTTCATATTGCATTTTGTTAACTTAGCTGCAAGATGCAGAAGGGCGATCGCACTGTGTGTTTTTCGGAAACTGCTGGCTTAAGTTGGAAAGCTGGTTTTAATGTCAGAGCTTTTAGATTAAAACTGATACGCTGAAATCTCAAAGAGGATTGAAAACCGAACTATCTTCCTATGCTGCAATACTTCAAGAAGATCTGGTTTATTTTAGGAAGTTCAAGGAAGCAGATCCCGCTGCTGTTTCTGGTTTTCACCGTTTCTTCACTCGCTGAAACTCTAGGAATCGGGATGCTTGGACCATTTTTTGCCATTGTCTCAGATCCACAAATTATTGAGCGAAATCCTATCTTGTTAGAAATATTTGGTGCTTTGAAAATCTCATCAACCAGAGGTATGATCATTTTCCTCTGCTTTTTTATAGCTATTTCTTTTATTCTAAAATCAGCACTCTACTTCTTTTCAAAGTTATACATTCTTAGGTTTAGTCATGCTCACAGAGCCAACATGATTCAAACTTTGAATCATGCCTATCTGAATAGTGATTACAGTTACTTCATTGCCAAAAACTCTTCAAGCTTAATTAAGAACATCACACTCGAAACGCAAGATTTCTGCTATAAGATTTTGCTTTCTTTGCTATATGGCATCTCAAACCTATTCATCCTAGTTTTCCTATTTGCCTTAATGGCGGCAACAGACTTGATGCTTTTAGTCGCAACCCTCTCTGCGCTGCTGCCTGTGGTATCGCTAATTTATTTCATGCGACATCGGCTAAAGCGCTGGGGGCGAAAGAGTTCAGAAGCGTTGCAAGGTATCATCAAGACGCTCAATCACGGGTTAGGTGGATTCAAAGAAACTCGCGTTATCGGATGTGCGCCCTACTTCGAAGCACAGATGGCTATTAATGCCAAACAATATGCTCAGGCAGCCTCCTTCGCCGCCAGTTTCGATATGTTGCCTCGAATTTTGATTGAAACGGTTTTAGTGGTATTTATCGTATCCTTTATCGCAATCTCACAGCTTTTTCTATCGCGTGGCACAGACTTGCTAATTTCTAGTCTCAGCGTGTTTGCAGTTGCCTCAATCCGGCTTCTACCTGCTGCTAGCCAGCTTATGTCTACCATTGGAAATCTGCAAAGCACTCGCCATGTTCCAGATATTTTATATGCTGACCTAAAGGAGATCGAACAGCGATTTCCTAATTCCAGCATTAGTACTCCAGATCTTAATGAAGATCTTAAGGAAGGATCTTTGAAGTATAAGGCTGTGATGAACTTTGAGCAGCAGATTCGGTTATCGAATGTAGTCTATCGCTACCCAAACTCTTTAGATCCGGCGATCGACGATGTGTCGTTGGAGATTCTTAAAGGAGAATCAATTGCGTTTATCGGAAAGTCTGGAGCAGGCAAAACGACACTAGTGGATATTGTCTTAGGTTTGCTCACGCCTCAAAGTGGGGATATTACGGTAGATGGCATCTCGATCTACAAGGATCAGCGCGCCTGGCAAAATCTTGTAGGCTATATTCCCCAATCCATTTTCCTGCTCGACGATACGGTGGAGCGCAATATTGCCTTTGGGGTTCCGGATCATCTGGTTGATCACGGTAAGTTAGAACAGGCGATTGCCGCTGCCCAGCTCGAAGAACTGGTTGTTCAACTCCCGAACGGTATCCATACGCGCATTGGAGAACGCGGCGTGATGCTCTCTGGCGGACAGCGACAGCGAATCGGCATTGCCAGAGCGCTTTACCATGAGCGAGAAGTGCTGGTGCTAGACGAAGCTACTTCCGCTTTAGATAACGAAACTGAAAAGAGAGTAAGTGATGCAATTCGGACGTTATCAGGTAAGAAAACAGTGATCATTATTGCCCATCGTTTATCGACAGTAGAACATTGTGATCGAATTTACTTATTGAAGGATGGAAGAGTTTCAAAATCAGGAAAATATGAGGAAGTTGTTGCCTTTTAAGCATTGCAAAATTAACTTACCTGCTTGGAGATCGTAAACCTGAGATGACGGAGTTATGAAGAAGTTAAGCAGCAACTCAAGTCAGTCCCTTGTTTTCTACAGCGCTGTGACTCAGTTTGATAATCTTGGCGATCTTTTAATTAATAGGATCTTGATAGCAGAGTTGAGAAAATATGCACGTCTTGTGGTCAATGTTAATGGTGTTCCAGAATGGTACAAAGAAGAACTTGGCTTATTGCCGGGAGAAATAGTTGAGGAATCTAGAATAAAATTTCGAACACGCATTATTTTGGCGGGTATCAAGAGGCTGTCCGGCCTCAAGAAAAATACCTTTGCTATTATCAATCCTGGGCATAGCTATGGCGACATGAAAATGCTAGGGGGAAGTTTCTTTAGGATTTTGATAAACTCGACCCTGATTTACTTATCTGGAGTTAGACGTTGTCGTTTTGGCTGTTCTATCGGGCCATTTTGGGGGGGTCGAGAGAGTTTAGAGAGATTGCAGGCTAAACTAATGTACTTTAACTCTGTGAGAGATAGCATATCAAAAAACTATGCTGAAAGTATAGGGATTCAGAATACAGTATATTTCCCCGATTTGGCTTGGTTGATGGAAACAGAATATACACAAAAAAGACCATCGATCGAGTCTCGGGAATTTGTAATTTTTAGCTTTCGAGATTTAACCCCTGGTTTTTTGAATAAGCATCTGAACTCTCAGGAATATCAAAGAATATTGCTCTCCAAGCTAGATAAAATAGTGGATTATGTATCGATAAATTTATCAAAGAAAATTCTGATCTGTTATCAAGTCGATCGCGACAAGTCCATGTCGGATTTTTTATATGATCGGTATAAAAACATATGCAAGATTGATTTCTTGGACTCCAGAGTGACTAGCAGAGATATGGAAAAAGTATATTCAAGTTCATGTCTTGTTTTTAGCAATAGATTGCATGTTCTGATGTTCTCTATGGCTTTTGGAGCCTTGCCTATTGCTGTCATTGATTCAGAAAAACACACTAAGATATCGGGAGTTTTTGCTGACTCTGGGATGAAACCATTGCTACTAGATATCCATGATGAAGGTATATCTATAGAGAAAAAGCTAGATGATCTGGTTCAAAAGGAGATTCCGTTACTGAATATTAGGATAGCTGAGTCTTATCGAAGAAATTCCATCATCGCTAGAGCTTTAGTTCAAAAGACCATCTTGGGATCAACTTAAATCATCTAAGCCTTGACTTACAGTAATAGAAAACACTTCTGAGTCAATCGGGATTATGAAAAAAGCTGTGGTACTTATTATATTTAACCGACCAGGTAAAACCTTGAAAGTGTTTGACAGGGTTTGTCAAGCTAAACCTGAAAAGCTTTTAGTAATTGCCGACGGTCCGAGGAGTAAGTTTCCTGATGATGTAGAGAAGTGTGCTGAAACACGAGCAATTATTGGTCGGGTTGACTGGGGTTGTGAAGTTCTCAAAAACTACTCTGATGATAATCTTGGCTGTGGAAAAAGGATTGCTTCTGGACTGGATTGGGTGTTTTCATTGGTTGATGAGGCAATTATTTTGGAGGATGATTGCCTGCCTCATCCAAGCTTCTTTCGATACTGTCAAGAGCTGCTTGACTACTATCGAGATGATGAAAGAGTTATGTCTATCTGCGGCAAGAATGTCCAATTTGGTCGTGAGCGGACAGAGTTCAGCTATTACTTCTCTCGTTATAGCCATTGTTGGGGCTGGGCAACTTGGGCACGTGCCTGGAAGTTTTTTGACTATGATATGAAAACTTGGGAGGTTGCACAGTTAGAAAATTACTTAGTAGATATTCTCGATGACAATCGTGCTGTCGGGTACTGGACGCGAATCTTTCAGTCTACTTATGAGCGAAGATATCAGTCTGCTTCTTGGGCATATCGTTGGCTGTTATCTAGCTGGTTGCAGAGTGGTCTAAGTGTGTTGCCAAGTGTGAATCTGGTATCTAATATCGGCTTTGGCGAAGATGCAACGCATACCACTACAACGAGCGCTCAAAGTCAGTACGCTAATATGCAGACAAAAGCAATGCAGTTTCCTCTGAAGCATCCGCCTTATGTGATTCGCAATCGAAAAGCTGACCAGTTTGAACAGGATACTCTGTTTGATCCTAGTTTGATGACTCGTGCTAGAGCGAAGCTGTTACGAATGATTGGCAAAAGAATGATTTGATTGAATGGATTCCTGGAATCATTTGATTTCTTGCTTTACTTAGGTTATTTAAGTTTTAGTCAAATTGTTTGCAGTCTATTCCTGGAAGTCCACCATGTCACTTACGAAATTTTTAATTTCTCAGTCGCAAGAAATTAGACACTACTACCAAGAGCATGGATACGTCATTGTTCGCGATGTTTTGAGTACGGAAAAGATTGATAGATTGCTAGAGCAGGTCGATCAAAAGAAGCGCGATCGCCTCTTTGTCTTCAATAGTCAGGATACTCACGTCCCCACACGTCCTCGCCTCACCGAAGCAGGCTTCATCGAAAACTCGATGCTGAATCCAGCAAACCTGAAACTAGCTCCTCGATTTTCAAAAATGGTAGAGCGCTGCTTGGTAGACGAAACTGTTGCAAAGATTTTGAGTTTACTATCAGGCGATACGCATCATGTGATGATGCAAAATATGTTTTTTGATAGGTCAACAGGCACAATTGAGCATCAAGATCACTACTATCTAGATGCTGATCCACCGGGTCGGATGATTGCCGCCTGGTATGCTCTGGAAGATATTCAAGAAGATGCGGGCTGTTTCTTTGTGTTGCCAGGTAGCCACAAGGGGCGTGTTATTGCCAGAGTGAATGGCCGAAGCTTTAGCGATCACGAAACTTATCGCAAAGAGATCCTGGCGCTCATTAACAGCGCTGAATATCAATACAAATCCTTTCCCCTAGAAAAGGGCGATGTGCTGTTTTGGCATCCATACACAGTTCATGGTGCATACAAAAACATTAACCCGCAGCATAGCCGCAAGTCTCTCACGGCTCATTTTTACCCAGCCCAACTTAAGCCGCTATATGCTGCCAAAGCACCCAAGCTTCACCCTTCGCTAAACCCGCATATTTTAATGACAGGAGGCGCGATCGCCCCCTACGTGGATAGCATCAAAATCTATCTGCGATTTGTAACCAATGCAGTGCGCGGACGAGGGCCCGAAATGGTGATGCGCCGAGAAAACTATGAAGAGGCCATCTAAGCATGAAAATTCTCCACCTCAGCACCTTTGACACAATTGGTGGAGCCGCGCGGGCCGCATACCGGGTGCATCAAGGGTTGCACGAAATCGGGGCAGATTCCTGGATGCTGGTGCAAAAAAGTGTGAGTGGCGATCGCACGGTATTAGCGCCGAAAACGTTCCTGGGACAAGTCGCAGGTCGCCTTCGTGCCGAAGTAGACAGTCTAGCGCTACGCCCCTATCCCCGTGTCAACAAGGCAGTCTTTGACATCCAGCGTGCGCCCAATCCTTTGCAGCACCGCATTCAGCAGATCAACCCAGATATTATTAACTTACACTGGGTTCTGAATAGCTACCTGCCAATTGAGGTTTTGCCGCGCTTCCAAAAGCCGATCGTCTGGACGCTGATGGATATGTGGCCCTTTACTGGAGGCTGCCACTACACCCAGGAGTGCGAGCATTTTCAACAATCCTGCGGAACCTGTCCCCAACTAGGTAGCTCCAAATTCAATGATTTGTCTCATCGTATCTGGCAGCGCAAAGCCAAAGCGTGGAGCAATTTGAATCTGACTATAGTTGCTCCGACCCAATGGCTATCAGACTGCGCCCGCGCCAGCAGCCTATTCAAAGATTTGCGGATTGAGGTGATTCCCTTTTGCCTGGATACTCGGATTTACAAGCCGATTGACCGGCAGGCTGCCCGTGCTGCCCTCAACCTGCCGCTCGACAAAAAGCTCATCCTGTTTGGAGCAATCAGCGCGACTCAAGATCGGCGCAAAGGCTTCCATCTATTGCAGCCTGCACTACAGCAGCTTGCTCAGACTGAACTGCGTCAGCAGGCTGAAGTGGTGGTGTTTGGTTCCTCTAAGCCAGAGAGTCCGGTTGATTTGGGCTTCCCTGCTCATTATCTGGGGCATCTCAACGATGACGTTACATTGGCGTTGGCCTATTCTGCTGCGGATGTATTTGTCGCACCGTCGCTGCAAGAAGCCTTTGGACAGACTGCTTCTGAGGCGATGGCCTGCGGTACGCCAGTCGTCGCGTTTAAGGGGACAGGACTGGCAGACATTGTGGATCATCAGCATAATGGCTATCTGGCCAACCCGTTTGAGATTGAGGACTTGGCCCAGGGAATTCGCTGGATTTTGGGTCATACCGATTCGGAGCAATCGCTGCGACTTGCTGCCCGCCAAAAAGCTGAACAAGGCTTTGCACTAGAGTTACAAGCTCGTCGCTATCTGGATCTATATCAAGATTTACTGGCTCAAACGTCCCCTGCATAACGATACTTTCCATGCAAACCCAATCCGCAGGCCCAGATTTCAGATTGGTCTGTTTTGACCTGTCGATCTATGGCCATCATCCGCACTATATTTTGCAACTGGGCAAGGGGTGGACAGCGCGATCGCCCTTGGGAAAGCTCTTTTTCGTGGTGTCACCCCGATTCCTCACGGTTCATGCTGATGTGGTGCAGCAGTGCAGCCTGGATGCTTCGGTGCAGTTTGTGGCGATTACCGAAACTGAGCAGGTGGAGCTAAAGTCTCGCAGTTCTGGTATCGATCGCAATCTCCGCAACTTCCAGGAATGGCGCTTGTTTGCCAGATATGCTCAACTGCTGCAAGCTGACCATGCGCTGATGCTCTATCTTGATACCTGCTTATTGCCAATGGCGGCTGGATTCTCTTTTCCCTGCCCCGTTTCAGGAATTTACTTTCGCCCTACATTCCACTACTACACCTTTAGCCCCCGCCCCCAAACCTGGGGCGATCGCCTGCAAGCCTGGCGCGATCGCCTGATTCTGGGTGCTGCGCTGCGACATCCCCAGTTTCGCACGCTGTTTTCCCTCGACCCGATTGCACCAGACCATATCACGCCGCCCGCCCATGTGAAGGTCTGTGCGCTGACCGATCCAGTCGATTTGTCTCAAAAGTCGGTCGGCTCTGGCGCAGAACTCCGCCAGCAGTTAGAAATTGAGGGCGATCGCACGGTATTTCTCCTGTTTGGCGCGCTGACATCCCGTAAAGGGATATATCCACTACTGGAAAGTTTGGAACTGCTGCCCGAAGAAACCTGCAAAAAAATTTGTCTGGTTTTATTGGGAGAAGCTAGTGCAAAAATGCAGCAATATATTGCAACTACTGCCGAATCATTGCGCCAATGCAAATCGATTCAAATTTTAGAGCGTTATGAATTTGTGGAGGATGCTGTGCTGCATCAATACATCGAAATGGCAGATGTGGTGCTAGCGCTTTACCAAAAACACGTCGGTATGAGCGGTATTTTGATGCAAGCGGCGCTGCACAAAAAGCCTGTGTTGAGTTCCGATTATGGCTTGATGGGTGAATTGGTGCGTCGCTATGAACTGGGACTGGCGATTGATTCTGAAAATCCAAGGGCGATCGCCACTAGTGTTGCTCGATACGTTTTGAAAGACCCGGCAATCAACGTCAATCTTCAAAAGACACATGAACTAATAGCAAGTCATGCCTCGACAAAATTCTCCTCCTCGATCCTGAGTGAGTGCGTCAGCCAGGAGGTTTATGCAAAAGCCTAACTCCTCTAAAATTGCCTGGCTGTTGCCAACAGCCTGGTTTTATTGGCAGCCTGCTTTGAGTGAACTCACTCAACATTTTCCGCATACCAAGGTTTTTACAGGACTATTTCCAGGTTTTGCAAAAGGACTGGAAAATACTTTAGATATAGAGCTTGTCGGCAAGCAAAAAGTGGTGGCAGTTACGAAATCTGCTACCAGTTACGGCAATAATTTCACTTATCTTTCGCCCAAGATCTTGCCTCGGCTGTTTCAATATCGCCCTCAGGTCGTCTTCTCCAGTTCCTTTGGCATCTGGACCCTGCTGGCGCTGCTGACCAAGTGGCTGGGCGGCTGGAAGGTTGTGATTGCCTACGAGGGCAGTTCGCCGGGGGTCGATTATCGAAACTCTCCGCTACGGCTGGGGCTGCGTCGGGCGATGGTATGGGTGGCTGATGCCTTTATTACCAACAGCCATGCTGGGCAAAAGTATTTGATTGACTGCCTGGGCGCTCCACCAGAACTGACGTTTGTGCAGCCTTACGAAGTGCCCGATTGCCGCTCTTTATCCGAAGTGAACGAAGCACTGGAATGGGTTGCGCCAGGGCAGCCGCTCCGCTTTTCAGACCTAAAGCGTCCGGTGTTCTTATTTGTGGGCAGTGTGGTGCCCCGCAAAGGGGTGGCGTGCCTGTTGGAGGCGTGCAAGCTATTAAAGAATGCGGGAAGTCGGGAATTTAGCGTGTTGCTGGTAGGCGATGGCCCACAGCGAGAAGATTTGCAGACCTTCACACAAAAGCATCAGTTAGAAAATTGCGTAATTTGGGTGGGGCGAGTGAGCTATGGCGACATGGGCTCCTATTTTCACCATGCGGATGTGTTTGTGCTGCCGACACTTGAAGACACCTGGGGCATGGTGGTGCTAGAAGCGATGCTGTTGGGTAAGGCTGTGTTGTGTTCCACAGGTGCAGGCGCGGCAGAACTGATGCTGGAGGGTGAAAATGGCTATCGCTTTCCTCCAGACAATCCACAAGTGTTGGCTGCCGCCATGCAGCGCCTGATTGAAAATCCCGATCAGCTTGCTGAGATGGGGCAGCGATCGCAGGACATCATGGCGCACTACAGCCCTCAGAAGGCGGGAGAGTTTTTAAGTCGAGTTGCAGTTATGGTCATGGGAGGCGAATCAGCATGAACCAGCCTCTCTGCATTTTGCTGTCGGCCTATGCCTGTCGCCCCAACATGGGGTCGGAGCCCGGCGTAGGCTGGAATTTAGCGCGGGCGATCGCCCAGCATCACCCTGTCTGGGTACTCACTCGCGAAGACAACCGCCCGTTTATCGAAGCTGAACTTACTCAAAACCCATTTTCAAATCTTCAATTTATCTATTGTGATGTTCCCGGTGCAAAGTTTTGGAATCGCAGCACTAAAACTGTTCATTTACATCACTATCTCTGGCAGATCAGTGCTTATGCCACAGCAAGGCGCCTACTACCGCAAATGCGGTGGAATGTAATTCACCACATTACATACGTTCGCTACTCTTCGCCCAGCTTCCTCAGTCTTTTGCCAGTGCCATTTGTCTGGGGCCCGGTTGGTGGTGGTGAAATGGCTCCCCCGGCTTTTTGGAAGGACTTTGACCTTCATGCGCGGATGTATGAAATGCTGCGCTGTCTGGCTCATCGAGTGGGAGAAGCAGACCCATTTACTCGCCTAACAGCGAGTCGCAGCGTTTTGGTGAGAGCGACTACAAAAGACACCGCTGAACGCCTTCAATTAATGGGCGCAAAGAATCTAGAGCTTTACTCAGAATCGGGACTTGCTCAAGAAGAAATTGCTACTCTTCGGGCAGTTTTGCCACCTACTTCTGATACCGTGCGGTTTATCAGTATGGCTCGACTGCTGCACTGGAAAGGTCTGCATTTAGGCATTCGCGCTTTTGCCGAAACAAACTTATCCGACGCAGAATATTGGATTTTAGGCGAAGGACCAGAGCGCGATCGCCTGCAACAGCTTGCAGAAAATTTAGGTGTTGCAAAGCAGGTGAAGTTTTTGGGAAGGCTCTCGCGCCACGAAACACTAAATCGCCTCAGTGAAAGTCATGTTCTGCTGCATCCCAGTCTGCATGATTCTGGTGGTTGGGTCTGTCTAGAAGCAATGGCGTGTGGCCGCCCGGTCGTTTGCCTAGATTTGGGCGGGCCAGCCGTTCAAGTTACCGAACAGACCGGATTCAAAATTACTGCCGAGTCACCGGGGCAAGTCGTCCAAGATTTGGCAAAGTCAATGGTGTTATTGGCTGAGGATGCAGAGCTGCGATCGCGTATGGGTCGAGCCGGGCAACAGCGAGTCCAAGAGTGTTTTTCCTGGGAGCAAAAAGTAAAGAGTTTGATACAGACCTATAAATCAGTCGCCAAGAATTAATAGAAACCTTCTATCTCTTCAAAAGACAAAAAGTTATGACCACTCAGAACATAGCCTACTTTACTGGCCGCCTGTTACCTGCCTCAGAAACTTTCATTCGCGCACAGGCAGAAAGTCTGAAAATATTTAATCCTTACTATATAGGTACGCGCTATGTTTCTGGATTGCCACTCCCAAAAGAAAAAACATTTGCAATTAATTCAAGTAATTTTATCGGCTCTGCTCAAGAACTTATATTTAAACTGTCGGGGATTGCGCCACATCTTTTAAGGCATCTTAGAGAACTTGAAATATCACTGATTCATGCACACTTTGGGGTATGTGGAGCGTTGGCTCTGCCTATCTCGAAGGTTTTGAAATTGCCATTAGTAGTCACTTTTTACGGACTAGATGCCACGATGACAGATGAATATGCAAATCGTGAATCTATCAGCACAAGAGTCTACGTAAAAAGACGAGAATCCTTGAAGAAGTCGGCTTCTTTATTTATTGGAGTATCCGACTTTATCAGGGATCAATTAGTTGCTCAAGGCTTTCCATCCGAGAGAGTTATATCACACTACTATGGCGTAAACACAAAGGAGTTTTCTCCAGATTTATCCATCGAGCGCGAACCAGTCGTGTTATTTGTAGGACGCTTCACAGAGAAAAAAGGTTGCGAGTATCTTATAAAGGCAATGGCATCAGTCCAGTCAGTTTTGCCTCACGTTAGCCTCATCTTGATTGGTGATGGAAGTGAAAGAGAGAAGCTTGAAAAAATGGCATCTCAATTATTAAGGCAGTACCAATTTCTTGGCTTTCAATCCTCTGATGTTGTAAAGCAGTGGATGAACCGTGCTTCGCTTCTTGCTGTACCTAGCATTACTGCATCCAATGGTGATTCAGAGGGTTTGCCCACCGTGGTTGTTGAGGCGCAGGCGATGGGGGTGCCTGTTATTGGTTCTAGACATGCAGGTATTCCGCAGGCAGTCATTCATGGAGAAACTGGGTTCTTAGCAGGAGAAAGAGACTGGAGGTCATTGAGTGAACTTATTATACTGGCTTTTCAAAATGAAGAGTTGTTGAGAAATCTTAGTTTTCAAGCTAGAGAGCATGTAGTCAAAAAATTTGATTTAAATAAGCAGACTGAGGCTCTGGAATCCATGTATGAGAATTTAATAGAGAAGTTTGAAAGTGTTAAAGCGAAATAAATTCTAGGTTGTCTTATTTCAGCGTTTAAAACTAACTCTATCATGCAGCAGGCTAAACCCCGAAAGCTCCGAAAATCTTCATTGTATATATTCGCTTATGCATATTCTCAGTATTCACAATACCTATCAAATTCGTGGTGGCGAAGATGAATCCTGTGCTGCTGAGCAGCAACTCTTGCGGGAGCATGGGCATCAGGTAGATCTTTATGAAGAAAATAACAACCGTATCCAAACACTCAATTTAATACAAACTGCTCTCGAAACTGTTTGGTCGGCCGAATCCTATCAGGCTGTTCGCCAGCATCTTGCCCAGCACACCGTCGATGTCGTACATATCCAAAACTTTTTCCCACTTATTTCTCCCTCTGTCCATCACGCCGCCAAAGATGCAGGTGTCCCTGTGGTACAGACGTTGCGAAACTATCGATTACTCTGTCCAAATGCGTTGTTTTTTCGAGCAGGTCGAGTTTGCGAAGATTGCATGGGCAAACCTATTCCTTATCCCGGCGTTTTGCATGGCTGCTATCGAGAGAGCCGAGCTGCTAGCGCAGTTGTGTCTGCAATGCTGGTTACCCATCGCTTACTAAAGACCTGGGTTCAAACGGTCGATTGCTTTATCGCCCTCACAGAATTTGCCCGCCAAAAGTTCATCGAGGGCGGGCTACCGGCAGACAAAATCATCGTCAAACCCAACTTTGTCAATCCTGACCCTGGAATAGGCGACGGGCGGGGCGGTTATATGCTCTACGTAGGGCGACTATCCGTTGAGAAAGGACTAGATACACTGATCGAGGCGTGGCAGCGGCTGAACCCGCCATTTCCACTGAAGATTGTAGGCGACGGCCCACTAGCGGATCTTGTAGAAACTGCCACTCGGCAGCAGCCCGCTATTGAGTGGCTAGGACGGCAGCCTATGCCAGCGGTTTATAAACTGATGGGTAATGCGACAGCCGTTATCTTTCCGTCTAAGTGGTATGAAACCTTTGGACGAGTCGCAGTAGAAGCTTTCGCCAAGGGAACACCTGTGATTGCGTCGAAGATTGGGGCGATCGCCGAAGTCGTTCAATCCGGCTACACTGGACGGCACTTTTGCCCTGGCGATCCGGACGATCTGGCGCAACAGGTGAAGTGGGTATTGGACAACCCCGTCGCATGGCAGCAAATGCGCCAGAATGCTCGTGCTGAATTTTCAGCTAAATACACTGCTCAAGCGAATTATCAAATGCTAATAGATATTTACAGCAAGGTTCAACGATAAACTAACCTGCGCCTCAGCACCTTAAAACTTCCCCCTATTGCTGGTCCTCTAAAGCTCTCGTGAAGCATGAATCAAGCTGTAAATCTTTCGGTGCAACAACGCGGGCAACTGAGAATTCCTGCGTTAATTGTTTTTGCGTTTGCAACGGTATTTTTCCCTCGTATCCTGGAATCAGCAGGCGCACCAGCAGCGATTAACTTTCTTCACTTTGCAATTGTTCCTTTAGTTTTCGTGCTGACCTTTACCAAGGTTCGCAGCAAGGGCAGTCAGGGGATTTGGATCGCTCAACTACTACTTTTGGGTTTATTTGCTTTGTTGCTGAGCATGACTATCAGCGCCTTTTTGAATAAAGCAGGGCTGGTTAATCTGTTCATTGGCTATATGCTCTTAGCAGAGCCATTCTTGCTATTGGCGATCGTTGTTTACACGCCAATGACCCTTCGGAATGTCCGTTGGATGCGAAGCTGGATTTTAGTATTCGGCGTTAGCAATGTTTTATTGGCCTTAGCCCAAAATCTCTTGATTACAATTGGGTTACTCAGGGTGACTAGAATGACTGTAAGCGATAACATTCAGGGCGTGTTTTATCTTTCTGGAGCGGGGCATGTTGTTTCAGCCTCCGTCTCTTTAACCTTCGGACTGTACTATTTCACAAGCGCCAAAAATTCTCCGCTTTGGCTAAGAGCCACCGTTGTAATTGCCACAATCCTTCAGCTTTTGTTCGCTGATGCCAAGCAAACTCTGCTGGTCTTTTTGGCTGCCTGGGGAGTTTTGATTTTGGTTAAACTCACGGATATTAGAGTTGCAATTCAGTATATTATTAGCGGCATTTTGGCCTTCTATTCATTTCTCTGGGCCCTCAGAAACGTCCCCCTATTTGCTGCATTTAACGGCTGGATTCGACCTGGACTCTATGGCCCCGATGGTGATGCAACCGTTCTGAAGCTCAGCGGTTTTCCAATCATCGTCTCATCTTATGAAAACTCTTTGAACTGGCTGTGGGGACTGGGCCCAGGACATACAGTAGGGCGTTTGGGAGGCTGGCTGCTGAAAGAATATGCCTCATTGTTAAACCCGCTAGGAGCCACAACTCGTCCTGTCAGCTCAGAAGTTGGAAGAGTCTGGGGAGAGAGCTATCTAGATTCCAGCTTCTTCTCGCCGCTTTTCGGATGGATTGGGATTTGGGGAGATTTTGGCTTGTTGGGATTAGGAGTTTATCTATTTCTCTGGTGGGTGGTCTGGCATTTTCTGTGCCAGGACGATTTTTCTAAATTTACGGTGATTACGGTGTTTATATTCGGCTTTATCTTCACCCAGATGGAAGAACCTGGCTATATGCTGACTGTCACGACTTTGATTGGATTGCGATGGCACGAGCTACAAGCTAAGGAAACGCCGCCTGCTCAACGAGTCTATTTACAGCTTTCCTGATGAAATGATGGATCAGTGAAGTAGGTAAGTGTGATCTTTACACGATGGCTTCCTGGAGACATCTCCCTGGTTTAATGCTTTTGATGTGTGAATCGCTCCTTCTTTCCGAACAGACTTTCCGAACAGATATGCTATGACCCAGGCAGCTACCCTTACGCTTGCGCTCCAGCCCGTTGCGGGGCGGCATGTGTTTGTTCCGCCAGAGCCTGCGCTTCAGTTGCGGCGTGCGGTGCAGCCGGAGCGTGGGGTTCTGGAGCGGCGGCTTGTAGATAGCAATCGAGAGAGCGATCGCCCCCTTTACCATCCTCCAGTTCCCGCAGTCGCGCCCCAGCCGGTTCGAGTTGCCGTGGGTGTGGCGATCGCCGCTACTGTGGGCACTACGCTTTACCAGAGCTACACGCCGCCGCTATACAAAAGCACGTTTGAACTGGTCCCCGTGGCGCAGCGATCGCAGACCAGCGGCACGTCCACAGCGACGACTGACGTTCGTCCAGAGGTAGATCAGGCGACGCTGATTCAGGTGTTGCGGAGTCAGCAGGTGTTGCTGCCGGCGGTGCGCGATTTGCGGGCGTATAACATTAACCTGAGTCCGGCGACGCTGGCGCAAAATCTGGAGATCGTGCCGCTGGCGGACGGGCGATTGGAGGTGCGCTATCGCCATCGCAACGAGCGCGTGGCGCAAATCGTGTCGCAGCAGCTTGCTCAGACTTATGTGGAGTATGGCGATCGCTGTCGGCTGGATGCGTGCCATGCGCTGCAACAAGTCAGGGCAGATCTGACCGAGGCGACGGGTCAAGTGGCGCGGCTAGAGCAGGCGATCGCCCAGTTTCAGGCTCGCCCCGATGCCCAGAATCTGAGTCACCGCGCCGACACCCTAACCCGCCGCACCGCAGAATTCACCCGCTACCTGACGCAGACCGAGCAAGAGCTAAAGCTAGCGCAGCAGCGATATCAGGCGATTCAGACCCAGCTTGCATTCGCCGATGCCAATCGCATCTTGCAGCAGCAGGGCAATTATCAAGCATTGCTGCAAGCCCTGCACCAGACCGAAGGGCAAATTGCAACAACGCTTACCCAGGCGCAGCCCGACGCTCAAACCCTGCAAGCGCTCTATCAGCGCCACCAACTCCTCAGCGGGCAGATGAATCAGCAAGTGGCGATCGCCCTAGAGCAGTTTCTACTGGCGCAATTCCTCGAACTAGCCGCCGACCCTACAATGCTGCCCCCTGCACTTTCGCAGGTCGAACAAGCCTTTGGACTGGCGCATCAGGTGAACTTACTCAGCGCTCGTCAAAGGGCGATCGCACCTGTTCACCAGTCCATGCAGGCAGATAAGATAAGATTGGCAAAACTGCTGCAATATCAAACCCGACTGGAAACCCAACTGGTCGTGCAGCGGCGAATTCTGCAAGAAAGCCAGCAACAGCAAGCCCGACTCCAGCAGGAGATTTCCGAGCGTCGAGTCGTGTGGCGCTTAGTAGGCGCTTAAGTTCAGTTTTGGATTTTGGATTTTCGTTCTTCGTTCTTCGTTCTTCGTTCTTCCCTCTTCCCCCTTCAACGCGATCGCCCAAAAAAATGCCCAGCCCCTAAATTAATTAAGGACTGGGCACCCGGATATTTCAGAGGGCACGGAGCAGGACGCGATTAGTCAATCGCCTTCTTCACTTCGTCCTTGATGTCCTCAGTGGTGTGGCGAGCCTTGGCTTCGGCCTGCTTGGCGCGACCTTCCACCTTGTCCTTGGGATCGCCCGTCACTTCACCGACGGCTTCTTGCACTTTACCTTCGATGTTTTTCGCAGTTGCTTTCACGCGATCTTCAATACTCATGGTGTCGTACCTCGTTGTGCGGTTTAAACGTTTGATTTTGCCATTCATCCACGAACCACAGCGCCATTTAGCGGGCAGTTCAGCGGGCGAATTGGCGGTGAATCAATCGAACACTTTCACAATAAGCGTTTCGCCCAATGCTTCCATCCCTCACAGGGCGGGAGTCTTGAGGCATAGAGGTCTGCCTTGCGTTCTAGTCCGGTAGAGGGAAGCGAAAGTGAGGGGGTAGAGGAGGAGCAGGAAAACCGAAAACCGAAAACGGAGCCTCTTCGTTCTTCCCTCTTCGTTCTTCCCTCTTCGTTCTTCCCTCTTCGTTCTTTCCTCTTCCCTCTTCCCCCTCCCAAATCGCCTCTCGTGATACAGTTCAGTTTCGTTACAGAAGTACATAATGGTTACAATTGGTTTAACATGACATAACTTTTGCGATCGCCCCTCATGACTCAAGCTTCTACTCCGTCGAGAGCATCTGTGTCGCCGTTGCTGCTAATTGCGCCGTTTTTCCTGTGGGGTACGGCGATGGTGGCGATGAAGGGCGTGGTTCCTCAAACCACGCCGTTGTTTATGGCGGGGGTGCGGGTGCTGCCTGCGGGGCTGCTGATTTTGCTGGCGGCAGTGGCGATGGGGCGATCGCAGCCGAAGGGATGGAAAGCCTGGGGCTGGATTGCGCTGTTTGGGCTTGTGGATGCGGCGCTGTTTCAGGGTTTTTTGGCGGAAGGGCTGGTGCGGACGGGCGCGGGTCTGGGGTCGGTGATGATTGACTCGCAGCCGCTGGCGGTGGCGCTGATGGCGCGGTTTCTGTTTGGCGAGCGGGTGGGTGGCTTTGGCTGGCTGGGGCTGCTGTTTGGCGTGGTGGGCATCAGCCTGCTGGGGCTGCCAGAAGGCGTGATCCAGTCGGCGCTGCACGGCAACTTTTCGCCAGATCTGGGCGCAAACCTGCTGCATGACCTGTTCCAAAACGGGCAATGGTTGATGCTGATGGCGGCGCTGTCGATGGCAGTGGGCACAGTGATGATGGGCTACGTGTCGCGCTATGCTGACCCGGTGGCGGCGACGGGCTGGCACATGGTGCTGGGTGGCATTCCGCTGTTTGTCTTGTCGGCGCTGGGCGAAACGAACCAGTGGCAGCAGCTTGGCTGGGCAGACTGGATGGCGATGAGCTATTCCACGATTTTTGGCAGCGCGATCGCCTACGGACTCTTCTTCTACTTTGCGGCCAGCGGCAACCTGACGAGCCTGAGTTCCCTAACGTTTCTTACGCCTGTGTTTGCGCTGCTGTTTGGCAACCTGTTCCTATCTGAGGTGTTGAACCCGGTGCAGTGGGTCGGCGTGGGGCTAACGCTGGTGAGCATTTACCTAATCAATCAGCGCGAGGTGTTGGCGGCGAAGTTTCAGCCAGCGGTGGTGGAAAAGGCTGCTACGTCGTTGGCGGCAGAACTGGAGGCCGAGATTGAGGCTGAGATCGAAGCGGTGAATGAAAAGATTGCGGCTCATCGGCGATCGCGCCTAGAAGGAGCTAGGGATTAGCGGGACGGATTCGGTGCGATGCTCCGGTTCTCCCGAAAGTCTGTTGACGTGGGTGGGAATTGTTAAGTACGGTGAAGGGGTTCACGCAAGCTAAACCCTCGGAGCCATTCGACGATGAAACTTCCGCCCAGGCTCAAGAAGCTGTTGGTGGCGCTGCTGTCCTTGGCGATCGCCTATGCGGTGATGGCCTTTGCCTTCAAGCTCATCGGGCTAGAAAACGCCCACCTCTGGATCGAACGTGCTGGTGCCTGGGCCCCCCTCGTGTTTACCATCATCTGCGCTGCCAGCCTGATTGCAGCGCCCCTCAGCGGCAGCTCAGTGTATATTGCAGGCGGAGCGCTGTTTGGCAAAGAAACCGCCTTCGTCTTGAGCTTTATTGCATCGCTGATCGGATGCAGCATTAATTACTGGATTTCCCGGCGTTACGGCCGTCGCGTCGCGGTGAGGCTCGTCGGCAAAGAAGACATCGACGAACTAGATGCGTTTGTTGCTCGCCTGAAGGGGCATCACAGCGTACTTTACATGGCGCTGATTATGCTGCTGGGTCAGGATGTCGTAAGCTACGCCATTGGCCTCACCAAGATTGACTATTTCCACTTTGTGCTGGCGCTGGTTCCTGCCGCCGCCGTCCTCGTTGGCTTCTATATTTACGTTGGCACAAGCCTGCTCGAAGCCTTGATTGCCTAGTGCATCGTCATAGCCTAGGTTTAGGATAAATCCCGTCATAGGAGCGAATAAGAGCGATAACTTGTCCTGCTTGACCTATCTAGACTTACTGCACCACAAAGTTCACCAGCTTACCCGGCACAACGATTACTTTCTTGATAGTCTTGCCTTCGATATAGCGCTGCGCCAGTTCCGACTCGGTAGCCAGCGTTTCCAGCGTCTTGGAGTCGGCGGACGCAGGTACCTGAATGGTGCCCCGCGTTTTGCCCATAATCTGGATCACCAGCGGAATTTCATCCACCACCAGCGCTTCTGGATCGGCCACGGGCCAAGCGTGGTGATGCACCGAATCGGTATGACCGAGCAGATGCCACAGCTCTTCGGCGATGTGCGGCGCAAAGGGAGCCAGTAGCGCCAGCAGCGTCTCGATGCCCTCGGCATAGACCGGAGAATCCTTGCAGGGGGCGTCACTCAGCGCGTTGCTCAGCTTCATCAACTCCGAAACCGCTGTGTTGAACTGGTAGTCGCCCTCCAGGTCTTCGGTAATTTCCTTGATTGCTGTATGCACCGCCCGTCGCAAATCTTTTTCTGGCTTGGTGAGTTCGCCAGCACTTTGCAGCTTTACTTCTGATGCCTGAAATTCTGTCACCAAGCGCCAGACCCGGTTCAAAAAGCGGAACTGCCCTTCTACATCGGCATCATCCCACTCTAGATCTTTTTCCGGCGGCGCTTTGAACAAGATAAACATGCGGGCGGTGTCTGCGCCGTATTTCTCTAGCACGTCCTTCGGATCGATGCCGTTGTATTTCGACTTCGACATTTTCTCGAACACGACCTCCAGCTTGTCGCCTGTAGCGGGGTCACGGGGATCGGACAGGTCGGCGATATCCGACGGCATAATGTACTTGCCCGTCACCGGATTTTTGTAAGCCGCCGCTTGCACCATGCCCTGAGTGAGCAGGCGCTTGAAGGGTTCGTCGAAGTTGAGTAAGTGGCGATCGCGCAACACCTTGGTAAAGAACCGCGAGTACAACAAGTGCAAAATCGCGTGTTCAATACCGCCCACATACTGATCAACAGGCATCCAGTCATTCGTTTTAGCCGGATCGAACGCCGCGCCCTCGTTTCGCGCATCGGGATAGCGCAGAAAATACCACGACGAACAGATAAACGTGTCCATCGTGTCGGTTTCCCGCTTGGCGGGTTCGCCGCAAGTCGGGCAGGGCACATTCACCCAGTCTTCCAGCTTTGCCAGCGGCGACGGTCCGCGGCCCGAAAACTCCACCTGCTCCGGCAATTGCACCGGCAACTGGTCATCTGGCACAGGCACCGTGCCGCAACTGGGGCAATGCACCACCGGAATCGGGCAGCCCCAGTAGCGCTGCCGCGAAATCAGCCAGTCGCGCAGGCGATAGTTGACTGTACCTTTGCCCTTGCCGTTCTCCTCTAGCCACTTCACTGCCGCTTCTACGCTCTGCCCTGCGCCCTTGCCAGCGGGGATGCCGTCCAGCGGCCCAGAGTGAACCATCACACCCTCGCCTGCGTGCGCCACGGTCATGCTGTCGCCGTCCAGCGTCTCGCCCTCCGGCTGCACGACGACCTTTACCTTCAGCCCAAACTTGCGGGCAAACTCAAAGTCGCGCTGGTCATGGGCGGGAACGGCCATGATCGCGCCCGTGCCATAACCCATCAGCACATAGTCGGCAATCCAGATGGGAATTGGTTCGCCGTTTACCGGGTTGATGGCATAGCTGCCCGTCCACACGCCCGTTTTCTCGCGGTCTTCCGCCGTGCGATCGATCTCGCTCTTGCCAGCAGCAGCGGTTTTGTAGGCTGCAACTTCGGCAGCTTGGGCCTCAGTCGTCAGCTTGTCCACCAGCGGATGCTCCGGCGACAGCACCATAAAGGTGGCTCCCCAGAGCGTGTCGGGGCGCGTCGTGTAAACCGTTAGGTCGTCACCCGCTTCCGTTTTGAACACAACCTCTGCGCCTGTGGATTTGCCAATCCAGTTTTCCTGCATCAGGCGGACGCGCTCGGGCCAGCCGTCAAGCTGGTTCAGATCTTGCAATAACTGCTCGGCGTAGTCGGTAATTTTCAAAAACCACTGCTTCAGCAGGCGACGTTCCACCTTTGCGCCCGATCGCCAGGATTTGCCCTCGCTATCGACCTGCTCATTTGCCAGCACGGTTTGGTCGATGGGGTCCCAGTTTACCGCTGCTTCTTTTTGGTAGGCCAGCCCTGCCTTGAGAAATTGCAGAAAAATCCACTGCGTCCATTTGTAGTAGTCGGGCGAGCAGGTGGTGACTTCGCGGTTCCAGTCGTAGGACAGTCCCAGCCGTTTCAATTGGGCCCGCATTTGGGCGATGTTTTGATAGGTCCACTTGGCGGGGGCAACGCCGCGATCGATCGCCGCATTTTCCGCAGGCAAGCCAAAGGCATCCCAGCCCATCGGGTGCAGCACGCGGTAGCCCCGCATCCGCTGCACGCGGGCGATCACGTCGGTAATCGTGTAGTTGCGGACGTGGCCCATGTGCAGGTTGCCCGACGGATAGGGAAACATGGACAGCGCATAAAACTTGGGCTTGCTGGGGTCTTCCAGCGTTTGGTCTAGCCCTTGCGCGTCCCAGGCGGCTTGCCACTTTTCCTCGATCTCAGCGGGGTTGTATCGGGACTCCACGAACGCAACTCCTTGTTTATCTTGGTTTGCAGGGATGGGTAACGGAAAGTATTCTCCATTTTAAGCCTTAAACGCGGTCTGGATTGGGCGAGATTGCAAGGCAGAACCCTAGAGCGCGATCGCCCCTTCCCCCTATTGCTGCGCGAACTGATGCACAAATTCCCGCTGCGCCGCCACCGACAGCGCCCCCGATCGCACCGCCTGCACCGTGGCGATCGCCGCTTCTGGGCCATAGCCCAGCTTTACCAGGCAGGCGGCAGCCAGCGTGCCCGTGCGCCCACCCCCACCTCGACAGTGGATAGCCACCGTTTCGCCCGCCGCCACTGCCGCCAGCACTCGATCCACCAGCGCCGAGAAGTCGTCGAGCGAGGTCGGCAGCGCATCGTCTTCGATCGGCAAATTTTCCGTCGCTATGCCCAGTGCTTCTGCTTCTGGGAGCAGGGTCGAGATGCCCAAAGACTCTCGCTCCGCCTCATCCAGCAGGCACACCAGCCGATTTATGCGGTAATGCTCCTTGAGTCGTCGTAAGTCAACTTGCAAATCCCTTTGCCAGATGGCCTTGGCATCTTCATCACAGCGACCTGGAGCAATCATCAGACCAATCTGTCCGGGCTGCTGCAACTGCTCAGCGGTCAAAAAATCTACCATGAGGGGCAGCGATTCGGAGGTGTGGGTTGGTTTCATGGCAGTTTTTGGATACATCGAGGATCGGGTAGCGTTGCTTTTTCTGGCTCGCGTGGAAACCAGAACGCCGTGCGCTTGCAAACTTCTACTAGCATCAGCATGACGGGTACTTCAATCAGCACGCCCACTACGGTTGCCAAGGCTGCCCCAGAGTTCAGTCCAAAGAGGGTGACAGCAGTGGCGATCGCCACTTCAAAATGATTACTCGCGCCGATCAGCGCTGCCGGAGCCGCGTCTTCGTAAGCCAGCCCCAGCTTTTGCGCCGCCACATAGGAAATCAGAAAAATAAAGTTCGTCTGAAAAAACAGCGGCACCGAAATCAGCAAAATATGCAGCGGATTTTGCACGATCAGGTCGCCCTTGAACGCAAACAACAGTACCAGCGTCGTCAGCAGCGCCACCACCGCCATTGGGCTGAGATAGCGCAAAAACACCTGCTCAAACCAGGCTTTCCCCTTGTGTCGCAAAATCCAGGTGCGCGACACCGCCCCCGCCAGCAGCGGCAGCCCCACATAAATCAGCACCGACAGCACTATCGTTTCCCAGGGCACTGAGAGCTGATTGGCTGCCAGTAGTAAGCGTCCTAGCGGCGCATACAGAAACAGCATGGCAAGGGAATTGATCGCCACCATCACCAGCGTCAATCCTTGATTGCTGAAAGATAGATAGCCCCACATCAGTACCATTGCCGTGCAGGGCGCGATGCCCAGCAAAATGGCCCCAGCGATGTAGGAGTTGGCCAGCGCAATCTCGCTGCCCCGGATTACCTCTGTTCCAGTGATGAGCGGACGGAAGAGGTAGCCCAAAAAGAATTGGGCAAAGGCAACCATTGTGAACGGTTTAATCAGCCAATTTACTAATAGCGTTAACAGCACTGGGCGCGGTGCAAGCACGGCCCGCTTTGCCTGCGAAAAATCAATTTTGACCATGATGGGATACATCATGAAAAACAGACAGATAGCAATTGGAATGGAAACCTGATGCACACTCATACGGTCGAGGGCGATCGCCACGCCAGGAGCCAAGCGTCCCAGCGCAATGCCTGCCAAAATGCACAGAAACACCCATAGCGTTAGGTATCGCTCAAAAAAGCTGAGGTGTCCGCCTGCCTGCACGCGCTGAAGAGGGGACGGAGATTTATCAAATGACATAAACAATCACGGTAAGCGGAAGGCCGATCAACAGATCGTGAAACGGGAGATCGTGAAACGGGTGGCGGCAGTCGTCCAGCATCTCACGCAGTCTACATTCTAGCGATCGCCCTCCCTAGTCTCCATCGCCCCCTTTCCAGGCGACAGCAGGCATCGGCTTGGGGTCGGGCAGCCGCAACTCGATCAGCCAGGCCGCCAGCACAAACAGGCTCGACACCCAAAGACAGCCCACCAGCCCAAAAAGCTGGTAGATCAGCCCCGACAGCACGGTTCCCGCTAGCCGCCCGGCCGAGTTTGCCATGTAATAAAAACCCACGTTGAGCGCCACCTTGTCGTCATCGGTGAACGCCAACACAAGGTAGGAATGTACGGCTGAGTTGAAGGCAAAGATGATGCCAAAGATCATCAGACCGATCACGATCACTGCATCTTGGGGGAGATTTGCAGTGAGTCCGAGGGCGATCGCCGCTGGAACGGCTGTCAGAAGCAGCGTCCAAAACTGAATTGTCGCAGCGCGGGGCGGCTGATTCCCATTAAAGCGACGCAGCAAAGATGGCGCGAGGAATTGAATCACCCCATAGCCGATCACCCAGCACGCCAGGAAACCACCCGCCTGAAAGAACGACCAGCCCAACACACTCCGCAGGAACACAGGCAGTCCCACGACAAACCACACGTCACGCGATCCGAATAGAAAAAAACGTGCCAGCGACAGGATATTGATCTCGCGGCTTTTGGAAAAAAGCTGCGTAAATTTGACCTTGGATTTAATCTTGCCCATGCCGCTGGGCAGGAAAAATCCCGTCAGCAAGATCAGCGCCAGCCCTGCGGCCATGATCCAGAGCGATCGCTCAAACCCAAACAGCGACAGCAGCGCCGCCCCCAAGAAAAAGCCCACACCCTTCAGCGCATTCTTGGAACCCGTCAGCACTGCCACCCACTTGAACAGTGACGACTGCGCCTCCTGTGGGACGACTAGCCGAATCGCGCTTTTGGAACTCATCTTGGTCAGGTCTTTGGCGATGCCCGATAGCGCCTGCGACACCATTACATACAGCACCGCAAACCACTGCGCCCAGTCGCGGTTCAAAAACGACAGCATCACTAGCGCCGCCACCTGGAGCGCAATTCCCGCATATAGCGTCACCTTCAGACCCAGTTGCGACCCGATCCACCCGCCCAAAAAATTGGTGACAATGCCAAAGATTTCGTAAAACAAAAACAGCGACGCAATCTCCAGCGGCGTGTAGCCAATCTCGTTGAAATAGAGCAGCACCAGCATCCGCAGCGCCCCATCCGTCAGCGTAAAGCCCCAGTAGGCCAGGGTGACGAGGGCGTAGTTTTTGAGGTTGGCGGTTTGGGTGGCAGTCATGAGGGTGGGTGGTAGGGTGGTAGGGTGGTGGGGTGGTGGGGTAGCTTCATCGCTTCATCCCTACGTTACTTCCGCAAGACGGCCACCTTCCGCGCCAGTTCAGCCATCCGGTTCGCGTAGCCCCACTCGTTGTCATACCACGCTAGGATTTTGACCTGCGTGTCGTCGATGACCATTGTGGATAGCGCGTCAATGATGCTGGAGCGGGGATCATCTTTGTAGTCGATGGAGACCAGTGGTCGCTCCTCGTAACCGAGGATGCCTTGCAGTGGGGCAGTTTCGGAGGCGCTTTTGAGGAGATGGTTTACCTCTTCGACGGTGGTGGGGCGGGCGACTTCAAACACGCAGTCGGTAAGGGAGGCATTGAGCAGAGGGACGCGGACAGCGAGGCCGTTGAGCTTGCCTTTGAGTTCGGGATAGATGAGGGCGATCGCCGTTGCGGAACCCGTCGTCGTCGGAATCAGCGACATCCCTGTGGCACGGGCGCGGCGCAAGTCTTTGTGGGGCGCGTCTACGATGGTCTGCGTGTTGGTGTGGTCGTGGACGGTGGTGATCACGCCGTGCTTAATGCCGATGCCTTCGTGGATCACCTTGACCACCGGGGCGAGGCAGTTCGTCGTGCAAGAGGCGGCCGTCAGCAGGCGATGCTCGGCGGGGTTATAAAGGTGGTCATTCACACCCATCACCACATTCAGCGCTCCCGTTTTCACCGGAGCCGCCACGATCACCGTTTGCACGCCGCGCTTGAAATATGGCTCCAGCGTTTCCACCGTGCGAAACTTGCCCGATGCTTCTAGCACCAGATCCACGCCATACTCTTCCCAGGGCACCTCGCCAGGGCTGCTGTATTCGCTAAAGCTGAGGGATTGGTCGTTGATGCGAATTCGGTCATCCCCTTCCGCCGCTACCTCATGCCCCCAGCGCCCATGCACCGAGTCAAATTTCAGCAGATGCGCCGCGCACGCTGCCCCGCCTTTGACCTCGTTGATATGCACAAACTCCAGTTCTGACCACCCCCAGGCTGCCCGCAGTGCCAGTCGCCCAATTCGGCCAAAGCCGTTGATGCCAACTTTAATTGGGGAAGATTGCGTAATCGTCATGCGGAGTAAGGGGTTGAAAAATCGGGGAAGGGCAAAGTCTGGCTTGAAAGTGCCGCTTGAAAGATGAAGCGGACACAGCCTAGCTCTAAGACTAAAACTGTGCCCGCGTTTTGCCTATTGCTGCTTAGAAGGCGGCTTCTTTTTGCAGCAGGTCTTCTAGTTTCAGATTGGTGGGGGCTGTTCCAGCAAATACGGTGCCTACCTTACCCGTTTGGAAATGGGTCAGCGCAATGTTGTATAGCTCATCAGGCAGAGGCACATAGCCAACAACCTTTGACAAGAACCGACCGTTGTTGAGGTAATACTCTACGAACTCCTTGAGCTTGGGATTCTTTTCTACGGAGTCGGCGTTGACATAGATAAAGAGCGGCCGCGCCAGGGGTTGATAAATCCCTTCGCGAACCGCTTCTACGGAGGGTTCTACTGGGCCTGCGCCATTGTCGATTGCCACAGGACGCAGCAGCGTGCGACTTTCTTCAAAGTAAGCAAGACCAAAGTAGCCTAGTGCATTGGGATTGTTGCGAACGCCGCGCACTAGGTCATAGTCATTTTCACTGGCAGTATAGTCCTTGCGGCTGGCTCCAGTTTCACCCACGATTGCTTCGGTGAAGTAGTCAAAGGTGCCCGAATCGCTTCCTGCGCCGTAGAGTTCGAGGGGGCGATCGGGGAACGTCGAGCGCACTTGGTTCCAGCGCGTGATCCGACCTTCGGCACTGGGCTCCCAAATCTTTTTCAGTTCTGCAACGGTCAGCGAATCGACCCAGTTGTTGTCTCGGTGAACCGCGAGGGTGAGCGCGTCGTAGGCGACGGGTAGCTCATAATAGCGAACGCCCGCGGACTTGCAAGCGTCCATTTCGCGCCGGTTGATGGGGCGAGAGGCGTTGTTAATATCCGTTTCGCCAGCGCAGAACCTGCGGAAGCCTGCTGAGGTGCCCGAAAACTCGACTTTGACTTCTGGATGATCTTTGCGCTCAAAGGCATATTCTTTGACGACTTCATCGGTAATGGGATAGACCGTGCTAGAGCCGTCGATGGTGATGGTTGCCTCAACTGGGGCAACAGGTTTGCCGGTCGTGTCAGTGGCAGCAGGCACACCCGGCGATTCAGTAATGACAGGTGGCGTGGGTACGCTGCACGCTGTGATAGTGAGGCCGGTGGCGATCGCCATCATTGAATATCGAGAATATCGAACTAGATAAGTCTGAACCTTGGAAAAATTGTTGAGTATTTGGATGATTGCTCTCATGAATAGCCTCACTCCTGTATTGCATCCAGTCTCTGACTGACATTGACCCTTGTGAACACGATTGTCTAATCGGGTAGCCAGGAAACCTTTGTTGGCAGGAACACAGACGCTTTAAGTTTTGTTTATAGCGACCGTAAAAAATTGCAAAAATTTGTCTAAAATCACCATCTTGCTGGGTTAATAGCCCGTCTAAAACTTGTCTAGAATTTGCCTGAAAAATTAGCCAAAGCTATAGCGTTTGCCGACTCAGCGCATCTCCACTTAGCCCACTAAACCAGTGGGTCGGGTTGAACCTGCTTCCTACAGTCAGGCAAACACAGTCAGGCAAACACAGTCAGACAAACTAAGAAATATTGATACATCAAGTAAAGTCGATACGTCAAGCGCCGATGTGGCCGACGACACAGAAACTTTCAACGATTTGTTAAGTTGTTAAGCTATTTGCTGAGCCTAGGCGCTGAGCTAAAAAACATTCCAGACAGCCACGTAGACAGTCACCCAGACAGCCACTATGATGCCGTTGGCTAACCCCACTGCTAGGCACAGGGACGACCCGGACGCGCCTGCCCGCAGCGGCGAAGGTCTGCCAAGAACTGCTCCAACAGTGCAAATTGGGGCAGATTTAGGCTGTAGTATATCCATCGCCCCTCTTGGCGTGCGATGACCAGCTCTGCCTCGCGCAGCGCCTTCAGATGAAACGACAGCTTAGACTGCGACACCCCCAGCACATCGCACAGATCGCACACGCACATTTCCTGAGTCCGCAGCGCGTCGATCACTTGCAGCCGCAGCGGTTCTGACAGGGCGTGAAATCCGGCAAGGGTTTGAGCAGGGGTGAGGGCGATCGCTTCAGTCATTCTGCCTGTTGAAAAATCTATTGAAAAATCTTGTGTGCAATCTTGGGTAGGAACGAGCCGCCATGAGCAAGCCTCATGAGCAAGCATACGAACCAGCAGCGCCAGCTACCTGAGAACTGCCACCAACTGACTGGCGCAATGCTCAAGTGTTTCCATTCTACGAGTCGTCTGGCAGCCGCGTCTCCAGACTCCGGTTTTGAGAGTCATTTAAGCGCTATAAGTCTCTCGATATCAGGCTTTGGTCATTGCTGCCGACTCTCAAATTTCAGCCCGCACACAGAATAGATCTGCTAAGATGCAGATTCGCGGCATGATATCCGGTCTGGGTGCCGCGCTGGGCAATTCTTTAACGCAACTGGCTTCAAAGTAGGTTGCAGACTCAAACTGGCTGGCTCAAAGCAGTTTGTCAGGAATCGGGCCTAACAATTGACCCTTTCTCGCTCTGCGGCAGGCCGGCGTTTCAAACGGCGCAGAGTGACCCTACTTCTGGAGTTTTAATGTCCTTTTCTGAACTCGGACTGACCGATGAAATCGTCCGCGCCGTAGCTGCACGCGGCTACACCACCCCTACCCCAATTCAGGCGAAAGCGATTCCCGCAGTGCTGGCTGGGCATGACCTACTCGCCAGCGCCCAAACCGGAACTGGAAAAACCGCCGGATTCACCCTGCCGATTTTGCATTTGCTGGCGGCCGCGGGGCGCAGCGCCTCCCCCGGCAAGCCCATGCCTCGCGTTCCCGTGCGATCGCTCGTCCTCACGCCCACCCGTGAACTCGCCGCCCAGGTCGAAGAAAGCATCCGCGAATATGGCCAGTATTTGCCCCTGCGCTCTACCGTCGTCTACGGCGGCGTGGGAATGCAGCCCCAGGTGCAGCGGCTGCGCGGCCGCATCGATATTCTGGTGGCCACGCCAGGGCGACTGCTGGATCATGTGCAGCAGGGTACGGTGGATTTGTCGCGGGTGGAAATCCTGGTGCTGGATGAAGCCGACCGGATGCTGGATATGGGTTTTTTGCCCGATATTCGCCGTATTCTGGCACAGTTGCCCAAGCAGCGACAAAACCTATTGTTTTCCGCTACATTTTCCAGCGAAATCAAGAAACTCGCCAGTGGCTTGCTGCATAACCCTGTCACCATTGAAGTGGCACCGCCCAACGCCACCGCCGACTTGGTGGCGCAAAAGGTGTATCCCGTCGATCGCCATCAAAAGCGGCAACTGCTGACCCATTTGATCCAGCAAAACAACTGGTTTCAAGTCTTGGTCTTTACTCGCACCAAGCACGGTGCAGACCATCTGGTAAAGCATCTGAACAATCACCAAATTCCCGCCATGGCCATCCACGGCAACAAAAGCCAGTCTGCCCGCACCCGCGCCTTGGCTCAGTTCAAAGACGGCAGCCTGCAAGTGTTGGTGGCGACGGACATCGCCTCTCGCGGCATCGACATCAGCGAACTGCCGCACGTGATTAACTTTGAGTTGCCCAACGTGCCGGAAGACTATGTGCATCGCATCGGGCGCACGGGGCGGGCGGGCACCGAGGGCGAGGCAGCATCGCTGGTCTGCGTGGACGAGCTAAAGCTGCTGGCGGATATCGAAAAACTGATCCGGCGATCGCTCCCCCAGGAAGTCGTCCCCGGTTTTGAACCTGATCTCAACGCCAAGCCAGAACCCATCCCCAACGGGCGCAACCGTCAGTCTGGCGGGCGCGGGCGATCGGTTGGCGGGGCGGGCGGTGGGGCCTCGCGCCAGCATTCTGGGCATGGGCCGGGTCGTGCTGCTGCGAAAACGGCATCACCGGGCCGGGGCGATCGCCCCAAACCCAGTAGTAAAACAGACAGCACTGACCCCGGCCGCCGCTCTCGTCCTGGCTCCACGGGTTCCCGTCGCTCTGCCCGCCGCCCCGCCAACTAGCACAGGACTTACGCACCTGCGATGAATTTTTTGGATTTCGGACTATTTCTCGCGGGCGCAGCCCGCGAGAAATAGTCCAACTGCGTAAGCCCTATAGCACCGAGATTGCCAGTCATTCAGGAGATCATAAATAATTCAGCGGGTCAACGGGTTCGCCGTTTTTGCGGACTTCAAAATGCAGGTGCGGCCCGGTGGAAAAGCCTGTAGAGCCAACAGCGGCGATCGCCTCTCCCCGGCTCACTGCTTGCCCTTCAGACACATACACCCGGCTGGCATGGGCATAGAGCGTGGTAATACCGTTGCCGTGATCCACGATTACCGATCGCCCGTAGCCGCCATACCAGCCGGAATAAATCACTACGCCGTTATTTGCGGCGCGGATGGGCGTGCCCGTCGGCGCACCAAAGTCGATGCCCGCGTGAAAGCGGCGATAGCCCAAAATCGGATGCACGCGGTAGCCAAAGCCGCTGGTCAGCCGTCCGTCGGCGGGAATGCTCATAATACCGTTGCCGCGAATCACAATCCGGCTGCGCGAGGCGGCGGCGAGGCGCTGGCGAATCAGGTTTGCCAGACTAGCGGAATCTCGCGCTAGCTGCTCCTCGGCTTCTTCTAGCGCCTGCTGATCTTGCTTGAGCCGAGTAATCAGCTCCTCTTGGGTTAAGGCTTGCTGCTGATATTCCGCTTTTTGAGACTGGAGTTCTTGAGTAAGCAGGGCGATCTCATTTTTCTGGCGCTCGACAGCGCGATGCCGAGCTACTAGCTCATCCGATTGTCGCTTGAGATCAACCAAAAACTGGTTATCTGCCTGATAAACTCGCCGGAGCTGGTAGCGCTTTTCTAAAAATTCGTTCAGGTTCTGGCTTTGCAGCAATACCGCCCAACCGCTGCTGTCTTTTTGCCGCTGCAAAAAACGGAGCCGCGCCACTGTGGCAAACTGCTGCTGCTGATAGCGCTCCTCTGCCTTTGCCAAATCTGCCTGGAGTTGTGCCAGGCGCGTGTTGGCATCTTTGAGCTTTTTCTCGTTTTGCTGAATCTGGGCCGTCGTGGTGTTGATGCGGTCCTCCAGAGCGTCGAGCTTCTGCTGAGCCGAGTTTTCCAGATTTTCTAGCTGGTTGCGTTGCTGGTTCAGGGTCGAGCGCTTTTGCTCAACCTGCTGCCGCTGCTGTCGGAGCGTGTCTATGGAAGGGGAGGCCTGGGCGATGAGCGCTGGTGGGGCGATCGCCCTCGATTGCAACCCCAATTGCGTGACTGATTGCGTGACTGATTGCGCGATCGCCCGCGTCCCCACACTCCCCAACAGCAGCACCAACAGCAGCAGCGCTAGCCCCGCAGAAGGGATGCCAGCGCGACGCTGCCAAAAGCGATTAAGACGATTCCAGACCCTCGATTGACCCACCGTAAGCTGTTTGTTTTAGAAAAGGATGCTCGAAACAGACTGACACCGCCGCTCAAGAGCAGCCACCATAGCGCTGACCCCAAAAACACACCCAGCACCGTAATACTTGCTGCCAGCGGGTCGCCACTAGAATTCGCCAACCCCAGCCCTGCAAACACCGCCGCAAAGGACATGATAGTTGCTGGATTAGTCAGCGTTAACAAAATTGTCGAAAGGTAGGCACCCCATAGCCCGATGTTGCGAATCTGGCTGTCTGTCCGAGCGGCCTCTGTCGCTGGCTGGGTGCGAAAAGTCTGCACACCCAGATAAATCAGAAACAGGCCGCCGATCAGGCGAAACCATCCGGCTTGACCAATCAGGATAGCAGAGATCAGGGTCAATCCATACGCGGCGATCGCCCCATATATAGCGTCGGCAGTGGCCGCGCCCAGCCCCGACAGCAGTCCTGCCAGTTGCCCATACGCCAGCGTCCGTCGGATGCACAGCACACCAATCGGGCCAACCGGAGCAGCAATCGAGAACCCTATTAGTAGACCACGGGCGAAGAGGGAGGCGTTCATGAGGGGGGGGAGGGAAAAAACGAAAAACGAAAAACGAAAAGAGAAAAGGGAAAGCGGGTATTGGTCAGGATTTCTTCGTTCTTCCGTCTTCGTTCTTCTGTCTTCGTTCTTCCGTCTTCGTTCTTCTGTCTTCGTTCTTCCGTCTTCGTTCTTCTATCTTCGTTCTTCCGCCTTCCCTCCATCACTCCCCAACGGGCAGCACGCTCGTCTCTTTTACGGTAGACAGCACGATCGTGGTGCGGGTGCGGAGGATGCCAGGGAGGCTTTTGAGTTCATCACTGACGAGGCGTTCCAGGTCTTTGGTGTGCTGACAGCGGACTTTCAGCCAGTAGTCGTCGTCTCCGGCAATGTGGTGACATTCCTGCACTTCGGCAAGCTGGTGGACTTTTTCCAGGAATGGGGCGCGGTGTTCGGGGCGCTCTAGCGTAACGGCGATGAAGGCGGTGAGGTGGCAGCCCGCCGCTTCCGGATCGACCCGCGCCGTGTAGCCCAAAATTACGCCACGCTCCTCTAGCCGCCGGACGCGATCGCCCGCCGCTGGGGCCGACAGTTGCAGCACGGTCGCCAGCTCAGCCCAGGTCATGCGGCCGTTCTGCATCAAGTGCTGAATCACTTTTGAATCAATGTCGTCTAGGCTCATGAAGTTAATATAGCAAGATTTTTTGGATCAAAACCTTTTTTTATTAGGTTTTTATGGCAAATAGTTTTGATGTCAGCGCGAAATTTTCCTGGTTGCCGTTTGCTTTCCCACGCTGGGGAACTTGTCTGCGTCCGGCAACCGTCCTCTATAGCTGGAGACATCTGTTCTCCAAGCCTGGAAGGTTGGGGGGCTAGCCTTCCAGGCAAAAAATTTGTACAACCTGAAGTTCGCTGGGCTAGAAGCTTGCAGCGCGTCTATGGCAAGACTTGTCGTTAGAATGAAAGAGCAATCGCTTCCGTTCTTTTTGCAAGAATTTCTCTATCCATTGCCCTTTCTAGCCTGCCGTCATGTCTGCCAAAACCCAGCTTATCGGTCTGCAATCTGCCCACTTTCGCCACCCGCTTGACTTGCAAGCAACGCAGGCATTGCAGCAGCTTCCGGGGCTGGATCTGGCGATTCGCGGGCTGATGGGGCCAGTAGCGGAGCAGTTTTTTCAGCTTGAGAACCTGGCATCGGGCATTTTGGTGAGCGATCGCCAACTCCCCCAGCTTCACGGGCTGTTGCTAGAGGCGTGCAAGATTCTCGATCTGGAGCCGCCCCAACTCTACGTGCGGCAAAACCCCACGCCCAACGCCTACACCTTTGCCATGCGCGGCAAGCAGCCCTTTGTGGTGATTCACACCTCACTGATTGACCTGCTCACACCAGAGGAAATTCAGGCGGTGATTGCCCACGAACTGGGACATCTAAAGTGCGAACACAGCGTTTATCTGACGATGGCGAATATTGCGGTGTTGGCGGCGGGGCAGTTGGGGCTGCCGCTGGGGCCGCTGGTGGCGCAGGGCTTGCAAGAGCGGCTGCTAGAGTGGGTGCGCTGTGCCGAGTTTACGTGCGATCGCGCTGCGCTGCTGGTGGCCCAAGATGCCCGCGTGGTGGCATCGGTGCTGATGAAGCTGACGGGCGGCTCTCCTGCCCTGGCCAGCCAGCTAAATCTGGACGCATTTTTGGAGCAGGCCCGCGCCTACGACGACCTCAGCCTCAGCGAAATGGGCAAAATGCTCCGCGAAACCCAGACCGCCCAGCGCACACATCCGGTTCCGGTACTGCGGGCCCGAGAAATCGATCGCTGGGCCAGCAGCCAAGAATATGAAAAGCTGTTGCATCAGCGCCCAATCCCGTATAATGAAAAAGCTAAATCTCAGGGCGGGTGGCGAAACTGGTAGACGCACCACACTCAAAATGTGGCACCTTCGGGTATGCGAGTTCGATTCTCGCCCCGCCCATTTTCAAAAAGCTGGTTCGTTAGACGGCTTATCTTTACTCATTTTTGACTAGCCTGAGCGCGGCTCACGCGGCTTGGGCTTTTGAACTGCAAAATTTTCCCCGTCCTGATTCGATACACTGGAGGACAAGCGGTGAAATTTAAGGCTGACTCATGGTTGACGCGCTGCCATCTTCGCCAAACCTGATCACGGATGTCTGGGTGTCCGCGACTTGGGAGATGTTTTTGGCAAGCGGCGATCGCCCAGAGGCTGAAAACGTCCAGCGCTATTACGATGCGGGCTGGGTGAGAAGCGAAACCATGCCCACGAAGTTAGCACATGGGCAAGATAATTTGATCACGGGCGATCGCAGAAGAAGCGCTGTGCTGCGGCCAAGCTGAGGATCACAGTGCAGTGAATCGATGGCTGATGCGCCAGTTTCACGAAATGGAACGCTCAACGGAACGCTAAGTGTAAGCTTGTAGAACGCCTGCGAGAAAGCGCTATGACCCAAGCCAAGGCAAAGTTTGCGACCTTTGAAGAATACCTCGCCTATAGCGATGTAGCGCCGATGGAAGGGCGCTATGAGTTAATTGATGGGGAGTTGGTCGAGTTGCCACCAGAATCGAGGCTCAATAGCACAATCGCCGTGCGAATTTTGCTGGCCCTTATCGCGGCAGGAATTTCAGTTGATCTGGTTCATCCTGGAAAATGCGAGATTCAGGTACCCGTGCTGCAACCCAAAGACGCGGCCAATCGCTACCCCGATTTAGTGGTACTGCGCCCCGAACATCTGGCGCTGACCCAGCGACGGCTGACGATTACGCTGGAGATGCCGCCGCCGCGCCTGGTGGTGGAAGTGGTCAGCTCTGGCAAGCCCAACCGCGATCGCGATTATGTGCGAAAGCGGGCCCAGTACGCAGCGGTGGGCATTCCCGAATATTGGCTGATCGACCCGGCAGCGCAGACGGTAGTGGTGCTGTCGCTAGAGGGGGCGGACTATCGAGAAGTCGGCACGTTTGGCGTGGGCGGGGCGATCGCCTCTGTCGAGTTTCCAGACCTGGCGATCGCCGTCGATCAGCTTTTTTCTCAAGACTAGGCGCTTTGAGAAAGGCGCTTTGAGAAAGGCGCTCTTGTCAGCGTTTGTTAACTTATTTGGTGTCAATGGGCCGTAGTGGCTGAATTTTGTAAAAATGAATACAGAAATAGTTTTCTCTTTTCCTGCTTCCGGGAAAGGGGAAGGTTTTTGCGTCCTATGCTGCCTTAAGCCGGAGAACACACCATGTCCTTTTACCCAACCGCTGCTGCACGCCCCACGGTGGCTCTGGAGCAGGCGATCGCCCAGGGCTGGAGTCCGGTTTGCCAAATCACCTACAACCGCGATGCGTGGGTAACGCTGCTGCAACCGCTCAGCGACTACAGCTTCAATGAGGCCAAGCTGCTGTGTGAGGACTTGTTGGGTCGGTGGGTGGCGTGGGTACCCGATCATGGCGAAGTCATTTTGGACAGGAGCGATTTTTACTGCTAGGGCGATCGCCGTTTTGGGGGAACCGTTTGGCCTGGCAACGTGGACTGTTCTGAAAATTGGCGATGAATTGGGCAATGAATAGCGATTCTGTGATCGACTGGGATGAAATGTTTGAGTATCTACCGGGCACGGTGGTAGAACTCAAGGAAAAACCCGGCGCTGTGTATCAAATCGAATCCTACGAGGCGCTGATGGTGCCACCGATCTGGCTGGTGGGCGACCCGCGTCCGCGCTATCCCAGCGATTTAAGGATCGTGTCGCGGCGAGAGATTCGGGTTTGCGAACTGGAGCTACAGCCGATGCTGGGGTAAAACGCACGGCGCTCCGTTCAAAAAAATTTACATCTGAGGCTTGACGATGCCTACACTTCTACCAGTTCTGGTGAGGCTATCGGCAGGTCGCTCCAGTCATACTCAGACAGGCGGGCGATCGCCCAGTCCAGCAATTCTAGCCCCTGCTCCAGGTTTTCGATCACCGCTAGTTTGCCCCGCAGCACCGCCGCATCGGGAAACCCCTTGGCATACCAGGTCATGTGCTTGCGGGCTTGCCGAATGCCGCGATCGCCCTTATATTCCCACAGCATTTCCAGATGGTCGCGGGCACACTGCATCCGCTCCACCGGGTTTGGTGGCCGGCGCAACTCGCCCGTTTTCAGGAAATGATCCACCTCGCCCACCAAAAAGGGGTAGCCCAGCGTGCCGCGTGAACACATCACGCCGTCTGCGCCCGTTTCTTCCAGACAGCGTACCGCCGCCTCCACCGAAAAAATATCGCCATTGGCAATCACGGGAATCGACAGCGCCGATTTTACCTTGCCAATCCACTCCCAGCGGGCAGCACCGTTGTAGCCCTGGGCGCGGGTGCGGCCGTGCAGCGTCAGCATTTGCGCGCCTGCGTCTTCCATGCGGCGGGCAAATTCCACCGCGTTGATTTCTTGGTCGCTCCAGCCGATGCGCGTTTTGACGGTGACAGGCACATTGACTGCCTGCACCACCGAGCGCACAATTTCCGCCGCCAGTTCCGGTTGCCGCAGCAGGGAGGAACCGCCGCCGTTTTTGGTGATCTTGTTCACCGGACAGCCCATGTTGATGTCTACGGTGTCCGCGCCTTCATCCACAGCTTTTTGCGCGGCCTCTGCCAAAAAGTCTGGCCGACAGTCAAATAGCTGAATGCTAATGGGCCGCTCGGCGGGATCGACTTCCATAATCTTGGGAAGCTGTTTGACGTAGTGCAGCCCCGTCGCGTTCACCATTTCGGTATACATCATGGAGTCGGGCGCATATCGCCGCACCAGCCGCCGAAACACCAGATCCGTCACGCCCGACAGGGGCGACTGCAACACGCGGCTTTGCACCTCAAAGCTGCCGATTTTGAGCGGCGAGGCGAGGCGTTGCTTTAGCTCTGGTGATAGCGTAATCATGGGCAGTTGACGGACGGTTGACGAGCCGTTGAAAGAGCGTTTCACCTGGTGGGGGGCGATCGCTCAACTTTTCTCATTATGGCAGGTGAGGGGGAGGGGTCAGGCGTTTTGCCGGAATGGTGAGAAGAAGTGCTGTCCGAATGACCGTTCCCCACTGATCACAGCATCACTCCTGCTGCTGCAAAACCCGAATCACATAGGGAAAGTAGCCATTGTTTCGGTGGGAGCCGATCCAGATTTCGTAGCGGCCGGGGAGCCATTGTCCGGCGATGCCAGGGTTGAGGCTGAGGTAGTTGTCGTTGCACCAGCTTCCGCCGGGCCCCCTAACGACCAGTGTGGTGTCTTCGGCGCTTTGCACCTGGAGGCTCAAAAACTCAAATGGAGCCGTGAGCGTCAGGATGTGGTCGGGCTGGGTGTCTACGAAGCCGAGACAGGGCCCCGTGGCGGTTTCGGGGCGGCCAGCCACGTCGCTGGCGGGAATAGGGCCGCCGCTGATGCCGCGGAGGGTTTTGGGTCTGGGATCTGCGCCAGGGGTGAGGGTGAGGTTTTCAAAAATCGGGCTGCCGCCAAACGCAGCGGGCGATCGCCGTTGGGTGCTGGAGGGAAACTGGGGCGCGGGGCTGGCGGCGGCTGGCGGCGGTTCGGCAGGTGTCGCAGGCTGTGTCTCAACTATCGGAGCTTCTATCACGGGGGCTTCTGTCGCCGGGGGTTCTGTCACTGGATTTTCTGTCACCGGAGGGTCAGCCGCTGGCGGCTCGGCGGTCGGCGCAGCGATCGCTGGCTCCGCTGCCTCCTCTTCCCTAGTGGGGAAGGGAACCGCAGGCTGCAACGGCGCCGACGGGGCTGGCTGAGCCTGGGCGATTCCCGCAGGGATGGCCTCACGAATCGCGCTGGGCGGGGAGACAGGAAGGGCGATCGCCAGCGGCAGCGCAGCACAGAGAAAAACCCGACGCAAGGTTGCAGAATGAGGCATGGCAATTTGAACCGTGAATTAGCAAACCGTCTAGGTGCTTTTGGAGCGAAGCAGAGACTAGGCAGAGGCCGAGTTGGCGATCGCCAGCGCTTGCGTCAGGCGGGCTTTGTCGATCTGCCGCTGATGCAGCAGCAGCCAGGATTGCACTAGGTCTGGCCCTTGCAGGTCGCCCGTCAGCGCCGCCCGCAGCGACTTCATCACCACGCCCTTTTTCACACCCGCCGCTTGTACACCCTGCTGAATCACGTCTTGCACCGTGTCTGGTGTGACGGCGGTCGTCTCCAGCGCCGTCAAGATACCCTGAAGCGCCGTGCCCACGCTGGGCTGCTGGAGTTGCTGCGTCGCTGCATCCGTAAAGCCCACATCCGGCACAAACAGATAGCGAGTCATCTCCACTGCGTCGTTCAGCTTCACCAGGCTAGGGCCGACGAGAGCGGCAATTTGCTCTAGCCAGGGGCGATCGCCCGTCGGGTCAAGCTCGTAACCTGCCGCCTGCCACAGGGGAATCAGCAGGTCGGTCAGCTCGTCTACAGGCTTGTGGTGAAGGTATTGGCTATTAATCCAGTTGAGCTTGTCCCAGTCAAACTTGGCTCCGGCTTTGTTGACCCGATCAAAGCTAAATTGTTTCGCGGCTTCTTCCAGCGTGAAGATTTCCGCCATACCTTCTGGTGGCGACCAGCCCAGCAGCGTCATGTAGTTGGCGATCGCCTCTGGCGTATAGCCCATGTCGCGAAAATCAGAAATTGAGGTCACACCGTCTCGTTTCGACAGCTTTGCGCCCGCCTGGTTCAAAATCAGCGGTGTATGCCCAAATTCGGGTACGGTCGCGCCTAGCGCCTCGTACAGCAAGATTTGCTTGGGCGTGTTGCCGATGTGGTCTTCGCCACGAATGACGTGGCTAATACCCATGTCGATGTCGTCCACCACCACCACAAAGTTATAGAGCGGTGCGCCGATTTCCCCCGCTGCCGAAGCGCGGGCAATCACCATGTCGCCGCCCAAGTCGCGCCCTTTCCAAGTGACGGTGCCGCGCACCAGGTCATTCCAGGAGATTTCCCGGTCGTCGTCGATTTTGAACCGGATAACGGGCTGGCGACCCTCGGCTATGAAGGCGGCTTCCTGCTCCGGCGTTAAATCGCGGTGGCGGTTGTCATAGCGGGGTGCTTCGTTGCGAGCTTTTTGGGCTTCGCGCATCGCGTCCAGTTCTGCGGGCGTGTCGTAGGCGCGATAAGCTAGCCCTTTGTCCAGCAGTTCTTGAATTTTTTGACGATATAGCTCGGTGCGCTGAGTTTGAAAGACCGGGCCTTCGTCCCAATTCAGCCCCAGCCATTTCAGCCCGTCGAGGATATTTTCGGTAAATTCCGGGCGCGATCGCTCTAGGTCGGTGTCTTCAATCCGCAGCACAAACTGGCCGCCCTCATGACGGGCAAATAGCCAGTTAAACACGGCAGTACGAGCGGTGCCGATGTGGAGTTTTCCGGTGGGACTGGGCGCAATGCGAACGCGAACGGACATGTTTTAGGGGTTAGGGGTGAAGGATTGGAGGTTCGGTGGGCGACCGGGGATGGCGTGAGGGAATTGACGGCGATCGCCTCAGCACCACCCGACGACGCGCAGCAAACCAACCTTAAAGATTCTAGCGATTCATGGAACCAGACACCGACTCGTTTACCAAACTCGTTTGGAGGAGTTTAGTGATCTGAGAGGAGTTTGGTGATATGAATTGAGTGCTTCACACAAGTTGCCTCAGGACACTGGGAATGTCGAAATCTGAAACTCTGGATAAACGCTATCCGCATCTCAGCCGATTCCTGGCGATTCAAGGCTGGATAGAAATTGGCGCTGATGAGTACAGCACCTCCTTCGTTCGAGCGCTTGATCCCGGCGGCATGGTTTATGAAGGATAAGAGAGCTATGTCACGTTGGATGACGCGCTGGCAGACTTGGATCAGGGCATAAAAGAGTGTATGAAGGAGCGTTGCATCTAGACGCAAACCACTCCAGACCCCACACCTGATTCAACCTGATCAACCGTTAGTCTGTTTTGCTTAATTCTTGCCTAATTTTTGCCTAATGTTAGAACGGGACCGACGGGGCTCGAACCCGCAACTTCCGCCGTGACAGGGCGGTGCTCTAACCGATTGAACTACGGTCCCTTGTATTTGGTGCGCCCGTCGAAAGACGCAATCTCTATTGTGTAGATCTGAGAGCCTTTTGTCAAATGTTTTGAGAAACTTTTTTGTATTTGTAGACGCTGGGTAGACGCTGGCAGTTTAAGTTTAGCAGGAGCGCACTAGTCCGGAAGCGCCTGGATTTCCTGCGCTTTTTCGGCAATGAACGCCACCAGCCAGTCTTTGACGCGGTGGGTGGCGCGGCAGTCGTCCTCGTTATAGCGCAGGATGGATTCGAGAAACACGCGATCGCCCGTTTGCAGCCATTGCGCGTACCAGAAAATCGACTGTGCCCCATTAGCATCGGCATCACGCCAGTTGAACCCCAGCCAGCGGGCGATCGCCTTCAGCGCATAGCTCTCGACGGGCAGCAGCGCCACCTGCGTCACCCAGTCGTGCAGGTCTACAAACCGCGTCAGTACGCTTTCGACCTGCTCTGGCGCAGCGCCAAACGCCTCTCCCAATCGGCGCACCGTCTGCACTTCGTAGGGGCAAAAATGAAAAATGGGCGCATCGGGATATCGCCCAAACAAGTCCATCAACTGGTTCCAGACGAGGCGCTCGTCTTCTGGCGTTTCGGCTAGCAGCGCATAAAACTGGTTGTGGCCCTGCGCCCGATCCACCACCAGCACGCCGTGCAGGTACACTACATTTTGCTCTGGAGCCGATTCAATATCAAAATACAGCTCGACCTCGGCCGTGGGCAAGCTGCGGTGCTTGACCAGATCCATCAGCGACCCGTGAGACAGAGACGGATTCAGTAGCGCCTGCTGACTCAGCGTAGCCTGCGCCTGATGCACCAGCTTGTGAGCGACGCTGGGCCCAAAGCCAGGGAGCATTTCCAACTCTCGAACGGGCGTAGCCGCCAACGCCTCTAGCGTGGTGATCTGCATCTGCTTGAGGTAAACGTAGCGGCTGGGCGTAACACCAGGAAGGAGAGAAAGATGGCGATCGCTCGTCGCCAGCCCATAGCAAAAGCTATACCAGTGGCAGAGGTCGCAGCGGTTGTGGGCGATAAACACTTCTGGTTCGCGCTGATTGATCAGCATCTCAGCGCAGGCATAGAGAATTTCCTCCATGCGCGGCAGCAGGTCAACCAAATCCACCGCGTAGGGGCCGCGCTGCCGCAGCATCAGCCAGCTTGTGTCGCACCATGCCCCCTGCACCGCCGCCAGCACATAGGCATGAAACGCCGCCATCACCTGATAATCGAGCTTGGGACGCTTGCCCAGGCGAATATCCGTTGGCACGTAGATCCAGTCGCCAAAGAGGGATTCTCCTGGCTGCCGCACCAGCAAATCCGGGCAACTGACTAGCATCACGCCGTCGCGGTATTCCGTCAGCAGCACGCCGCGAGAAATGCGCTCGACACCCTGCTGCATCAGCGCCAGGGTCTTCTCCGCGCCCGCCGCCCAGTTCGAGCGGGGATAATCGGCTTCGTGAATCACGGCATCTTGCAAAATTTCGCGGCGGTGGGCCAGGCTGTCTTGCCGCAGCTTGAGCAAATAATCGCTGGGAGCATCGCAATGGTTCAGATCGCCATAGCGGTCGAGGTAGGCGCGGCGATGGCAGCGCTGAAAGCTAAACAGCAGTTCATCGGTGAGCCAGATGGTGTGCGGGCCCGGCGCGGCGCGAAATGCGGGATGTTCTCTCGGAGACGGCAACACTGCCTGACCACTGTAGGGGTCTGGCGGGCGATCGCCCCCATATTGTGTTGCATAAGCTTCAGCGGAGTATCGAAGCCCCGCATCAGACTGATCAAACTTGAGGATTTCAGGCACCGAAACCAGCGAGGCAGAGTATTCGCTCTCCGCCTCTGATCGTTCAAATCGCGGCGGATTAACGGACACACCCCTCCAGACTGAGTAGGCAGGCATCGGGTCGCTGCCTCAGTCTTGTGGAAACCTGGAGGTGGGTCGGTCGGCTCGGTAGCATCATGCAGGCAAGCGTTTTCCTACTCCTTCATGACTCTACCTTGATCTGGAAAAATCTGCACGGGATTTGTGCAATTGGCAGCAGTTTGTCTTGCGGCGCTTGTCTTGCAGCGCCAAAGCAAAAGATGGGAACATCGGCAAAGGCATTGCAGAATCCCAACGCCCCACGCCGCTTTCAAATTCAAAATTCTCTAGCTGCTACGCTCGCCTCACCACTCGTCAGCGCGATAGAACCGATCCGCTAGATCGCCCACCTGTTCTCGAATAAACGCAATTTCCTCCGCCGAAAGCTTGTCCTTCCAGGTGTAGGCGTTGGCTTTGCCGTTGCGCTTCAGGGCAAGCAGCAACGGCTCTACCAAGGGATTTTTTTTGTCGGGATTTTTTTTGTCGGGATTTTTGTCGTCGCTGTAGTACGTGATTTCTCGCTGCACGTCGTCGCCGAAGTCCAGCCCCAATTGGTCAAAGATTTGCCGAAAGCCCTCCAGCGGCTCCAGCGACAGGTCTTCATGCCGCACAAACTGCCAGTGAGGAAACTGATCCTGGTAGGTGGCGATGCGATAGTGAATCAGCTTCCACAGCAGCGCCGCGTGTTCCAAAATCGAGCGCCCATGTCCACCACCCGGCACCTCGTCTCCGGCGATGAATTCCTCAATTTCTGCTGCGAAAGGATGCAAATGATCGCGCATCAGCAGCGGCTGGTCGAGAAAATGGCGGAAGTTGTGGAACCAGCCCGCTTTTTTCAAGCTGTAGGCAAAGGCAGCAGGGTGACGAATCATCACCACCACATCCATGTCGAACCGGGTCGCCAGCCAGTCGGCAGAAAAGAGGGCGATCGGGTCTTTGAGCAAGGGACGGCAGCCCGCTGCCCGACTTTTGACAAAAAAAGCGCGATCCTCTAAGACTTTGCGGCGATATTCGGCATCGTTCACCAGCTTCCAACTGGGGATTAGGTTGTATTGCAGCCGCACCGTTTTCTCAAAAAAGCGGCGATATTGGGCTTCGTTGTCGGCGCAGATGTATTGAAACCAGTAGTCCCACTGTGCGCCGCAAAAGCCCAGATTGTGATCCAGATGAAACGGCTCGTGAATATAGGCGACCTGGGGCGAAGCGCCAATCATCAGCCCCACCCAGGTTGAGCCAGAACGGTGGGAACCCGTTACCAGAATCGGTTTTGGAATGGGTTTTGGAAAGGCTCTGCCCATAGCGCTACGAACTGGCACGGGCTATTGCTCGATGGCGGAACGTCCCTGCCGCCCCAGCCGCACGATGACAAAGTGCCCAAAGTAAATCAGGTAAATAATCAGCCCCACAATGCCCAAAAAGCCCAGGAAGGGCGGGCGATAGTTGGCATGGAGAACGTCTTTGTAAATCAATGGAGCTTCGCGCCACACCTGACAAAAGGGCGTTTGGTAGCGGGTGTCGGAAAAGGCGCACTGCAAAAAAGGAAGCGTGGCGATCGCCCCTAGCGTGCTGTAGATCGTCAGCGCCCAGCGCCAGGTGGTGAACAAAAACTTCAGCGGGCTAGAGCGCTGGTCGTCGATTTCTTCGTTCAAGTCCACCCAAAACCACAGCCCGATGGGAATCAAAATCCGCGCTAAAAACGATGCCAAAAACCCGATCTTCAAGTCGCCAATGAGCAGATAAACCGTAACTGCCAGCAGGCTAGAGACGCGCCAATAAATAATCAGCAGCCGCTGGATGGCTTCTGCCTGCTTCACCGTCGCCCAGATTAGCAAGATCAGCGGCAACACGACGGCAAACAGCACCGCCAAGCGATAGTCCATCCAAACTAGAGAACGTAGAAGATCGGGAGACATGAATCCACAAGATGAAAGTAACAAAGGCGCAGACTTGTGAATCCCCAGTTTCAAAACGGAGAATCACAGAGCCTTATCCAGTGTAAGACCTTACCGGAACTCGGCCCACAGATTTCTGCTACAGCTTTCACGCTGCACAAAAAATTCGGCTTTCACGCTGTGAAACTGTAGCAAACTGTAGCGCTGCCGATCCAGAGTGCCGCTATAACAGCAGCCTAATTTTGCCAAGAAAAATGCCTGACCTTATAAGCCCCCAAGGTCAGGCAGTTTACCTGTAAGGACGCCTTCTGAGCAGGAACCCTAACGATTCAATTGCCCCCTAATCGCTAGCGTTCCGAATGCGTTCTCCAGAGTTACCCACATTCTGCAATTTCTTGAATTCAATTCCCCTGAGATTTTTACTGAACTCTGGCGGGTCGTTTTGCAAAAAGGTCGCAGCGGATACGGGAATTTCCATTGACAAATTTATGACTTGTCGAGTAGCTGATTAGCTGTTTTCGGATTGTGCAGGCAGAAATGGGCTGCACGCGCTCAGGAGTCTGAAAATCTGAGCCGACCTGACCTTGTTCAGCAACTATTCTAGGCTGACAAATGCTAGGCTCGAAAAAATGCTGCTTGTCAGGGCATTTCTTGCCAGGGCATTTGATGGTCTGCATCAAGGCTTACGCTGCACTAGAGACTGACTGAGGGCGATCGCCACTGTTCAACCATGCTCACTCCCATCACCGAAGACGTTTTTAAGCAACTGATTCCTGCGGTCGCCACAGCACAGCAGTATCGCTACTATTGGGGCAAGTTTCAGGATGTGCTGAGTCGTGTGTTGATTTCGGTCGTGGGGGCGCTTTTGGGATTGGTGCTGCGGGCAATTTTGCCGCCCAATTTCTGGTTTGAAATTTTAGAATTCAGCGTGGCGATCATCGCAGGGTTGTACTGGCTATGGGGGCCGGCTTATCAGGCTGGTCGCCGCAATGCCGAATATCGCCGCTATCCCTATAGTGGCTTCTGGCAGGGCGAAGTGTCTGATGTCTACATTACGGAAGATCTGATCGGCACAGAGGAGCGGGTCAACAAGCAGGGCGAACTGATGATTGTGGAGAACCGGGAACGACGACTAAACCTGGAGTTAGCCGATGAGGTGGGCTACCTAGGCAAGGTCAAGGTGCCGCTGATGCGCGACCATCGGGTCATTCGTCCGGGCGATCGCGCTCAACTCGTGGTCATTTCAAACCGCCCCGACCTCGACCCAATTTTGGAGCTATCCGACGTGTACATGGCGGACTATGGGCTGTGGGTCAGCGACTATCCCTACTTGAACCGGGAGGTGTTTGCAGAAGTCAGCAAGCAGTTGGGCCGCCGCACCAGCGAACCCGGCCCAAAGCGCCGCCGCGATCGCACCAGCGAGCCTGCTTACGACCCTGGTTTCTACGAAGCACCGCCGCGCCGCCCTGAGCGCCCTATCCGTCCCCGCCAAGCTGACAATCTGCGCCCGGAGCCGCCCCGCAGCCGCCCACCCAAACGCCGCACGCCCCGTCGCGAGTTTTGATATTCGGTCTGAGCCATATTCTGAGCCATAAAACAAGGAGACTGCCTGGCTCTGGGCCAGGCAGCCCTCCTTCAGGGTTATGCAACCACAGCAGATGCTCAGGCGCTGCCTGTAAAGGCAACCTCTGGAAACTTGCTTTGCGCTTCGGCCATGGACTTTTTCTTGCCCTCTTCTTGCCAGTAGTTAATGACTTCCGTGGCTTTGTTGAGCAGTTCCACCCGGTCGGCTTCGGCAATCCAGTGCTTCGCCTCTAGCTCAGTCTTAAGCTGCTCCCACGCATCGTTGCGCGGCCAGAAGAAATAGGACGTAAGCGGACTGGTTCCCTTTCCGACGACTTGATCCACCGCCAGAGCCACGTTGTTATCTAGCCAGAGAACCTTGAGAATAAACTTCGACAATCGCACCTCCAGGACAGTCCGGGCTGCCTTCAAAAACTCTACAATCCTCTATAGTAAGTTACGAACTAGCATAGTTGCCAGTGTTTTTTCAGTCTGTCCGAGTCAATTTTATTCTACGCAGACTATTTTCTAAGATTCTTCTTATGCAGCAGGCGATCGCCATTCTGGTGTTTGATATTGACGGCGTAATCCGCGACGTGGGCAATTCCTATCGCCGTGCCCTAGCGGACACCGTCGAAGCCTTTACCGACGGTCGCTTTCGTCCCTCCCAGGCAGACATTGACCAGCTCAAAGCCGAAGGGCTTTGGAACAACGACTGGGAAGCGTCCCAAGAACTGATTTATCGCTACTACGAACAGCAGGGAACGGGGCGATCGCAGCTTGGGCTGTCCTATGAAAAGGTTGTGGATTTCTTTCAGCGGCGCTATCGCGGGGCGATTCTAGACGATCCTGATCAGTGGGATGGCTACATCACGCAGGAGCCGCTGCTGGTCGATGCCGCCCATTTGCTTGATCTGCAAGCCAGCGCCCTTCCCTGGGGGTTCTTTAGCGGAGCAACGCGGGGATCGGCGACCTACGTGTTGCAGCGCCGCTTGGGACTGCCCGACCCGATTCTGATTGCGATGGAAGATGCCCCCGGAAAGCCTAACCCGACGGGGTTGTTGCAAACCGTGGCGCAGATTGAAGCTCGGTTTAAGTTGTCTGGTCCGCTTCCAGTGGTGTATGTAGGCGACACCGTGGCGGATATGCAGACGGTGACAGCGGCAAAAGACGTGGCGGGCGATCGCCCCTGGATTGGCATTGGCGTGCTGCCGCCCCACGCCCAATCCCCTGCTGACTACGCCGCCGCCTACACCGATCAGCTCCACACCGCAGGCGCAGTCCGCGTGATAACCACGGTTCGAGAGCTAACGCCGTCCTACCTTGCCGAATTGCTCTAGACTCACGGGCATCTGGGATAGAGGGACTGGGTGGGTGTGCGGCGGGGACTCAGCACCAGCACCGAATCCATGAACTGTTTCAACTCTGCCTGCCGGGTCGATGAACTCACGCCTGCTTGCAGATGTCGCAGCACCAGTTGGATAAAGCGGCGACTGGCGGCGATCGCTGCACGGGTCGGCGTGCTGCTCAGGTTAATATAATCGCGTGGATCGCCGAAGAAAATCCGGCCATTGGGCTGACGCATGGGCATAACCCGATGCTCCTGCGGATAAGATAACCCCCCCAGTCCAAAATAGCGGATAAACCGGATGGCTCCCGCGCCGCCGTTCTCGCGCTCTGTATGGGCCGGAGAATAGGAATCCTGAATCAGGTGCAGCGCCTCGCCCAGCCATTCAAAGGCAGCCTCGCGGGTGGGAGCAGTCATGATCCGCTGATAGATGGCGACAAGCTGCTGCCGTGCTTCGGCGAGGGACTCTTCTAGTGGTTGGCACTTGTGGCGGCGCAGCATGTGGCGGCGCTGTTGCGATGGCTTGAAGTGGTTTGTGATTTTCTCCAGATCCACTCGGCGCACGCCCCGATTCATAGCCCCCAGCTCAGCAGGAGTAATGGGCAGCCCCTTGGCAGCCTCCCGATTCAGAGTTTCATGTCCCGGCGGAATGCGGCGCTTAATGTCTTCTACCACAAACGGATCGGCTTCGCGCTCGGCGGCCATTTCTTGCAGCGTTTCTAGATACTGCTGCTGAATTCGACGATCAAATGAGCGTGGCGCAGCCGATTCAAATTTGGATTCACGCTCGAATTCAAACTCAGATTCAAACTCAGATTCAAATCCCTGTTCAAATTCCCATTCAAATTCCAATGCCAGTTCCCATTCTGCTTCGCGCTGTTTCGGTGGAGACACTTGCACAACCGGAGGCAGCTTGTCTCCCGGATTCAGCGTCGTCACCAGCACAATCCGGTTGCCGTTCTCGCCGCCGGGCCGATAGAAAATCGGCACCCCCCGCACCACCGTCACGCGGGTATTGTAGCCAGGACGGGTTTGACGATAGTGTTTGGCGGCGCGAAACTCGCGGACGAAGGTGCGCGGATCGAACCGCATACCACCAGAGGCAACCCGTTGCAAAAAGCGCTGGGTGAAATGGATCGTGGGCAAAAAGCCCTGGCGCTTGAGATAGGCGGCAAACCGCTGAGCGATGCTGCGTCCGGCTTGCCCCCGGCGGCCAAATTCATCTTCAAACTCCGGAGCGGCGGAGCCGTTCTGGAGCGCTTTAGTTGAAAACGAGTTCATAGTTATCGAGGGGGAATGGGGTTGATTTTGAATTTTAGGCTGGCGATTTTGGCTGGGTATTTTGGATCGGCGATTTTGGATTGCGATCGCTCAGTCTGTTTCAATCCACAATCCAAAATCTAGAATCCAAAATCGAATCTCCAGCCCGATCGAAGCGGCGCATGACAAGGGCGATCGCCCTTTACCCTTGCCCTGCTCTGAGCGGCGTGACGTTGCCGTTGCGGCTGGCGTTGATGGGGACGACGCGCTGGGTGTGCCCGCGAAACGCAATGCCCAGCACCTCGGCACTGGTCAGCCATTCTTCGGACACGTCGGCGATTTCGCGCAGCAGGGCTTCAAATTCCGCCCGCGAGCTGTTGAGGATATACTTTTGCGCCAGCCAGCGAATGATTGATCGCCCGGAGGTGGCCATGCGGTGTCGCTGGGAGGCGTTGACCTGCTTGTTGAAGTAGCGCAGCATCACTTCTTCGGCCACGTCCCAGGCGTTGTCTGCGCCAAACAGCTTGCGAACGTCCTCGGCTCCCAGAATGCGGAAGGCTTCGTCCAGCAGTTGCAGCGTCTCAATGCGAAATACGTTAACGTGTCCGTAAGAATTCCACTTTAAGTTATTTCGTAGATCCAGCCCAGCGCGGCGCACGGTGGCGATGCTGCCAAAGCTGGGATCGTAGGCGCGTTCGCGGATCACGTCGGAAATCCGCTTGTCGCGCCAGAAGGCGGCGACGCTGTTGATAAACTGCGTGAACATGCCGTGGAATTGGGCGTTTGGCTTGGCGCTGGGCATGGGCGGCGTGGTGGTGTAGCCAAACACGCGGCGGTAGGTCTGCATTCGGTTGCGTTCGGCATAGCGGAGGATGCTGCGGCGATCAAACCGATATAGCCCGTAAGCGCCTTCACCCGTCGAAAGGCGCACTGCGCCCGCGTCAAACAGTTCTTGCAGCTTGCGGATGGCGCGGAAGATGCCGACGGTTTCCATCTGGTAGAGATAGTAAAGATCGGCGACGGATAAGATGCGATCGCTCGCTACTTGTTCGTCATAGTCTTCCACACCTTGCGGTAGGCGCGTTTCGTCGATGCCTTTGGCAGCATCCTTACCCAAGCCGATCAAGTCGGCCAGTCCGCCGTCGGCAGGCACGGGCGCAGCGGCATTGGCGGCGATCGCCTGCGCCAACATATCTTCAATCCGCTGGGTCAGCGCGTCCGCAAGCTGGGGATTTTGAATCAACTGCGGGCCGAGTTGATCGACCAGCGTTTCTTTTAGCGCGGCAATGCGGTCGAGTAAACTTTGGTTTTCTCCGGTGGTGGTCATGGGAATTTCTCCTCGAACAAGGGCTTAGTCAGGGGTTAGTGGGTTAAGGATTGCGTTTTGCCAGCCTAGATTTTGTAGGTTTTGGCTGTCGCGATCGACTTGGCTGGCGGTTTATTCTTACTGAGCAATTCACCATTGCGTGTGCTGTGGTCGGAGATCATCAATCGAGATCGTCGGGCGTGTCGCCAGAGGGCAATGTTACTTGCTCCGCCAGTTGGCGCACCTGATAAAGCTGGTAAGCCAAATCACGCAGCGCCCGAATCACGCCTTCGCGCCGGAACGCAGCATTGGGAATTGGGGTGTAGGTAGCAGCTTGGGTCAGCACCATGAGGCGATCGCTCGTCTCAGAAATCACCCGAATACCCAGCTTGCCGCCCGATTTTGCCAATATCGGCCCTTCCTCACTGGCGAATCGCCAGACCCAGTTCAGCAGCCCTTCCACGCTCATCGAATCTCCCAATTTAGCCGTTTCCGCAACTGGGTATCCAGTGCCATCCGGCAGTGGAAATGCAGGGCGGGGAACACCACAAGGCACTGCCATGTCCTTCTCTTCGGCCCTAGCGCGAGTGAAGTCGATGTAGACCGACAGCCGCTCCTCTGGCCCCAGGAAGAATAGCTCCATGATCCGGTAGACCTCCTGCACCGACTCGGCCACCACCGCCAGCGCCTGCGATAGCCGCACGAGCTGCGTGCCAATGTAGGCCCCAGCACTGGAATGCTGAGTATGCTTGTAGTCCACCCAACTCCGCCGCAGCGATTGCAAATAGTCTTTCAGCGTCAGGAAGTTGCTGTAGTTTTGCTCCTCTTCGACGGTGTTAATCTGTCCGCGTACCAGCCCAAAATATTCCGCCAGTTTCTTGAGCTGTCCGTCTGGGCGCTGATTGCTGCTGTCTAGGTCTTCGCCCAGCAACAGTTGGAACAAGTTATCCACCCGCAAGATTCGCGGGCCGCCGCGTGCGCCCAGCTCTGCCAAAAGCTCCTGCATCTCGGTGCGAATGATAGAGCGGGTGGCTTCCATGTTTTCGCGGTCGGCGGATGGTTTCAGCGGGGTCAGTCCATTCAGCAACTGAATGCCGTCTTGAATTGCCGTTTTTGCCCGGTGATAGAGGCTGGCCTGCGCTCCGGTGATGCCGCCGCCTAGGTCGGAGGCTCGGATGCTGACCGACTGCGGATTCCAGTCGTAGACCGTGCGCCCATCGACCTGGCGGGCGGTGAAGGTTTGCGTCAGCGTACTCACCAAAGTTTTGGGGTTATCCGTCCGCTGGGTATGCCCCAAAATGCTGCCCAGAGCGCTTTCCACTATGCCTTGCAGGTCGTCGCCAGTGGCAGGAGTGGAAACGGAAGTCATCCTGCCCGTCCGCTGGATTTGATCCAGACTGGGCAGCACATCTACGACTTGCAACTGTCCGGGTTGGTCTTTGGCGGGCTGAGCAGGAGGACGCTTGGATTGCTCAGGTTTCGACACTTCTAGCGCCACCAGTTCAATGGTGTAGGCCGTTGCCTGCCCGTCTCGCTTGACCGTATAGGGGGCAGGAACCTGTCCAACATCTTTAGCATCGGGCTTGTTGGGATCAGCCTTAGAAAACTGCTCTAGGGGAAAACTAGGCTGAACCTCCGTTTCTCCCAAAAATTCACTGTCCCGAAAGAGTTTGAAATACACATCGGGTTCTGGTTCTGTTTCTCCCGGATCTTGGCGAAAGTCTTCCTTTGTAAAGGAGATTTCAAAGTAGCCCTGGGTATCTGTATGAGAAACACCGATGAGATCATCATATTGTCGATCTTTGTCGTGAAGTTCTACGCGGATGCGAGCTTCATATTGGCTTGGGTTTTTGATCACACGCCCGCGAAGCGTGTACCTGTCTCGTTTCATGCTGCGCTATCTCCTTGCTAAAGCTTTATAGAAGTTTTCAGTAATAAGTCCCGGCGCGGCCAGCCGTCGATCTAGCGCGTGGCGAGAGGCGCAGATCAGGAAGCGTTCGGGAATGATGCCCGGATCGTTGCCTTTGGCCAGCCGCTGCCCCGCTTCTTCGATGATTTGCTGGTGGTGCGGTTTGAAGCCGGTGACCTCTGCCAGCGATCGCCCGCCCAGTTCGCCATAAGGCGTGTAGCAAATCGTATCGACGACCAGCTTGTGGGCCCGATCGAAGGTTTGCAGCACGGCGGGTGGAATCGTACCCGCACGCGGATTGGGATACAGGCGCTTCCAGATGCGGTTGTAATAGTCCGCCATTTGCGGAAAGCCCATCCGCCGCAATAGCTCCGTGCTGATGAACACGCGCAGGTAGGGCGTGGGATGGGGCGCACCGGGGTGAAAGAAGAGGGTGCTTTGGGGCGATCGCGAGGCAATGTCCATCAGCGAGGCGACGATGTAGGGGCCGCCCAGCAGCAGCCCCGACATATCCGCAAAGGTTTCGCTGTGCCATTTTGTCCACACGGCTGCCACATCCGGGGATAACCCCGCCTTCAGCAACCGATGGGCGATCGCCTTGGGCAGGGTTTGCCGCAGCCCCAGATCGGTCTGCAAGTTGTGGGCGACTTCGTGCAAAATCGCCCCCAGCGTCCAGGGATTCACCAGGCGGTGATAGGGCAGTTGGATCAGCGGAAACGGATTGAGCTGCTGGCTCAGCTTGGTCAGGGGAATGCCGCGCCGGAAGGTGGCGGGCGAAAACCCCGTCTTGACATAGGAGAAGGGCGGCGGAGCCGGGATCGACTTCGCCTTGCCCAGGCCCATGTACACGTCCTGATAGCAGTCAAGCGCGATGCGATCGCACCCCAACAGCCAGGGCGCAAACTGGCTCTGCCGCTGCCCAAATAGCTCAAAGTAAAAGTCCCAGATTTGCTCGATCTTCCGCACCAGATCATGAGCCTGATCTTTGCGGGCGATCATCTGTTGCAGATGAGCCGTAGCGGGCTGGGCGATCGCCGCCTGAGTGCTGCCAGACACGGTTTTGGAGACACCCTGGAGGTGCGATCGCAATCGAGCAATAAGCTGGTTTACCGCGTCGATATGGGCATCGCTGGGGCTGGCCGCATCGGAGCCAAACTCACCCTGCCGGAAGGGGCGCAGCGCCGCTACATGGCGTGCCACGTTAATCGCCTGCGCCCGCAGCCAGGGGTCGAGGTTGGGCGGCTCCACAAAGCGGGCGATCGCCTGAGGCTCAGGCATGGTTTCCTGATATAGCTCGGCAAGCGCTAGCCGTGTTGCTCGATACGGGTCTATCCCGTTCTTTGATCCGTTCGTAAACCCATTCATGCCACAACTCCCGATTGCATTCCAATCAACTGCACGCGGATATCCTTAAACCCGCAAGGCTTTTGCCTATACGAAGGCCCGCTTGCGTGCGCTGCAACTGCACTGGCGGCTGTGAATCTGGCGCGATCGCTTCATCACAGCAGAGGCGCGGCGCGGATTGCCCAACACCTGCGCCACATTGCCAGCCACCGTCCGCGCTGCTACGCGAGCGTTTACGGGCTGTCCTTTAGCGACGCGCTGCGCCAGGGTTGCCATGCTGCTGCGGGCGATCGTGGGGAAGGTGCGAACCAGCGGACGGGTCTGAGGGTTTTGGAGCAGCGCCCGACCGGCCTGAGCCAGAGGACGAATAACCTGGGGAACCACGCGAGAGATGACGGGTGCGGCTGCGCTGAGGCCCCGCGCCACCATTGGAATCAATGCGCCAATGAAGGCTTCGGCTTCGGCTTCGCTCTGGCTGTTGGCCGCCATGTGGGCCAGATGCTCAGCCATCACCTCATACTCGCTGGCCGGCGCGGTTTCAAATTCGGGCAGCACTTCAGGATGCTGCTCATATTCATACTCAAACTCGCCATCGCCCCCAAAGGCGCTGCCCAATCCCCGCAGCAGATTGCCAATAAAGGGATCGCCTTCGTATTCGCCTTCCAGTTCAAACTCGTTCAGGGGTGTTTCATACTCCATCTCAAATTCGCGCTGGCCCCGGCGGCGACGGCGACGACGAAATAGCCCGCCGATTGCTTGAATGGCCATCGGTGCAGCCGCTTTAAGAATAGGAGCTAGCAAGGGCAAAAACTCTTCGCTCTCGTATTCGTACTCGTATGCGCGATCGCTTTCACCCAGAACGGCTGATTCAAATTCTGATTCCAGTTCTCGATCCAGGGTTTCAAGTTCGTACTGATACATGAGTTAGGGTCTCCTTTTGCAGTGATGTTTGGTTGAAAGTCAAAAGTTGAAAATCGAAAATAGAACAAGACTCCAGTGCGACTAGCCCCGTACTTTCTTGCGGGCAACTGGAGCAGGTTGGTTCACTTTCTGCGCGACTTTGGCAGAATTGGCGACAATTCGAGCAGCGGTCATGGGATTTTTGAGCGCTTTGCGGGTTTGGGCGGCCATCACCTGAGCCACGACCGGGCGGGTAATTGGCTTGCCCTGCGCGGCTTTCTGAGTCAACACTTGCCCCGTCCGCATAGCGACCGTCGGCAAAATTCGCACCAGCGGTCGAGTCGTCGGGTTTTGGCGTAGCCCCCGCGTCAGTTGGGCGCTGGCCTTAACGATCGCCGGAATTTGCTTTTGCACCGCAGCCGCTTTGGTCGGCAACACGCGAGTCACAGCAGCCCCCGCAAAGGCCTCGGCTTCGGCTTCGTTTTGGGCTTTGGCAGCAGCGCCGGCCAGCGCTTCGGCAACGGCTTCCATCTGCGGCGTGGCGACAGACTCAAACTCGCCCGCCCATTCCCCTTCAAACTCCATCTGTCCGGCCGTTTCATATTCAAATTCGTACTCGCTCTCGCGCATCATCTGTCCCAGCGCTGCGCCAAGCTGTGGCCCGCCAATGGCATTGCCGATCAGACGAGTGGCATGGGGAATCACTTTCGGTAGGATGGGTTTGAGCCGCCCAGCAAGACGGCGCACCGTACTCAAAAAGGCTTCACTTTCGTATTCGCCCTCATACTCACTTTCATATTCGCCTTCGTATTCACCTTCGCCCAGTCCGAGGGCATTCATTGCGCCGCCGATGAGTCCACCCAAGAATTCTTCGCCTTCGTATTCATGCTGAACTTCGTATTCATTTTGCAGGTCATATTCAAATTCGCTTTCAAACTCATTCGTGAGTTCCTGTTGCAGAGTTTCACCGTCCAACATTGCATCACTCCAATCGAAATCAGTTCATCTCTAGCTATAACCCTGCAAAAACAAGTTGAATAGTCGCATTTTTAGATGACATCAGTTTGGATTCATTCAAATGAATGTCATTGATTTGTATGACATCAAAAAATCCGCGGTTTCTACACAAAACTTCGCACAGGAGAGCAGGCGTAAAGATTGCCTACTGTTGCACTGTCAGTACCCGCTGGGGGAATGGCGATCGCCCTGTGAAATCGCTTAAATAAGAGCTATTCGACCAAAAGGGCAAGTCACGTTGAGCAACTTTGGTGTCTTGATAGAGGTCGGCTTATCTCAAAGATGGAGGCTAAGTTTCAGGGAATCTACATCAGTTCTGAGATTCTTTTCAGGCTTTTAAATAGACATGATTGATACCCAGAAAAGCAATAAACATGATTCAGATTCCTTTGATCTGAATCGACTTGAGCGGGACGTATTGACTCGCGTCCTCAGCCAGACAGCCGTATTTTGGAAGCCCATCAAGGTCTTTCAGGACGCAAAAGAAACTATTAACGAAGTGGTCTTTGAACTGAAGATTGACGAAACAGAGTTTTATCTTGTTCGCCGCAAGCCAACGGATGCCAAGGCGGTTTGCCTTAGCCCGCGAGAACTGGCGATCGCCCGCCTGATCGCCCAGGGGTTGTCCAACAAAACCATCAGCAGCACGCTCAAAATTAGCCCCTGCACGGTTTCTACTTATCTACGCCGCATTTTTGGCAAGCTGGGGGTTTCGTCTCGCGCTGCGATGGTCGCCCGTTTGATGCAGGACAACGTGCTGCGAAATTAACAGGCTACAGCAGCGCCATTGCTCGGTCAATGCCTTCACGCACTACTGCCGCCGAACGGTGCAATTCTTCTAGTTCCGAGTCGCTGAGTTTTAGCTCCAGCACGCTCTCCGCGCCGCCGCAGCCCAGCCGCGTGGGTACGCCAATAAAAATATCGCTGAGTTGATACTCGCCGCGCAGATACGAGGCGATCGGCAGCAGGCGAGATTTGTTCAGCAAAATGGTTTCTACCATGACGCAAGTAGACGACGCAGGGGCATAGTACGCGCCGCCCGTCTGCATGAGTTCCACAATTTCTGCGCCGCCGTTGCGCGTGCGGTGAACCAGACGGGCAATGGTGTCCGCGTCCAGCAATTCAGTAATGGGAATGCCGTTGACAGTGGAATAGCGCGGCAGGGGAACCATTAGGTCGCCGTGGCTGCCCATCACCATCGCGCTCACATCGGCCGTAGACACGCCCAGTTCCAGCGCAATGAAGGTCTGAAATCGCGCCGAATCAAGGATTCCCGCCATCCCCATGACCCGCTCTGGCGGTAGCCCCGTCGCCTTCCATGCCAGATAGGTCATCACATCCAGCGGGTTGGTGACGACGATGAAAATGGCGTTGGGAGACTGGGCGATCGCCTTTTGGGCCGCCTCCATCACGATGGACGCATTGGTCTTGAGCAGGTCATCGCGGCTCATGCCAGGGCGACGGGGCAACCCAGCAGTGATGACCACCACATCGGAACCCGCCGTCATTGCGTAGTCTGTCGTGCCGATAATTTGGCGATCGTGTCCTTCAATGCCGCGAGCCTCCAGCAAATCCAGCGCCACGCCTTGGGGTCTTCCGTCCACAATATCCAGCAGCACCACATTGGCCAGGTTGCGCTCTGCAATGCGCTGGGCCAGTGTGCTGCCGACGTTGCCAGAGCCAATGATTGCAACACGGGTGGGGGTGCAGGCGTTGGGCGCGTGGGACGTTGTAGACATTGCTTTGGGACTCTCCGAGGGGGCGGAATGGGCGAGACTGGTGAAGTGCGATCGGCTTGCCGTCTCGTCGAGAATCGCCCGCTTCCGCTGGGGTTCTATTGCGTAGAGTACGCGATTCCCTCCGCTAACCCGACGAATCTACTCAAATTTTTCCAATTGATCGGCCCGCAGCCACATATTCGGTGTCGGCACATGGCCAAACTGCACCAGCAGGTAGTCGCCCCGTGCGTCCAGCACTTCTCCTTTGGTTTCAAAAATATAGGACGGAAAGCGCATATCGCTCGCCTTTGCCTCTAAGCTGTTTTCCAGCTTTTCACGCACCACGCGCACCACGTCACCTTTTTTGACTGCCATCGTTACCCATCCTGCGTGTAATTTTCCTGCGTGTAACTTTCGTGTAACTTTCGTGTAGCTTTCGTGTAGCTTTTAAGTGTAATTTTGGGATGTGACTTTGATGCTTATTAGTCTGTATCATTTTTGTCGCATTGTACAGTAGCGCACACAGGAGCGCGTACAGCAGTGCCCTAGCGCCTTGGAGGACAGCACTCAGGACACTCCAACCCGTTCCCACAATAGGGGCCTTGCTCCTGGCCTTCCTTGTGGGCACTCAGCCCATAGGGACATCACCCACACCTCGTTCCTACGATAGCTGACTGCCTGACACATCTCTTCGACACGAAACCGCAGAGCGGACTGCCAGGCTCTAGAGCGGACTACAGCAAAGGTAAAACTCGTCCATCGCACACCACTGACAAATGAATCATACAGATGAACCATACAGTAGCGATCCCACAACACAGAGGTGTCTAGAACCCAGTACAGTCGATGTTTACTGATGTTTACTGATGTTTATTAATGTCTACCTACTGACTTGCCTAGGATTTACGCACTTAGCATTTACGCACTTGCGATGGAGCTTCTCGATTTCAGACGAATTCTCGCGGGCGCAGCCCGCGAGAATTCGCCCAACTGCGTAAGTCATGTTGCTTTCATCCACTGCCGTCAGGCAGTCAACTTGCCCCCTTTTGCGTTGCTCATGTTCAGAAACGAGCATCTCCTCATGACCTTGCTCTGCTGCTAGAGGAAGCCAAATCCCATACCCGCTAGCAGCACGAAGCCGACCCAGACGTTTTGCCGGAAGATTTGACCGAAAAGGGCGGCGTTTGGGGCAGCAGTGCGGGTGCGGCTGAGGCGGAGATATTGCCACCCCCAAAGGGCGATCGCCCCCAACAGCGAAATCCAATACACCCAGCCTAGCTCCATCAAGCTACCGAGCTTCCCGAGCAGCACCGCGGTTGCTATGAAAAATACGCCCACGGCCTGCGCCGCGTATCGCCCAAAGAAAATCGCGCTGGAGTTGACCCCAACACGTAAATCATCCTCCCGATCCGCCATCGCGTACACGGTGTCAAACCCCAGCGTCCACAGCACCGTCGCCCCCCACAGCAGCCAGGTTTCACGCTCTAGCGTGCCCGTCACCGCGCTCCAGCTAATCAGCACGGCAAAGCCCCACGCCAGCGACAGCACCAACTGCGGCACCGGAAACACCCGCTTGGCCAGCGGATACAGCACGATGACCGGAACCGCCGCCACGCAAAGCCAAAAGCTGAGCGGGTTTAAATATAGCGACAGCCCGTAGGCACAGAGCATCGACACCAGCGCGACGGCAATTCCCGTGCGAACCGACAGCGCCCGCGAAGCCAGCGGCCGCGTTTTGGTGCGCTGCACCTGCGGGTCGATGTTGCGATCCCACAGGTCATTAATGACGCAGCCCGCCGCGCTGGTGGCCAGCGTCCCCAAAACGATGACTCCAATCAAAACCGGGGGCGGGTTGCCCCGTGCCGCCAACACCACCGCCCACAGCGCCGGAATCATCAAAATCAGCCGTCCGGCGGGCTTGTCCCAGCGCAGCAGGCGCACCACCTTTAGCCAGGTGGGTTCGGGTTGGGGCGATGGATGAGTCACCATAGGTTGAATTAGGTTGAATTGCCAAACGCTTGAGAATATGAATGCGCTTATCCCTAGCCTACAAGGTTGCTGGCGATAGCGAAAAGATAAAGAAATGAGGAAATCGGGAATTGGGGCAGGAACGGCTCGACCCGCGTTCAGTTTCTACAATAAAGGCAAAGACGAGTTCAAAAAGGCTATCTAACGCGATGACTGACGTTCGCAACTCATCCGCTCCAAAGGCCACCAGTCTGCCAGCGACCGCGCCCTATTTCGCGCCCTACTTCGTAATCTATGACGGCAACTGCAATCTCTGCGTCAATCTGGTGAAGCTGCTGGAAGCGCTGGATCGCGGCGAGACGTTTCAATATGCACCGATGCAGGATGAGCCGACCTTGGCGCAGTTTGGCATTACGCCGCAGGACTGCGAAATGGGGATGATTTTGCTGCGGGCAGATGCGCCAGAGGTGCGCTGGCAGGGCAGTGCTGCCGCTGAGGAGATTGGGCGACTGCTGCCGCTGGGCAACGGGTTTGTGGCGGCCTATCGAGCGCTGCCGGGGATGAAGTGGGCGGGCGATCGCCTCTATGAACAAGTCCGCGACAACCGCTATGCGCTGTTTGGCAAGCGCGATCGCCTTTATCAGCCGACCTATCCCATTTGCGGGCTAGGCGACTGCCACTTGCAGCCAGACCCCGCCCAGCCAGACCCCACCGGAACCTCAAACTAGCCATCCAAAACTTGCCTATCTACACTCCAGAGCTACACTCCAGAATGGCGCGAGTTGTTCGTTAGAATAGCTCCATCTCCTTCGATGCTGAATGCGTGCCCTAGAGAGTCGCCAATGGTGTTGCAACAGCCTGCCCGCCTTGTGCCGATGCCGCCCCTAGAAAGTGGCGATCGCCTCACCCGTGCCGAGTTTGAGCGTCGCTACCAGGCAACGCCAGCGCACTTCAAAGCAGAACTGATCGAAGGAGTTGTATACGTGGCATCCCCTGTCAGAACCTTTCATGGCAACCCGCATTTCAATCTCATCACCTGGCTGGGGGTCTACAGCGCTGCAACACCGGGGGTCAGTGGTTCAGACAATACAACCACGCGGCTGGATATGGACAACGAACCCCAGCCAGACGCGCTGCTGCGGGTTGAAATAGGGGGAGCCTCCACCATTAGTGAAGACGGCTACATCGAAGGAGCGCCAGAACTGATCGCAGAGATCGCCACCAGCAGCGCCGCAATCGACCTGGGAGCCAAGCAAAACGCCTATCGCCGCAATGGGGTGCAGGAATATTTGGTGTGGCAAACCTTTGAAAATCGCCTGAGCTGGTTTCGCTTGCAGGCCGAAGAATATGTCTTGCTGGAACCCGATGCAGAGGGCGTTATTCGCAGCAGCGTGTTTCCAGGGCTGTGGCTGGCGGTGCCTGCGCTGCTGGAGGGCCGGATGATCGAGGTGCTGACGGTGCTGCAAGCGGGGTTGGCTGATCCGGCGCATCAAGCCTTTGTGAACGAGCTTGAGGGGCGATCGCCCAGAAGCCGCGCAACCTAGAAAAACAGGTTACACGCTCGTTGATTGACAAAACATTTACCGCTGGCGGCTAGAAGCTGCGCTTACACGGGCGAAACCCGCCTACGCGGGTTTGGGTAAGGGTAGAGAGTCGGCGAAGGCCGACTTCGTTGATGTAGCAGCGGTTTCAACCGCCTGATGCCTAGGTTTTGTCAGTCAATCAGGGTTACACGACTCACTACGGTTCAATGCGCTCTATTCAACGCATTCTCATTAATGCATTAAACCTCTTGCATGAATGCTGTTTTGAGGGTGTGAATCGTAGCGCGGCGGCACCGCGCCACGATTCACGCAAGAAGTCTATTCTCATTTCTGCGTGGCTGACAGCGGTTCTTCTAAATCTTCAAAATCCGCAGGCGGCGCAGGCAAGGCAGGCATAAAGCGATCCGTCAGCTTTTTCACAATGATATATAGTACCGGAACCATGAACAGGCTGAGGAACGTAGACAGCAGGTAGCCGCCGAAAATCGCTGTACCAATCGAACGACGGCTGGCGGCTCCGGCTCCGGTGGCAATCATCAGCGGGAAAAAGCCCACCAAACTGGAAAAGCCCGTCATCAAAATCGGGCGCAATCGTTCCTGAGCCGCCTCGATCGCCGCTTTGGTAATTGGCAAGCCCTTTTCGCGCAACTGGTTGGCGTATTCCACAATCAGAATCGAGTTTTTACTTGCCAGACCAATCAGCATCACCAGACCCACCTGGGAATACACGTCATTGGCTTGCCCCCGTAGGAACTGCGCCCCCAACGCCCCCAGCACCGCCAGTGGCACAGCCAATAAGATAATTGCTGGGTCTACAAAGCTGCCATACTGCGCCGACAGCACCAGATACACCATCAGTAGCCCCAGGGCAAAGAGCAGTGGTGCTTGCCCGCCCGACTCGATTTCTTCGAGCGCCGTGCCCGTCCACTCAAAGCCCAGACTGGGCGGAAACACTTGCTGGGCGACCTGCTCCATTGCGGCGATCGCCTGGCCGGAGCTTCGACCCGGAGCCGCACCGCCCTGCACCGAAATCGACCGCAGCAGGTTGTAATGCGTGATCGACTGGGCGCTGGTGGTGGGGGTCAGCGTCACCAAATTCCCCAGGGGAACCATATCGCCATTGGCAGAGCGGACGTAGAGCTGGTTCACGTCTTCTGGCTGGGCGCGAAACGGCTCATCTGCCTGCACGTAAACGCGATAGCTGCGCCGATCCAGCGTAAAGTCGTTGACATAATCAGACCCCAGGAAACTCTGGAGGGTTGAGAAAATGTCGCCCAGATCTACGCCCAACGCCTTAGCGCGATCGCGATTTACGTCCACTACTAGCTGCGGCGTGCTGGCAGAATAGGTGGAAAACACCGCCTGCAAATTGGGGTTTTGGTTGGCAGCTCCCATCAGCGCATAAAGGTAGCCCACAAACTCATTCAGGGGCATATTTCCCCGGCGATCTTGCATTTCCATCTGGAAGCCGCCGAAGTTGCCCAATCCTTGAATCGACGGCGGATTCAGCGAGAAAATCCGGGCCTTGGGCATTCCGAAAAACTTCATCTGGATTTGCCCAATAATTTCCTGGACAGATTGCCCCCGTCCCTTGCGCTCCTCCCACGGCTTCAGCAGGGTGAACATGATGCCCTGGTTGGGCGCAACGCCCGCAAAGCTGAAGCCCGTGACGGCAAAGTTCGACTCCACTTCAGGAATCTTGCGAACCTCGGCGGATGCCTCGTCCAGAATCTTCTTGGTGTAGTTGAGCGACACGCCTTCGGGAGCCTGAACCAGCGTGATGAAATAGCCCTGATCTTCCTCTGGCAAAAAGGCTCCCGGAACTGTGCGGTAGAGCCATGCCGTCGCCATCAGCGCCAGCACAAACCCTGCCAGCACCCAATATTTCAACTGCGATAAAACGGTGAGCGATCGCTGATAGCGCTGCCGCACCTGATCCAAAAATCCGTTGAATCGCTCAAACTGCCGACCCAGCCAGCCCTGATGGTCAGAACGGGGGCGCAGCAGCAGAGCCGACATGGCCGGCGAAAAGGTGAGCGCGTTGAAGGTAGACACGACAATGGCAAAGGCGATCGTTAGGGCAAACTGGCGATAAATTGCGCCCGTAGTGCCGGGAAAGAACGCCACCGGGACAAACACCGCCATCAGCACTAGCGAGGTCGCAATTACCGCGCCGGACAGTTCTTTCATGGTTTCAGCCGCCGCGCGGAACGGATTCATGCCGCGATCTTGCACCTTGGCGGCGATCGCCTCCACCACCACAATCGCGTCATCCACCACCACACCCGTCGCCAGCGTCAGACCAAACAAGGTCAGCGTGTTGATCGAGAAGCCGAATATCCGGGTGAAGATGAACGTACCAATCAGCGCCACCGGAATGGCGATCGCCGGAACGAGTGTTGTCCGCCAATCTTGCAGGAAAATGAACAGCACCAGTACCACCAGCAGGATAGCGGTGATCAGGGTGTAAACCACGTCTTGCAGCGAAACCTGCACAAAGCTGGTAATGTCAAATGCCACAGCATAGTCAATGCCAGGTGGAAAGGATCGCTTCAGGTTTTCTAGCTCTTTGCGAACGGCCGCCGCCGTCTCTAGCGCATTGGAACCAGAACGCTGCGTAATCCCTAAACCGATAGACTCTATATCGTTATAGGTCAAGAAAGTGCCATAGTTTTCAGCGCCCAATTCCGCCCGTCCCACGTCTTTCAGGCGCACCAAGTTGCCGCCCTCACCCGTCTTCAAGACTAGGTTTTCAAATTCCTCAACCGACTTGAGTTGGCTATTGGCCCGCAGGTTAATCTGATACTCCTGATTCGGATCGGCAGGCTGTTGCCCCAGTTGACCCGCACCCACTTGGAGGTTTTGTTCGCGAATGGCGCTGGTGACATCTTGCACTGTCAGCCCCCGCGCCGCCAGCCGCGCCGGATCGAGCCAGAGGCGCATGGCAAACTTGCGCTCCCCAAAGATTTGGATCGACCCGACCCCCGGAATCCGCCGCAGCGGTTCCACCATGTACAGGTCGGCATAGTTGCTGAGAAAGAGGCTGTCGTACTCGCCGTTTGTCGGGTAGAGGGCGATCGCCATCAGGAAGTTGCTGGACGACTGCTCCACCGTAATCCCGGTGCGGGTCACCAGTTCTGGCAGACGCGGCTCAGCCCGCGCCACCCGGTTCTGCACGTTCACTGCTGCAATGTCTGGATCTTGCCCCGCCTCAAAGGTGACAGTGATCTGGCTGGTGCCGTCGCTGCCGCTGCTGGAACTCATGTAGCGCAGCCCGTCCACGCCGTTGATCTCCCGCTCCAGGATATTGGTTACGGCGCTTTCTACTGTCTCCGCGTCCGCACCCGGATAGTTAGCCGTGACCACCACCTGCGTCGGTGTGATGTCAGGAAACTGGGCGATCGGCAGTGTCGGCAGCACCACTAACCCCAAAAACACCGTGATAATGGCGCAAACTAGCGTAAAAACGGGTCGTTTGATGAAAAAGTTGGCAAACATGAGGGGTGGGAATGAGGGGTCAGGGGTCAGGGGTTAGGCATACAAGTTGCAACGAGAGGAGAGTTTGGGCTGTTGGGAATGCGGGCTTTCAAGCAAAACCTAACCCCGAATCCCAAACCCCAAATCCCGCCCTATTGAGCCATTGCCTGAGCAGGCATGATCGGTGCGCCCTCGGTCAGGTTCAGCACGCCCGACACGACGACCTGATCACCGGGCTGCACGCCGGAAATGACCTGATAGCTGTTGCCCTGGATGCTGCCCAGTTGCACGAGGCGCTGGCGGGCCACCTGCATGGGCGGCTGTCCGGGTTCGGCGGTGGGCGGTGCTGGCTGATCGGGATTGGCTCCGGCCGGTTCGGCCACATAGACAAAGGTTTGTCCGGCAATGCGGGTAATGGCGGCGGTGGGCACGAGCAGACCCGGCTGGCTGCTCCAGATGACGCGAGTGCGAACGAGTTGCCCGTCGCGCAGGCTGCCGTCGTTGGTAAAGCTGGCCTTGGCCAGAACGGACTGCTCGCCGCTGCTGACCTCCGGCGAAACGAAGCTAATGCGACCGCGCAGGGCGGGCTGTCCCTGTTCGTCTAGCATTTCGACCGGAAGCCCGACCCGGAGTTGGCGCGATCGCTCGATGGGCACGGCAATATTCAAATCCAGCGTGCCGTTTTGCACAATGCTGGTCAGCGTCGTGCTGGGAGTCACTAGGTCGCCCACCTTTACCGGGATATTGCCCACCACGCCTGCAATCGGCGAAAGCACCTGCCGATCTTGTAAATTTTCGGCTGCAACGTTGCGGTCTGCCTGGGCGCGGGCAATTTGAGACTCAGCTTCGCGCAGGGAGGCCTCGGCTGCCCGCGCATTTTCTTCGGCGGCCCGGCGGCTGGCGATCGCCGTGTCGCGGGTATTTCGTGCCCGGTCTAGCTGTTGACGAGAGAGTGCGCCATCTGCGACTAGCGACTCGATGCGGCGATAGTCTGCCTCTGCCAGTGTGACATCGGCTGCTGCGCGAGCTACATCGGCCTCTGCGGCCCGCAGGCGGGCGATCGCTGTATTGCGAGACGACTGTGCTGCTTCCAAATCGGCGATCGCCCCACTCACCTCGGCACGGCTACGGTCAGCCCGCAGTTGCACAATCGGGGTTCGCGCCTGCACCACATCCCCCGGACGTACAAAAATTTCCACCACGCGCCCATCCGCTTCGGGACGCAGCACGACCCGATCCTCCGCCTCCAGCGCCCCGACAAACTCTGAAGTTTCCAAGACAGTGCTGGCCTGCACCGTTTGCAACTCCACAGGCATCGGCGGTGGGCCGCCCTGCATTCCGGGTGGCCCGCCGCCGCAAGCCCCAGCCACAACCGACAGCAGCAGCGCAGCACCGAACAGCGAACTCTGACGCAACACCTTCACGCTCATATTGAAACCTGCTAAAACCCGAAATCAGCCAGATCAATCCAAAACTGCCAAATGCAAACTCAGCCATCCGTGAAATCGGCTACAAGCTGCCGCTAACACTGCGTCGCTAGTCTCAAACCGTAGCAACTGAGAAACTTGTCTCGGATACTTGCTTCAGAAACTTGCCTTAGAAATCGCAAACCCAGAATTTAAGCCCGGAATTTAAGCCCGGAATTTAAGCCC
>JBDNCP010000020.1:0-44038 GCA_046719575.1 Cyanobacteriota bacterium
TATCCAGGATGAGTCGATTTGCTTCTAGCAGGTCGTCCTTCTTCCCAGTGTCGAGCCACCAGCCCTTTAGGTTAAAGGCTTCGACTTTGTAGTTTAGGTCGATCAGCTTTTGGATGGCATCGGTGATTTCTAGTTCGCCCCGGGCCGAAGGCTGGATTTGGGCGATCGCCTCGTGAATTTTGGGCGAAAACAGGTAAACACCCACCAGCGCCAGGTTTGAGGGGGGAACTTTGGGTTTTTCGACCAGACGTAAGATGCGTCCAGTTTCATCCACTTCTGCCACACCAAAAGCGGTCGGGTTCGGCACTTCGCACAGCAGCGTTAGCGCATCCAGCGTATTGGCTTTGAACTGATCCACCAATCCGCCCAGGCAGCCTTCTACTAGGTTGTCACCCAGGTACATCACAAATGGCGCATCGCCCAAAAATGGTTGGGCAATTTTGACGGCGTGGGCCAGGCCCGCGGGCTGGTCTTGCAGAATATAGGTAATCTGTGCGCCAAACTGGCTGCCGTCGCCTGTTTTCGCCTTCACCTCTTCGCCCGTTTCGGGGCTGATGATGATGCCGATTTCGGTAATGCCGCAGGCGGCGATCGCCTCCAGTCCATACCAGAGAATCGGCTTATTTGCCACAGGAACCAGTTGCTTTGCGCCTGTGTAGGTCAGGGGTCGCAGGCGCGTGCCTTTGCCGCCAGAGAGAACGATGGCTTTCATAGAGGTCACCAGGGGTTTGGGATGAGAACGGTAGCGATTTTGGGTTTTGGATTTTGGATTTTGGATTCTAGAGGTTGAAAAGCGGCGGCGGGAGCTAGGGCTGAGCAGGCACGGCGGTTTTCAGGTCGGCCAGCATTCGTCGCAGGCTTTGTCGCCAGTAGGGGAGGTAGTCGCCCAATAGGGCAGCAGTCTTTTTGCCCGACAGTACTGAATAGGCAGGGCGGGGTGCAGGCAGGGGATATTCGTCGGTGGTAATGGGCACGACGCGCCGCACGGCTAGCGGATAGCCCAGCGCTTCGGCTTCTTCAAAAATGGCGACGGCAAAGTCGTACCAGCTAATCACGCCCGTATTCGTAACGTGGTAGATGCCGCCGATGGGGGACGCGGGTGGGGTGGTGGAGGCATTGAGGGCGCGGACGGTAAAGCCAGCGATCGCCCTCGCCAAATCCGCCGCCCAAGTGGGACTGCCGATTTGATCCATGACCACGCGCAGTTCTTCGCGGCTGTTGCCCACGCGCAGCATGGTCTTCACAAAGTTCCCTGTGCCGTACACGCCGTAGACCCAGGACGTTCGCAAAATCATGGACTGATTGGGGCGATCGCCCAGCACTTCCTGAATCCCCACCTCTCCCAGATGCTTCGATTTTGCATACGCACCGATGGGATTGGGCGTGTCGGTTTCGAGGTAGGGCGTATTCTTCGTCCCGTCAAACACATAATCTGTAGAAATGTGAATCAGGGATGCGCCCGTTTCCCTACAGCATTCCGCCAGAACTTTCGGAGCAATGCCGTTAACTGTATTTGCCAGTTCTATTTCCTGTTCCGCCCTGTCAACTGCTGTGTAGGCAGCCGCATTCACGATTACGTCCGGCCGGAGTTCACAAACGGTGCGCTTGAGCGTGTCTGGTACTGCGAGATTCAGCCGAGCGCGATCGCACGCAATGATGTCACCGATGGCAGAGAGCGATCGCACCAGTTCTTGCCCCACTTGCCCGTTTGCGCCCGTGATCAAAATCCGGCTCATGCAAACACCTCTGCCTTGCAAAACGGCGTACCTGCTTGGTCTTTGGCAGAAAGGATTGGTTCACCATCCAGCGGCCAGGCGATCGCCAGATCAGGGTCATTCCACAAAATGCTGCGTTCGTGCTGCGGTGCGTAATAGTCTGTGGTTTTGTACAGCACTTCGGCAAATTCCGATATCACCACAAACCCGTGAGCAAAACCCGGCGGAACCCAAAGCTGCCGCTTGTTCTCCGCGCTCAGTTCACAACTGACCCACATCCCAAAGGTGCGCGATGATTTTCGCAAGTCCAGCGCCACGTCGAAAATTGCGCCTGCCGTCACACGCACGAGTTTTCCTTGCGTTTGCTGAATCTGATAATGCATTCCCCGCAGCACGTTTTTTGCCGAGCGGGAATAGTTATCTTGCACAAACCGAACTTCTAGCCCAGTCTTGTCCTGAAAAACCTGTTCGTTGTAGCTCTCGAAGAAGAAACCGCGACTGTCCCCAAAGACTTTGGGTTCTAGGATTAGCACGTCGGGAATTTCGGTCGGAAAGACGTTCATTCAAGCCTCTCGCATTTCACTCGGTTGCATTTGCCTAGCGCGATTGATACGCGATTGATAATGGTTAGTCTGCCTGCACCCGGCCATTCGTTCATGTCGCTTAATCGCGCACGAATTACGCCAGCACAGCCCTAGAGTGCCCGATGATTTTCGATTGTTAACGAATGCAATCTAGATTCGGTAAAGACACGGAAAAGGACATGAGGCTAGAAGCAGATGAATGCAGATTCTACATGAGGATTAAGAAGACATTAGCAACCGGTGAAGCTTTGGGTGATGTCGGCTAGCGCACCTGATCTGGGCTTCGCAATCCGTTACATAATAACGGCAGATATATGTCTAGTATCTTGATCTCTATGGTGCGGTCTCGCAAGAGGGGCGGGTTCGTTGGGCTGAGGGAGCGCTCCCTGGCCGGGGTTCGAGGAGTGACGCAGAGATGGATCACGCGGGCGATCGCCCTGCCCTTGGTGGGCAGTCTGTCGCTCATAGGGCCGGGTGCGGGTCGGGCTGCGGAGCCGCTGGATCGGGCTGCGGAGTTTGGAGCGCAGCGGTTTGCAGCCGAATGTCCGGTGAATCGACTGGTTGCTCAGGCAGAGACGACAGATTCAGCATTTTCAAGATCTTCAGGGTCGGTTCGCGCCGTTGACCAAGCGCCTCTATTTTCCAGCGTTGCAGACACGCTGACGGCGCTGCTGCTGGCGGCCCCGTTTCCCCAAATTCATCCGCAGGCGCGGCTGGGGCGCGTGCCCGTGCTGATGTATCACGATGTGCTGCCCCGCAAGGCGGTGTTTTTTGATGTTACCCCTGCGGAATTTGAGGCGCATCTTCAAGCCATTCAGGAGAACGAGCTAACGCCGATTAGCCTGGATCAACTGGTGGCGCACTTGGCGACGGGAGCGCCGCTGCCGCCGAAGCCCGTGCTGCTGAGCTTTGATGACGGCTATTTGGGACATTACGAATATGTTTATCCCCTGCTGAAAAAGTATGGCTATCCTGCTGTGTTTGCTATCTACACAGGCAAGGTCGAGCGAAACTATGGGCGGCCGGGGCTGACTTGGGCCCAACTGCGTGAGATGGCGGCCGACCCGCTGGTGGCGATCGCCTCCCACAGCATCACCCATCCCAAAAATCTGGCCGACCTGGACGACCATGAACTGCGCTGGGAAGTGACGGAATCGAAGCGCATCTTGGAAGAAAAGCTGGGCATTTCGGTGAAGCACTTTGTCTATCCCGAAGGAAATTACGACGAGCGGGTAAAGGCAGCCGTGCGGCGGGCGGGCTATCGGTCGGCGCTGACCATGAGCAACCAAGTTGATCGCTTTGCCAGTGAGTCGGAGGATTTGCTGAGTCTCGACCGATTGGGCCAGTCAAAACTGTCGCTGGCGATCGCCCAGGCCGATGGCGGCGCACCGTTGCCGCCCTTGGGCAGCGCCTTTAACTTCACGGCTCCGGTTCGCAAGCGGCAGCTTGAGCTAGATGGCGTGCGGCTGGTGTTGTTTTCTGGCGGCCGCCCGGTGACGCTCCACGCCGACAGCCGCTACCAAGTTTCTGAAATTATTGCCAATACGCCTGCGGTGGCGGCAGTAGATGGCGGCTTCTTTTCAATGAAGTACCTGGATTCCAACGTCATGATCGGCCCGGTCTATAGCCAAAACACAGGGCAGTTTGTGCCAGGGAGCGCCTGGGATATTTCCAAAATTGGCGGCCGGCCGCTGGTGCTGGTTGGCCCCGCTGGCGTGGAGTTTGTCCCCTTTGACCCACAGCAGCACAACACGCTGGCGGGTCTCCGCCAACTGATGCCCGATGTGACGGATGCCTTTGTCGCCGGAGCATGGCTGGTGAAAGATGGCAACGGGCGATCGCCCGAAACATTCCGCGACCTGTTTGGCTTCGACGTGCCGCGCCACCGGGCGTTTTGGGGCATCGACCAGTCGGGGCAGCCCGTGGTGGGCGTGTCGAAAGAGCGGATCGATTCGGTGGCGCTGGGCAAACTGCTGAGTCGGGCGGGTCTGCGGGAGGTGGTGATGCTGGATTCGGGGGCGAGTGCGTCGTTGGCCCACGGAGAGGAATTGCTGGTGGACTACACGCCGCGCCCCGTGCCCCATGTCGTCGCCCTGTTTCCGCCGATCCAAGACGAGATGGCCCAGGGCTGCGATCTTCCGGTGGCCAGCGCCGAAGCTGGCTGTAATGGACGCGATCGCTGTCTGGATGCCCTCACTGCGTTTGCACCAAGCAATCCGCCGCTAGAGGCTGTTCCTCGATAAATGTTGGCCCCGATGATTCCTGAAATGTGTCATGACTCAACCGGCGACCTCCTCTTCACAACTCCCTGCTGAACCACCCAAGCCGACAGTGTGGGTGCGCCCTCGACCGCTAGGCTGGTTTTGGGGGCGATCGCCCCATTCTTTGAAGCGATGGGTCAAACGGTTCTGGTGGCCGCTGTTGCTGGGACTAACGGTTTTGCTGGCGGCCTGGGGCTTGCCTTTGATGTGGAACCTGTCAGTCTGGAATCCATTGTTGCTGCGCGTCGGTCGCCTGCCCCAGGCTGCAATGCAAGCTGCCCCGCCCGCAAGAGATCAAGAGAAACCAAAGGCGATCGCCCCTTCCTCTTCAGAGAATTTCACTCAAGACTATCAAGACTATATCGAAGACCGCGACGACGGCCGCGCCCCCCGCCCACTGCCCCGCTACGGACACCTGGCCTTTGCCGAAGCCGACGCGGACGATCTGATGGTCGTCGCCAGCTATTCCCAGGACGTGGCGCAGCGGTTTGAGCGGCTGCACACCGATGCGGGCCTGGCGCTGCTGAAGATGATTGACGCGGCCCGGCTAGAAGGCGTGTGGATTGTTCCCGTGTCGGGGTTTCGCGACTACGAGCGGCAAACTCGCCTATTTCGCCGGAAAACCCATCAGTATGGCTCAGCAGAGGCAGCGGCGCGGGCGGTGGCTCCCCCCGGCTACAGCGAACACCACACGGGCTACGCCGTTGACCTGTCAGATGGGCTGGCGCGGGCGATGGATGTCAGCCTATCCTTTGGCAAAACGGCGGCGTTTCAGTGGCTGACGCGCCACGCAGCAGAATTTGGCTTTGAGCTATCGTTTCCCGAAAACAACCCGCAGGGCGTGAATTACGAACCCTGGCACTGGCGCTACGTCGGCACGCCGGAAGCACGGCAACTATTTGAACGCTGATTGGCGCTGATTGGAACCTTGATTGGAACCCTGATTGACTGACAAAACCTGGGCACTAGGCCGGTTGAAACCGCTGCTCCATCAACAAAGTCGGCCTTCGCCGACGCTCTACCCTGACCCAAAACCCGCGTAGGCGGGTTTTGCCTGTGTCGGCGCGGCTTCCAGCCGCCAGCGGTCAATGTTTTGTTAGTCAGTTTTGTTAGTCAACGAGATTTGAACCAGTGGCAGAGCGCATCAAGCCTGTTAGATAGAGCCTTTTAGCGCTCCTCAAGGCGAGAATTTACGGCTTTGGGCAAACCAATCGATCGATAAATTCGCCCAAAAAATTCGCCCAAAAATTCGCCCAAAAACTCGCCCAAAAAATTCGCCCAAATAGGGGCTGTTTGCTATCAGAGAGAGGTTTGATTTTAGGGGGTGCTAAGTATGTTGAAGGGGCGATCGCCCGCTGCAAAAAATCTAAGATCTAAAAATGACAACCCCTAAAAGCGTGAATTCTCAGCACTTTTTTGTCGATCCCTGACCGATTTATCAAGAATTGTAATTTATTATACAGTTTACTATTTTCTCGAACTCAGGCAGCATCTAGGCTTGAGCAATTTTCGTTGATTTCGCTCAATAGCAGCCCCAGGACACCTCTAGCCCAATTGATTAGCATGAAGGAGAGGGGGCAATGCAACCAGTCCCTCATCGCTTCCACACGGTTGCCCCAAGGAGGTACTCATGGTTCAGCTATCCGAACGCAGCGTCGCCATGCCGCACGATCAGAGTTTGGTGCTGTGGTTTGAGGATGTGGGAATTCACGACATTCCACTAGTCGGCGGCAAAAATGCCTCGCTGGGAGAAATGATTCGCCAGCTCACCTCCAAAGGGGTGCGCGTGCCGGGTGGGTTTGCGACGACGGCCCACGCCTATCGCCACTTCATCAAAAGTGCTGGGCTAGAGGACGCGCTGCATCGCCTGTTTGCTACGTTGGATGTGGATGACGTAGAAAATTTGCAGGCCCACGGGCGAGAAGCGCGATCGCTCATTCTGAATGCCCCATTTCCTGAAGATCTAGAAGCGGCGATCGCCCAGGCCTATGCCGAACTATGCCGCCGCTACGGCTCCGAAACCGATGTCGCCGTGCGCTCTAGCGCCACTGCCGAAGATTTGCCCGATGCCAGCTTTGCGGGGCAACAAGAAACCTATCTGAATGTCCACGGCATCGACGCAGTGCTGGATGCCTGCCGCCACTGCTTTGCCTCCATCTTTACCGATCGCGCCATTTCCTACCGCACCACTAAGGGCTTCGACCACTTCACCGTAGCCCTCTCCGTCGGCGTGCAAAAAATGGTGCGTTCTGACCTGGCAGAATCCGGCGTGATGTTTTCCATCGACACGGAAAGCGGCTTCCGCAATGCGGCGCTGGTGACGGCGGCCTATGGGCTGGGCGAAACAGTGGTGCAGGGTTCCGTCAACCCGGACGAGTATCTGGTGTTTAAACCGACGCTGCGAGAAGGGTTTCGCCCGATTTTGACCAAGCGCCTGGGCAGCAAAGAAATCAAGATGGTCTACGACACCGACGGGGAGCATCTGACCAAAACCGTGCCCGTGGCGCAACCGGAGCGCGATCGCTTTGCCCTCGGCGATGACGACATTTTGAAGCTCGCCGAATGGGCCTGCATCATCGAAGACCACTATTCCCAAGCCCACGGCACCTACACGCCGATGGATATCGAGTGGGCGCGGGACGGCGTGACGGGGGAACTGTTCATCGTGCAGGCGCGACCGGAAACCGTGCAGTCGCAAAAGACGCAGACCGTGCTGCGGCGCTATCGCCTGGAGCGCGAGGAAGGTGAAAAAACAGAAGATACCGCCTACACGCATCACACGCCGCTGGTGACGGGTCGCGCCGTGGGCGAAATGATTGGCCAGGGCAAGGTACGCGTCATTCTCAGTCCGGCGGATATTCACACGTTTCAGGCGGGCGAGGTGCTGGTGACGAGCCGCACCGATCCCGATTGGGAGCCGATTATGAAAAAAGCAGGGGCGATCGTCACCGATCAGGGCGGCCGCACCTGCCATGCGGCGATCATTGCGCGGGAGCTAGGGATTCCGGCGATTGTCGGCTGCGGCAACGCGACTCAGGTCTTGCAAACGGGGCAAGAGGTGACGGTTTCCTGCGCTCAGGGTGAAGAAGGGCGCGTCTATGCTGGGTTCCTGCCGTTTCACGTTGAGGAAACGCCGCTGGACAATCTGCCCCGCCCGCGCACACAGATTCTCATGAATGTGGGCAATCCTGAAGAAGCCTTCCGCCTGTCGTCCCTGCCCAACGATGGCGTGGGTCTAGCCCGGTTTGAGTTCATCATTGCCAACCACATCCGCGTGCATCCGCTGGCGCTGCTGAACTATGACCAACTGCCAGAGGATGAGGAAAAAGCGGCGATCGCCCAACTCACTCACCTCTACGACCACAAGCCCGACTACTTCGTAGACAAGCTGGCCCAAGGCGTGGCCACCATTGCCGCCGCCTTTTTCCCGAAGCCTGTCGTCGTGCGAATGTCGGACTTCAAGAGCAACGAATACGCTAACCTGCTGGGCGGCAAATCGTTTGAACCCCACGAAGAAAACCCGATGCTGGGCTGGCGCGGCGCAGCGCGGTATTACGACCCGAAATATCGCGACGGCTTTGCACTAGAGTGTGCGGCGATTCGGCGCGTCCGCAATGAGATGGGCCTGACCAACGTAATTCCCATGATTCCCTTCTGTCGCACGCCAGAGGAAGGGCGCAAAGTAATAGCGGAACTGGAGCGCAACGGGCTAAAACGTGGCGAAAACGGCTTGCAGGTCTACGTCATGTGCGAAGTACCCAGCAACGTGATTCTGGCAGACGAGTTCAGCGAAATCTTTGACGGCTTCTCGATCGGCTCCAACGACCTGACACAGCTCACGCTGGGGCTAGACCGCGATTCGGCGCTGGTGGCAAACGTGTTTGACGAGCGCAACGAAGCCGTGAAAACGATGATCCGCGTCGTCATCGAACGGGCCAAAGCCAACGGCCGCAAGATTGGCATCTGCGGCCAGGGGCCAAGCGACTATCCCGACTTTGCCCGCTTCCTCGTTAGCCAGGGCATCGACTCCATTAGCCTGAACCCGGATACGGTGGTGAAGACTTGGCTAGATGTGGCGCAGGCAGAGGCGAGCTAGAACTTTGGCTTTAACTACCGCGATAGGTGCTGTAGGACCACGGCGACACCAGCAGCGGGACGTGATAATGCGCGTCTGCGTCAGCGATGCCAAAGCGGATGGGAATCTGGCTGAGGAAGGGCTGGTCGGGCAGTGCGTCGGGAAACTGGGCGAAATAGTCGGCGACGGAAAACACCAGTTCGTAAACACCGGCTTTCAAATCGCCATCGCTGAGCAGGGGCGCGTCGGTGCGGCCGTCGGCGTTGGTGGTGACGGTTTTCAGTAGCGTGCGCTCGTCGCCATTGGGATGAATGCCGCCGTGGATGGCATAGAGGGCGATCGCCATCTGCGCCGCCGGGCGGCCATGGGCTGTGTCCAAAACATGGGTCGTCAGCTTACCCACCATTGATGCTTGCTCCAAACGGTTATTTTGCAAAAAAACTGGCGTAGGAAATCTAGCGAAGTGGCCCCGCCAAGATCACCTTACTAATGGCATCGGTCACGTCGGTCGGCTTTTCCGTCGCCAGTTGGTGATACCACTGCTGCGTCACGGCGGGGTCTTTGCCGTGGATTTGCTCGGCCCGTTTGCGGGCTTTTTCCACAACGGCGTTGGCGCGGGCCATGCGCTCCGACTCATAGCGCTTCAGGGCATACTCGACGCTGATGTTGGTGGTCAGCAAATAGTTAGCCAGCACCAACGCATCTTCCATCGCCTGACAACCGCCTTGACCCAAATCGGGGCAGGTGGCATGGGCCGCGTCGCCCAGCAGCGCCACCCGCCCGCGCACATAGCGATCGATCGGGCCCACGTCGTGAATTTCGGGCCGCGCCACGGTGTAGGGATCAAAGCGGTCGATCAGCCGCTGCACGGGGTCGGCCCAGCCCGCAAAGTGGGCTTTCAATTCATCACGATAGGTCGCTGGATCGGCGGGCGTGCCTTTGGGCAGTGGTACGTCGAGGAAGAAATAGAGGCGATCGCCCGCCACAGGCATCATCGAGGCCCGCTTGTGTTCGCCAACGTAAATCACCCAGCTTTCGGGCGGAGCCAGTTCAGCATCGGCAGACACCAGCCCGTTCCAATTCACATAGCCTACATACTGCGGCTCCACCTCGCGCCCGACCACATAGCTCCGCAGCACCGAGCGAATGCCATCCGCCGCCACCAAAAAGTCGCCCCGCGCCTCGCGCCCGTTGGCAAACTGCACCGTTACGCCGTGGTCGTCTTCCTCCACGCCGATGCAGCGACAGTCGAGATGCACCTCGCCAGGAAACGCCGCCATCAGCATCATTTGCAAATCGCGGCGGGCAACCGGGTAGGGGCGCTGCCCAACTTTGTGGATCAGCGGCGCAAGCTCGATATGATTCAGCAGTTCCCCCGCCTTGGTGTGATACTGCATCCGGTTCATGATGCCGCCAATCTCGGCCATGCGATCGCCCAACCCCAGACGATTCAGCACTTTCACGCCGTTCGACCAGACAGAAATCCCCGCCCCCACCGGGCGTATTTCCTTCACTCGGTCATAGATTTCCACTTCATATCCGGCTTGTTGCAGGGCGATGCCAGCCGTCAAGCCACCAATCCCAGCCCCAATCACGATCGCCTTCAGGTTTTGCATAGATCTCCGTCTGTGATCTCCGTCTGTCGCTTTGCTGTATACGGTATACAGCGTTTTACAAACCCATTTGAATCTATCTACAGCAAGAAATAAGACGTTTCAAACGCCTCATTTTGTATCCTGATTTACCGAATGGAAGCTCAAACGCTTGTGTGGAAAGCTTTTTAGCCGAGTATTCCATTGCCCACTCGCTTTTATTCTAATCGCTTTCCAGAATTGCTTTTCAGGGATTTCTGGTGGAATCTTGACTTGATATCTAAAAGTGATATTATTCTTTCAGGCTTAAGATATCGTTTTTTGATACTGAGCCTGCGTCCTAAAGTGGCTGATGCAGCTCCCCATCAGCCACCGGATGGCGCTTGGGCGATCGCACCAGATCGCACCAGATCGCACCAGATCGCACCAGATCGCACCAGATCGCACCAGATCGCACCAGATTGCCCGCCGCTGCTTGCAAACAACTCGCTAAACAATCCATAAGCCCGCCATAAACCACCGATAAACTTAACTGGCGCTTCAAACAAGCTGCCATACAATGAAGGTACTGGGAAGATAGTGGCGAAGGTATTGTCGCAAGCCAAACCTTACCTTCATTGCGGGAGGTGCTTATGCTCGTCATCCTTATGGAAGATCAACTGCTTCAGCCGCAGCAGGTGTGTCAAAGCTGCCTGATGGCCGATCGCAGCGGCCAGCCCCGCTGGCAGCAGGGACGGCTGCGCTGCGGCCGCGCCCTGGGCAAGCCGTCGGAAAACCTGCCAGAACAGTATGAATGCCAGATGGGGTTCCGCATTGCCAATATTGAACCAGCCTGAGCAGTTTTCTTAGATTTCTGGGTTTTATTTGAACGCTTTTTTCTCTGGAGATTTATAGGTCAACCACTTGCTGGTTTGCAGGTTTAGGTTCACCAGCATTTCGGCAAAGCGCACACCCGCCGCCACCGGATCGACACAGGGCACCCCCAGTTCCCCACTGAGATATTCTGCCATGCCGCCCATACCCGCGCAGCCGAGAATGATCGCTTCTGCCCCGTCTTCGCTGAGCGCCTGCTTGCCCATGTGAATCAGTCCCTCCATCACCGCATTGGGTTCAACTTCGCAGGCTAGCACGGGCATATCCACGCAGCGAATCGAAGCACAGCGCTCCATTAGCCCAGTTTTTTTCACGATCGCCTCGACCATGTGGTGACTGCGGCGCAGCGTCGTGACGACCGACCAGCGGGGGGCGATCGCATTCGCCGCATACATTGACGCTTCGGCAATCCCAACCACGGGCTTGGTCGTCACTTCGCGCACTGCCTCTAGCCCCGGATCGCCCCAGCACGCCAGCACATAGCCGTCGGTCGTTGCTTCCGTCCGCTGCACTTCCGCCAGCACATGGGGAATTGCTAGATACTCGTCGTAATAGCTCTCGATCGAGGCGGGGCCATGGGCTGGGCAGGTGGTGAGAATTTCTGTTTCACCAGAGACATTTTCGACCGCAATTTGCTCGATGGAGTGGGTCATGTCGCGGCTGGTGTTGGGGTTGATGACGTGGAGACGCATAAGTGTTGGGATAGGTGGGTGGCTAGCACTGGCTGAAGGCGTTGGGGAGGTAGTGTTGCAGGATGAGGGTGTAGTGGGCGATCGCCACGGGCTGACCCAGTTCGATGGGGCTGTCTGGAATGCGGAGGTGGGGCGCAGGCGTTGAGCGAGTGGGCGAAATGAGACGCGAAATGGGGCGCGATCGCCCCCACACCAGCGCCACGTCAAATCGGCAATTTTCGTTTGCCAAGTCTGGATAGTCGCTCAGAAATAGCTCTGCGGCCTGCCATAGCTTGGCTTGCTTTTGCGGCGTGATCGCCAGCAGCCCCCCCACGTCCCATCCCACATTTTGCCGCGCCTTCACTTCGACAAACGCCAGCGTAGCAGCAGCCGTTGCGGTTGGCGGTAGCTGGGCGATCAAATCTAACTCACCCCAGCGACAGCGCCACCGCCGCTGCAAGATTTCCGCGCCCTGCTGGGTCAACCATTGCGCCACCAGCGCTTCGGCCAATAGCCCAAATTCGCCTGCTGCGGCGCTTCGAGGATTGGGGACTGGCTGAGGAGCAGGCTTGGGCATGGATAGGGTAATGGATTCTGAGGCAGGATGAACAAAAAAAGCTGTCGCAAGGTCTCTCGCAGTTGGTCATGCATCTGATTCTAGAAGCATTTCCTTTGTTGGGCTAAGGGACTGGGGTTGAGGGAAAGGATTTGTCAGTCAGTGAATTCGGCTACACAAACTGGAAGGCGCTGCTGTTGAGGTTGAGCTTGCCGCTGCTCTACACGACGGCGATTAGCCCATCGGTTTTGCCCGTTTCCTTTGCCCGTTTCCCGAAAAATTGCTGTGCCTTTGCCCGCGGGCGATGCGCCCAGACGATAATCCGACGCTTTGCCGTGGAATGGAATGGCATCCTGCTTGCGGCTGGCAGGTAACTTACTCAATCTCATGGGTCACTCTGACCTGGATTTAACAGGGTATGATTTTTCGGGTTTGACGCTACGCCACGCCTATTTGCAAAAACGTAATCTGCACAGAGTTAACTTCGCCCAAGCGCAGTTTATTGACCCTGTTTTTACCCATACGCTGACTTCTATTTTTGCAGTTGCTTTTTGCAGTTGCTTTTAGTCCTGATGGAACGCCGCCTAGCGTGGTTTCGTTTGGCAATGCATCTGCCGTCCTGCCCGCTCCAGGGTTTACGATAGAGCCGTTCTAGCTCATTGCCCGCTTTCTAGAAAATCTTGGCTTGCTAAGCAATTAGCCCTTGAAACACAAGCACTGAATCGTTAACAGGTGATGGAAGCCGAAAAACATTGACAGACTATCCTTTCAGGAGAACTCCCAGAAAACGGCTAAACTCTCTAGCAATAAAGGCTTTTGACCTCTCATCAACTTTTTAGAGGCCAGTGCAGCTGACTGCACTGCTTATTGGATGGGTAGGAAAACTTGAAACTCTGCTCCTTGTGGGCGATCGCGCTGAACGCGAATTTCGCCGCGATGCTTTTTCACAATGTCGAAGCAAATCGAAAGCCCTAGCCCAGTTCCCTTGCCAACAGGTTTGGTCGTGAAAAACGGATCAAATAACTTGTCTTGAATACTAGATGGAATGCCAGGGCCATTATCGGCGATCGCAATACACACCCTGTCCTCATCGACTTGAGCAGTGCGAATCGTAATTTGCTTAGGATGGCTTTGGCTATCTTCCAGAAGGGCATCAATGCTATTACTTAACAAGTTCATAAAAACTTGGTTAATTTGAGCAGGATGACATTCTACCAGTGGCAGATCACCATATTGCTTAATTACCTCAATCCCTTGCTTTAGTCGATTGTTGAGAATCAGTAACGTACTTTCTATTCCTTCATGAAGATCAGCAGGTTTTTTAGAAGATTCGTCTAGACGAGAAAAATTTCGGAGAGACAGAACAATCTGTCTAATACGCTGTGTCCCGATCCGCATAGACTCAAGAATCTTGGGTAAATCATCCTGCAAAAATGACAGATCAATGGACTCAATCTTTTGCTGAATTTTGGGTGAAACTTGCGGATATTCTTGCTGATACAACGCCACAAGCTCCAGTAGATTATGAGAATATCTCATAGCATAACCCAAGTTTCCATAAATAAAGTTTACAGGGTTATTGATTTCGTGTGCAATGCCTGCAACCATCTGCCCTAGACTTGACATTTTCTCTGTTTGAATCAGTTGAACTTGCATTTGCTTCAAGTCTTGCAGTGTCTCAGTTAGTTCGCGGGTTCGCTCTAGCACTCGCTGTTCTAGCTGCTCTTTTTCCAGTGCTAGTGCTTGCTGACTATGCTGCAAAGCCTCTAGTGCAACTTGGTGAACTTCGGACTGAGCCAACAGCAATTGATTGACCGCGAGAAGCTGATATTCACCCGGTTCAAGTTCGACCAAGATAGGTTCATATAGGAGATCGAGCGATCGCTCTAATGCTAGCTTTGAGGCAACTGGAATCGGAGTATTTCCTGGTAGAATCAAAAGCTCTGTACTAACAAACTCATACAGAATACGAATTGGTCTACGGACAAATAGCTCCAGACTATAGGGGCGGCTCATCCGCTCAAAAAAGCGCTGCCTTGAGATAACGCCAGCAAACTTTCCTGACTCGACTAAAATTACGCCTGGCAGGAGAGGTTCTTGCTCAAAGCATTTAAACAACTGCCCACCTGGAACCTCCATTTCGAGACAGCAATAATATAGCGTTAGCTCCTGCAACGTGGAATCCAAACGAAGCCGAGTCGGTGAGAGAAGCGAATGAACAAGAGAGCAAGTATTATCGGTGTTATCGACTGTCATAGCAAGCTTTCAAGACTAGGTCTAGCGGTAGAACAGCAGAAGTGTTGAACGCAGGTTTGACACAGCGGATCTATGCCCAAATTTAGTACAAAATTTAGTACAAAGTATCGATACTTTTGCCCATTACGATCTGCTTATTTCTTCTACTCTCATACTTTTCCTCAATGGTCGGATCTTTGGGGGTTGGCTTCTTTAAAGCTTTACAGTCAAGATTCACCACTTCTGGCAAAAAACAGTTGCTAAATGAATTTTCTAAGTAGGTAGATATCAATAAACATAAAACTCAAAGACCCTGCGTCACCCGCGCAGCGGGCGGCTCAGGGTTTAGGAGCTAATTTTTAATTGGGTCTATCTACTTAAATCCGAAAAACAATCTTTATATTTCCCAACTTACTCTCAATCATCACAAACAAGAGGATAAGAATAGGCTAAATAAGAGTTAAAATCGCTTAACTCTACAAAATAAAAAATAAGCCAGAAGTGGTGAAAGATAGATTAAGTCAGGAGAGTAGTGGATTGAAGGGTTGAATCTGATTAACGGATCAGTCGATCGTCATCAAGCGAGACACTTCGGCGTGCATCAGCGCGATTGCCGGATCTCGCTGAATCGCCCGAAAATAGCCCTTTTCTAGCTCTGTGCCAAATTCTGACGGCTGCATCAGCACCCGCGCTCGGTTGAATAATTCATCCACCTGCTCCATAGAGACCGGCTTTTTAGACAGCACAACATCGTCGATTTGCACCACAAACTGAGAAATCGGGCGCAGCCAGCTAAACCAACCGTCATCCTCGATCACCAGCTTAAAAAACTCCGTATTTGAGCGAATCGGGCCATGAAATTCTTCATAAATGCCGCGCTCTGACTCCAAAAGGGCTTTGTGAATCCGCAGAATAGCTAACCGAAGCTGCCGTAGCCGCTGCAATTCAGATTCAAGGGAAGGGCGAGAAGAAGACATCAGAACTTAACCACAGAAACCCAATCACAAACCGGGATGGCGTGCCTAGACGATGGAGCGACGGGCAAAGAGGAGCGATTGACAAAGACAGACTTTTGCAAGTTGCAAAGACGGCCTAACCGTCCTTTCCTCATCCCACTCTCTCATCATCCCATCATCCCTCTCTCATCTTCTCCGATTTGCAAAACCCAATCTTTGATGAGTGCGTTCACCTGCTCCGGCACTTCATCATGGGGACAATGCCCTGCCTTTAGGTAATGCTCGGTCAGGCTGGGATAGTGCTGGCGAAAGAGGGCACCCCGGCTGCGGGCATTCATCCACGGATCGCCCTCGCCCCAGAGCATCAGCAGCGGGCACTGCATCTGGGTGAGCAGCGCGTCGTTTTTTTCGCCACGGGGAGACTTGAATACAGCCGCGAACACGGCAGGCGCGCCCGGATCGCAAGACGGACGGTAGATATCCTCTACAAGCTGGTCGGTAACGGCGCTGCGATCGAGGTAGACCTTTTCCAGGGTTTTGCGAATGACGGATTTTTGCCGGACGTATTGAAACAGCAGGAAGCTAGGGAGCGGTTGCAGCAAGAGCGATCGCACGGTGTCTCCCAACCACTGCTGGAGGAGATTGGGCTGAGCGGTTTGCACTGTTTCGGTAAAGGCTCCGGCACAGTTTAGCAGCACCAGCCCTGCGGCGGATTGGGGGCGCTGCGCCGCTACACACAGCGAGGCATAGCCACCCAGCGAGTTGCCCGCCAATACCACGGGCCGCCGAATCACTTCGGTAATAAAGTCATGCAACTGGTCGCGCCAGAGGTCGCCGCTGTAGGTTATGTCTGGCTTTTGCGATCGCCCAAATCCCAGCAGGTCGATTGCCCACACTTCAAAGTCGGCGCTTAAGCCTGCCACGTTTTTGCGCCAGTGATCGGTCGATGCCCCAAACCCATGCACCAGCAGCAAGGGTGGGCGATCGCCCCGTCGCTCTCCTGCACGGACATAGTGAATGGCATAGCCGCGCCAGTTCCAATAGGCTCCCACAGCAGGGGCGATCGCAGTTTGCATGAAACCCAGTGTGTAAAGGAATGTAAACATTCTAGCTCTATCACCGGGATGGCTCAAGCCAGGGGCAATGGGGTTTACAAGGGGCCAGAGAGGGGCACTGCAATAGGGACTGCCTCGACCCCTGCCTCTGCACCTACTCTGCTGACGCTTCTGCTGACTCTATAGAGACAATCGGCGTGAGGATGATGTCCTCTTCGTCTTCGCCCAGATCCAGCACATCTAGCAGCCCCACCCAGGCGTTTACTACGTCGAGATGTTCGGGATCTTCGCGACGCAAGTTGCCCAAAATGGTCAGCGCATCATACCAGATGCCGTTTTCGGCGTAGATCGCGGCCTGGTCAAGCGGCAGGGCGCGGTCGATTTCGGCGGTGAGGTTGGAATCTAGCTCAGTCCGCTGAATCCAGCCTTCCACAAAGACGACTTCGCCGCCGCACCGAGTCTGGAAGTTCCACCGATACATCCGTCCGGCTTCTAGCGCGGGCGCGGTGTCTGGGAGGGAGATTCCGATAATGCCCGATTCATGGCTCAGGACAATATCCTGTTTTCGATACATAATGCGTCGCTGATCGTCAAACAGCACGAATTCGGCGGGTTCATCGCTGGTGATGGCATAGGGAACGTAGAACCAGAAGGTGGGATGGGCGGCGGCAGTGAGGGCCCAAACACTGGTGTATTCTCTGCCGTTGCGCCCAACCTCGCGAGTGGACGGGACTAAGGCGGCAAGCGATTGGCAAATGCGGGCATCCTCACCGCCCCGGCTGGCTCCGCCAAAGGGCCGCCCAGCGGGTGCGCCTGCTTCGGGCGGCAGCGGGGCCCGATAACGATGACCACCGCCCCCGATTGCCCGATCTGCACCGGGTGCGTTGCCGCTGGACGATTCATAGCGCTGTGCCACAGCCGGAGCAGTAGACAAAACCAGAATCGCAGCAGCGGCGATCGCCGCAGATGGAATCCAGAATCTAGGTGCATTCATAATTCGGTGTCCTCGCTTAAGGGGGCTAGTGGGGAGGCACACGGATAAGGTGTTTGGGGTCCTGTGCAACCTCACGCTGGAGGGGCCTGATTCTTCCCACACTATTCACTTCAGGGAATCTTCACACTTTTACGCAGCAAGACGAAAAGGGTGGGCTGGAGTTTCCCTAGCCCTGATTTGGGAGTGCTTGAAGCACTGGGCTTTGAAGCACTGGGTTTTAAAGCACTTGAAGCACTTTATGTAGAACGCTGGCCGCGGGTCATGATCAGGATAAGGTTGACAAAAAACAGGAGCGTCAGTTGCACTAGGCGATAGCGGTAGATGATGACGAGGACAGTGCTGAGGCTAAAGGCCAAAAACGCGGGAACCAGCGGCAGCCAGCCGCCCCAAACGATGAAGACACCCTGGGCGATCGCCCCCAAGAGCAGCAATCCCAGGGCGATCGCCCCCAGCAGCCGCCAGGGGCCTTTGAACAGCAGCACCAGCAGCCCGCCCAGCGCCGCCCAACCCCCAATCCACAGCATTTCTAGCCCATGCGACCAAGTCCACAGCAGCGGTCGCTCGTTGAAAGCTGCGCTGATTAACTGGCTGGTCATGTGAGCCTGCACAATAGCGCCATCCATTTTGGAGGCAACGGGCGTTTTCCAAATGTCCGACGATTTGCCCGAATCTTCGGGGATGTATCCAATGATGACGATGCGGTCTTTGAAAACATCCGGCAGCACTCGCCCATTCAGCACGTCGCTGATTTTCACCTGCTTGAACGGGCTGTCGTAGAGCGGGCGCACCGTTCGGTAATTGAGCAAAATCTGCGCCCCACGATAGTCAAAAGTGGACGCTTTGTAGCCGCCCGATCGCTGCCGCAGCAGTGGATAGGTGCGATCGCCCAGTTGTAATACATCGGTTGTAATGCCTATCGGGATCTGCTCGGCTTCTAAATACCGACCTGCCAGCAGCGTGCTGAAGGCGAGATCGGGGAGGCAGCCTGTTTCGTCCGAAAGTTCCTCACGCATGGCCAGCAGATGGCGACGCACCATCGGTGGGTCTTGCTTCAGTGGGTCTTGCTTCGGTGGGTCTTCGTTATTTTGGCTTACAGGGGAATTTGGGGAATTTGAGGAGTGGCTGGTGGCGATCGCCCGTCCTTCAGCGCTGGCCTGGCGAACCTGGCTTTCTTTTTTATCCTCTACAAAGTCCGAAAACCCCAGCCGAGTTGCCGCAATTTCCATCGGGGGCGCAATGCCGCCCTTGCCATCCACAGGCACTTTACAAACACCGATAACCTTTGGGTTTTGGCGAAACTGTCGAGCCAGCGCAGCGTTTGTGGGTTCAATTGGCAGGTCACGATATAGGTCAACGCCAATCAACCTGGCTCCGCTCTGATCCAAGATCTCGATCAAGCGATTCAGGTTTGCATTCGACAGGGAATACCAGTATTCACCATATTGCTGTCCCAATTGTGCTTTCTCCTGTTCGTCGATGGTGACGATCAGCAGGCGCGGGTCTGGCTCTCGTTCGGCGGGGCGCAGGCGCAGCATGTGGTCGTAGGTGGCGAGTTCCACAGGTTGCAGCCAGCCGAGCGATCGCCCCCCGATGACCAGCCCCGCTGCCAACGCGCTGAGGGCGATCGCCATCGGCACGCGGCGCAGCCCCCGACGCAAACGGCGCTGCCAGACTTCGCGGCGATGCAGGCGGCGGCGGTGTAGGCGGGTGGCGGCGGCGGGAAGGGAACTGGGCGACTCGACTCGTTTGGGCGATCGCCCCAACAGCGCTTGCCAGGTGGGGGGACGCTCTGCCGGGTTTTGGCAAATGACGGGCAGCCAGGTGGCGCAGAGAAACTCGTTTTCGATTGCCTGGAGTTGTTCTCGCGCCCGCCGCACCGACAGATAGAGCGACTCGCCCCGCACAAACGTCCGCAGAAAATCGGTGAGAAACTCCTGCGCCACGCGGTCGGGCACGGGTTCGCGCATCACCACCAGTTGAGGAATGTGCAGGTCGGCGAGGGCGCGGGCCAGCCCCAGTCCGTCGCAAGAGTTGAAAATCGCCAGCTTTAGCCCCTGAGCGGCCGCGTTTCGCAGGGCATAGCGCAATTCTTCGATCGTCAGGGAATCGCTGGGGTTGATGGCGATGCGTCCGGTGTCGCCGCCTGCCGCGTCTGCGGCCAGCTCGGTGGAACTGTGCCCCGCAAAAAACAGGATGTCCCACGGCTGATCCCAGAGGCGATCGCTCAATTCTTTGCGGTCGGGTTCCACCAAAAAGGTCACGTCGGCCTGGGGCGAGAGATGTTCCAGCAGCGTGCGATCGCCCTGCACGTTAATCCCCGCGCTATTGCCCAAAATCGCCAAAATTCGCACTTTGCCCTTGGGCTTGGGGGGGTGCAGCACCCGCTGATAGGTCGGCGCACTGAGGGCAATTTCCAGGTTGGTGTAGCGTTCAAACAGGTCGAGCAAATGCCACGGCAGCCGTTGCAGCAGCCGATCCTCAGTTTGCACGATCAGCCGCACTGTGTCCGTGGGCGACAGCGCCGCAAACCAGGTTTCGCGCACCCGCCGAAAAGATTCCGCCCGCAGCCATTCATTCAGGCGATCGCCCAACTGTCTGGCGGCCTGCTGGCAAACCTGTCGGCTGGCGGCCCGCGACACATTTTTCACCTGGTCATCCGGCGCATTCAGCCGCGTCGCCATGCCCAATTGTCGATAGGCTGCCTGCCACTGGTGATATAAATCCGGTAAATCTGACGCAGGCGGCAGCTTGCCCGCGACTTCCGTCGTCACCCGCACCGCCAGCCCCAAAGCAGCATCCGTTTCTTCACCAATTTGGAGCGTCGCCGGAAACCCCTGCTCAAAGCTGCCTTCACCAAATCGCAGCGTTACTAACTTGTCCACGGCTCTAAATCAAGAATGCTTCTGTCGCGGTCGTGTCGCCCATTGCAGCTTGCACCTGAAAGGTTTCGCCAGAGATGCCGCTAAAGCGCAGTTGCAGATAGTCTTCTAGCGTGGTGGACTGGGCTTCTAGAAACACACTGCCCGACTCGTCCACAATGCGGAGATGGGTATTGGGCGGCAGGCTGGATGCGCCAGGACTAGGATAAAGCTGGACACAGATATCGGTCTGCCCGATTTGCTCTGCACTGGGGCTGAGTTCCATGACCAACGGCAGCAAAATGCCGACATCGACCAGTTTGGCTCGGCGCACAGCGGCACGACTGAGCTGACGAAAGGCATAGGCTGGGCTGAGTTGCTCTGGGCTGAGAATGGCATCCACCGCGCTCCAGCCTGCATCAATCGCCCCTTGCAGCCATTGTCCCAAATGGTTAAGGCGGGCCCCTGCCCGTGCCAGCGAGGTCGCCACCCAAGGATGCAACAGCCGATCGAGGTGATCCATTAAATCTTCGGGGGGCTGGAGGTGTGCCGGATGCAGCGCTGGGCCGTCGTCACCCGGCTCTAGGGTGGGGGTGAAACCCAGAATAGAGGCTTCGCGCTGAGATGCGTCGATGTGAACCGCCACATACCCGATGCGATCGCCCCACACTTCGGGCGGCACCGGGCAAGGCGTGGATAAATTTTGAATGGGGCGGCATTCCAGCCTGCCTGCGCCGATGACTTCGAGATCGGCAACGTCGGCTGCGAGACGGGCGATCGCATTCCAGCTATCTCCCCGCTCCAGATCGGTCTCGATGCCCATCATTTGTAAATACTCATTGACCACCCACACCGCTAGGGTATTGTGACGCACCTGTTCGGCTTTGGCTGGGGTTGGCTGCTGGCTGGCAAACTGCTGGGCAAGCTGTCGGGCCGCCTGCGGCAGGGGCAGCGTTAATGCGAAATCGTCAAGCTGGGCGGTGTTGTGTGTCATAGGGGTCAGTCCTTGGGCAAGTCCTCCTCTACAGATATCCCTCGGACTCGCCAAATTTACGCAACCGGGGCAAACACTGTCGCTGATAAAAACTACTCAGGGTGGAAATCGGCAGTCCAAACTCGGCCGAAATGTCTTCCCAGCTTGTTTCTGGCGGTAGCCGTCGCAGCAGCAAGGCCCGACAGTTCACATCGGGTCGCCCTTTGATGTGGGTTTTCACCAGATCGCCGCTGCCGTCCGCTTCCACCCAATCCCGCACCTCCTGCAAAATCGGCGGCACATCGGGATTCGCCACCAGGTTATCCACTGGGTCGATCAAGTCTCCCGTTTCGCCGGAGCGCGAGGCCATGCCCCGCACAGCGGCCCGTCGGCTCTCCTGCTCTCGCCCTTGAATGTAGAAATCTTGCAGCCGCCGCTTTAAGTATGCGCTGAGCCAGGTAACGACGCTGCTCTGGGTGGGGTCGTATTTGCGCCCAGTGGTTGCCTCACACACGTTCTGACAGAAATAGACCCAGGTCTGCTGGAGCGCATCTTCGTAATAGGCGACGCTCTCTCGCCACAGCTTGCGCGAGGCCAGCCGGATCACTTTGGTCAAGGCTCGCTGACGTTGGGGGCTGCCGGGGGGATGGCGACAGGCTTCGATGACCAGTTCTTGCAGTTCGTCCATCTTAGGGATCAGGATTAGGGGTTAGGAGCCGACCGTACAGAAAGCCAAGCCCAGCAGGTTCACACAGTGGCGAAATACAGACCGCTTGCCGGGCTTCTGGCAACGCACCATAGCCTATAACCCACAACACAGAATGTTTTACTCGTATCACAGTTCTGAACGGGATAAAGTTCCAAATTCTATAGAGTTTGTTTCAGGGGCTGTTTCAGTTCGCGCTCGATGTGCTGGTAATTTCTGGTGATCGTTCTGGCGATCGCCCGTCAATGCACCTGTCCCAAGCTTTAGGTTCGGATTCCCGGCGACCCATTGGCGATCGCCCCCATCAGCCGCTTTACTAATTCCAAATCCTTGTCGCCAGGGGAGCGCTCCACGCCGCTGGAGAGGTCAATACCGTGGGGACGGGCCGCTTGCAGGGCGTGTTGCACGTTGTCGGGGGTAAGGCCGCCCGCCAGCAGCCAAGGACAACCAGGGTCAAAGTCCCGCAGCATTGCCCAGTCGAGGGTTGCACCCGTGCCGCCGTAGAGGTGGGGATGGTAGGCATCGAGCAAAAGCGTGTCGATATGAGGCGTGTAGCGGTGAGCCAAATCGAGGATTGCGGCATCGCGCACCCGCAGCGCTTTGAGAATCTCAAGGTTGGGCAAGGCATCGCGCACCCGCTGGCAGTCGTCTGGCGACTCGTTGCCATGAAGCTGAATGGCGGTGAGTTGGGCGATCGCCACCACCTGCTGAATGTCCTCCAGGGTGGCATCCACAAACACGCCGACCCGATCCACTGGGGCTTCGGGCGGCAGCGCCTCAACGACTGCCCGGATTTGTTCTGGAGTCACATAGCGCGGCGACGCAGCCACGCAGATAAAGCCGAGTGAAGACACACCGAGACGGGCGATCGCCCGCCCTTGGTCTGGCTGGGTGATGCCGCAGATTTTGATCCGCAGCGGCGTGGAGCGCGCCAAGTAGAACTCGGCAGAAACGGACTCGGCAGGACTCTGCATAGTTTTGTATCGGGAGTGCCCAGAACTGTTAACTCTTTCAACAAATTGTGTTTCATCAAACTTGCCTCTCTAAGATCAGGAATGATTTTGCACCACGCCTCCGCATGGTGTCAGGATCGGCGAGTTCAAAACACTTCAAAACACAAGTTCCAAACAAAAGGGGAGATCTCACATTGTTTCACGTTGCGTTTCACACTGCACTCATCGCCACAGCGACGACGGCCCCCTGGTCGATTAACACTGCGATTGTTATGACCGCCGCGAATTTGTTTGCGATCGCCATTGGCTATTACGCCATTCAAAAGCGCGGCGTTGGCCCTGCCCTGCCCGTCGAGTTGCCTGCCATGTTCACCGGCTTCGGCTTGCCCGAACTGCTGGCCACCATGAGCTTTGGCCACCTGCTGGGGGCTGGGTTTGTGCTGGGTCTGTCGAACGCAGGGCTGCTCTAGCGGGTGACCCACCTGCGGGCAGGAAGCACGGCTGCCCTGTTTGGGGAGCATCCGCCCGCAGGCTCATCTGTTTGCCAGGTCAGCCTAGTAGAATAAGAGCAAGCCTGAGGGGACTGGCGCAAGTCTTAGCAGTTTGTCGCAGTTGCAGAGAAAGTTGGATCAAGACCTGAAAGCTTTTATTGCCTTTCGCAAGCTTGCTTTCAGCCATGACTCCATCATCTCTTCCCTGCAAGTGTTGTGGAGCCGTCACTCCTACCCCCTGCTATTCGCGCAACGGTCTCTCAGGCAGTGTCTTATTCGGCGGTGGGTGTGCCGCCCCGATGCAGCCAGGAGGGCAAATGAGGGCAGGTTGGCGAGTTGGCTCGATTTTTGGCATTCCACTGCTGGTTGACTCCTCATGGTTCTTGATCCTGGGGCTGTTTACCTATTCCAACAGCCTGATGTTGCAACAAAGCCCAGGCTATCCGGTGGGTGTGGCCTGGATTACCGGGCTGGGGCTGGCGCTGGCGCTGTTTGGGTCGGTGCTGCTGCATGAGTTGGGCCATAGCCTGACGGCGCGATCGCAGGGCATTGGGGTCAACTCGATTACGCTGTTTCTCTTCGGCGGCATCGCCTCGATCGACCGCGAATCCAAAACACCGGGGCAAATGTTTCAAGTGGCGATCGCTGGCCCGGCGGTTAGCTTTGCCCTGTTTCTGCTGTTGGCTGGGGCGGCCCAGGTGCTTCCCACAGACACCCCCCTGCACCTCATCGCCACACGACTCTCTGCCATTAACCTGGTGCTGGCCCTGTTCAACCTGATTCCAGGACTGCCGCTAGACGGTGGGCAAGTCCTCAAGGCAGCGGTGTGGAAGCTGACAGGCAGCCGCATCCAGGGAATGCGCTGGGCCGCTCGGTCGGGGCAGGCGTTGGGCTGGTTCGGCATTGCGCTGGCGGTCATGGCCTACGTTCAGTCTCCCGCAGGCAACCTCAATGCCCTCTGGCTGGGGCTGATCGCCTGGTTTATCTTGAGCCATGCCCGCGGCTACAGTCGCGTTTCAGATGTGCAAGAAGCAGTGGACAAGCTGACGGCGGCAGACGCGATGACCCGTGAGTTTCGCGTGGTGGATGCGGATCTGAGTCTGGAGCGTTTTATCAGCGATTATGTGCAGCGGGAAGATCCCTATCCGCCTGCGTTCTATGCGGCATCAGAAGGACGCTATCGGGGGCAAATCTTCATCGAAGATGTGCAGCACATGGAGCGCAGACAATGGAATCGGACGCTTCTAGACATCGCCCGCCCGCTTACAGAAATTCCCAGCGTTACAGAAGCATCGCCCCTATCAGATGTCATCGACAAGCTAGAAACCGAGAGACTGAAGCGGATTACAGTTCTCTCTCCGGCCGGGGCAGTGGCGGGTGTGCTGGATCGCGGCGACATTGTGCGGGCGGTGGCTAAGCAGTTGAAGGTGCCCGTGCCCGATGCGCTGATCACTCGGATTAAAGAAGAGGGCGTATACCCGCCGGGGCTGCCGCTGCCTGCGATCGCCACTTCGCTGAATGAAGACCGAAACGGTTAAGAATTGCAACTGCCGCCAACAAAGGCAATTGGAAAAGATCCGATTCATTGCCCCAATAGAGAATGTCCACCGTCAACCCTGTGGCGTAGATTAGGTATGGCGATCGCCAGAGGTATTGCTATATTAGTTTGTTGATACAGGTGGTCGAAAGGAACCGTGCGATCGCCAGACTCTAGGCTACAGTGCCTATCTAACTGGTCTGTGGCTTATCTCTGCTGAGTTATCGATAATTATCGATCACGGGGTTTTTACGTTGTTCCATTGTTGAGCGAGTCATCATCGCATGTCAGCATTGCACTCCAGTCACCGGATCATCATCGAAGACAACAAGGGACGGCGAGAATACTCGCTGGAACGTGAAACTTACTCGATTGGTCGAGATCCAAGCTGCGATATCCGGCTCATTTCTCAATTCGTCTCTCGACACCACGCAACCCTGATTCGCGTGGAAGATGGCTGTGGCGGATATTACTATCGCATTGTGGACGGCAACGGCAAAGGCAAGGCTAGCTCCAATGGTCTGCTGATTAATGGCAAAAAGCTCACTGCCCATGATATGGAGAATGAAGATAAGATTGTCTTCGGGCCTCAGGTTCAGGCAATCTACTTCATGCTGAAGCGCGAGAACGTAGCGACCGTGCCGCCTGACGAGTTCGACATTACGCTAATCAGCCCAAATATGATTGACGAAGAGGGTGAAGGCGGCCCATCACCAGTCGCCTCCCATCAAGGCTTAGACAGCGAACTGCCAGACGATGACCTAGAAGACGACGAACAGGAAGACGACGAACAGGAAACGAATGCCAAATTTTTCTCAAGCTCTAGTCTGGCGGTAGAAGACTAGTGCGGGACTCATGACCAGCCCCACCGCCATTCTTCTGGTGTCTTGCCCCGACCAGCCTGGACTCGTCGCCAAGGTTGCCAATTTTATCTACTCTAACGGTGGCAATATCATCCATGCGGATCAGCACACGGATGCTTCCGCGGGGCTATTTCTCATGCGGATCGAGTGGCAGTTGGATGGGTTTAATCTACCGCGAGAAGTAATTGGCGTGGCCTGGCAGGCGATCGCCCAGCCGCTCAATGCCCAGTGGGAGCTACACTTTTCTGACGAAATTCCCCGCATCGCCATCTGGGTCAGCAAACAAGACCACTGCCTGTTTGACCTGATCTGGCGGCAGCGGGCCGGTGAGTTTGCTGCTGAGATTCCGCTGATCCTCAGCAATCACCCAAACCTAGAGGCGATCGCCCACCAGTTCGGCATCGACTATCACCTCCTCCCCATTACCCCCGACACCAAGCCCCAGCAAGAAGCCAAACAGCTTGAACTGCTGCGCCACTACCGCATCGATCTCGTCGTCCTGGCAAAATACATGCAGGTCTTAAGCGCCGACTTCATTGCCCAATTCCCTCGCATTATCAATATCCACCACTCCTTCCTACCCGCCTTTGCCGGAGCCAACCCCTACCAGCGAGCCTACGAGCGCGGCGTGAAAATCATCGGCGCAACCGCCCACTACGTCACGCAAGACTTGGACGAAGGCCCCATCATCGAGCAAGATGTCGTGCGCGTCAGCCACCGCGATCAAGTCACAGACCTCATCCGCAAAGGCAAAGACCTAGAGCGCATCGTCCTCGCCCGCGCCGTCCGCTATCACCTGCAAAACCGAGTCCTGGTCTACGGCAACCGCACCGTCGTCTTCGCCTGACCCCACGCCTCCACCCACCCACTCTCTCATCCACGTCCGCCTTTCCTCTCTAATTCACCCCATGCCCCATCGCATTTGCATTATCCTCGGCACTCGCCCCGAAGCCATCAAGCTGGCTCCGGTGATTCAGCGGTTTCGGGCCAATCCTGCCTTTGACACCCAAGTTGTCCTGACCGGGCAGCACCGTGAAATGGTGGATCAGGTGATGCAATTATTTCACCTGAAAGCCGATCGCGACCTTGCCATTATGCAGCCCCAGCAAAGCCTGACGGACATCACCTGTCGCAGCTTGCGCGGGCTAGAGGCGCTGTTTGCCGAACTCAACCCCCAGATGGTGCTGGTGCAGGGCGACACAACAACTGCGTTTGCAGCGGCCCTAGCAGCGTTTTACCAAAAGATTCCAGTCGGCCATGTGGAAGCGGGCCTCCGTACAGACAACCTGTTCAACCCCTTCCCCGAAGAGGCCAACCGCCGTCTAATTTCCCAAATCGCTCAGCTTAACTTTGCGCCGACGGAATTATCTGTAGAGCATCTCCGGCAGTCGGGCGTGACGGGGGCCATTCACCAAACAGGCAATACAGTGATTGACGCGCTGTTGACCGTAGCAGCCCGTCATCCTGACTGTCCGGTTCCCAACCTAAACTGGGATCAGCATCGCATCTTGCTTGCAACCGTGCATCGCCGCGAAAACTGGGGTGCGCCACTCCAGGACATTGCTCAGGGATTTCTCGCAGTGTTAGACAAGTTTCCCGATACAGCGCTGCTGCTGCCGCTGCACCGCAACCCAACCGTGCGGGAACCGCTGACGGCCCTGCTGGGCGACCATCCCCGCGTTTATTTGACAGAGCCGCTAGACTATGCAGAACTAGTGGGCGCAATCCAGCGGTGCTATCTGCTGCTGACGGATTCGGGCGGCATTCAGGAAGAAGCACCCAGTTTGGGTAAGCCAGTGCTGGTGCTGCGAGAAACCACCGAGCGGCCCGAAGCCGTCACCGCAGGCACGGCGCGACTGGTCGGTACGCGTCCGGAGGATATTTTGGCTGCTGCTGCTAACTTGCTCGGTAGTGCGGATGCCTACAGCGCGATGGCCAATGCGGTGAATCCGTTTGGGGATGGGCGGGCCGCCGAGCGGATCGAAGCCATCGTGCAGGACTACTTTCGGGCGGAGCAATCGGGTTAGGGATTTGGCTAGAGATTTGAATGATCAGGGCTGGAATTGGTTTTTGCGGGTGCAGAGCGCAAGCCATCCTTCGACTAGAAAGCATTCAACGACGGCCGGTCTGCCCGATTAGGATGGAAGGGACATTGCGCTGCTTTCGTGAATTTCTCCATGACCTTTCGCTTTCGCTTTGCCGTCATTAGTGATCCCCATATCGCGCTGCCCCAAACCATTTGGGACAATCCCCATCGGTTTCATCTGGTCGAAGTCAGCGTCCTAGCGCTAGAGCAAGTTCTAGCGGCGCTAGCAAGCGCAGAGCTAGATTTTTTGCTGTTGCCAGGGGATCTGACCCAGCATGGGGAATGGGAAAACCACCAGTGGCTCGTGCAGCGATTGGGGCAGTTGCCCTATCCGGTTTACGTCGTTCCAGGAAATCATGACATTATTGCGCGGGATGCTGAGAAACGGGCAATTGGGCTACGCGATTTTCCGCAGCTTTATCAGCCGTTTGGGTATAGGGGCGATCGCCCCTATTATGCCCGCGAAATTTTGCCGGGAGTGCGGCTGATCGGGCTGAACTCTATTGCCTTCGATGAGGACGGGGCGCAGTTGCCGACGGGCTGGCTGGATCAGGCGCAGTTGCACTGGTTGGCAGAAACGCTGGAAACCGTGGGCGATGATCTGGTGCTGGTGATGGTGCATCACAATGTGCTGGAGCATTTGCCAGGACAGGCTCGCCACGGCATGGGCCAGCGCTATATGCTGAAAAATGCAGCGGATTTGCTCAAGCTATTAGAGCCTGCCGGAGTGCGGCTGATTTTTACAGGGCATTTACATGTCCAGGACGTAGCCCAGCACGGAGCGCTTTACGAAGTCACTACGGGGTCATTGGTCAGCTATCCCCATCCCTATCGAGTGCTGGTCGCCACTCAGGACGAGCAGAGGCGATGGCAAATTCAGGTGGAGACGACTCGCATTACGGCCTTGTCTGGCTGGGAGGATTTGCAGGCCTATTCGAGAGACTGGATGGGCGATCGCTCTTTTGCTTTTATGCATCGCTTGCTGACGCTGCCGCCCTTGGCGCTGGCCGATGCCGAAGCCAGGGCGATCGCCCCCCATCTGCGCCACTTCTGGGCCGATATTGCCCAAGGCGATGCCTGGTTCGACTTTCCCCATTTGCCGCCTGCGGTTCGTGAGTTTTTGCACCGCTTTAGCGCACTAGATGCGAACGGCAACTATTGCCCGATTGATAACCAGACCTTGCTATGGATTTGAACAGTTCTCAGTCAGGAGGCTAAGAAGCGGCTTGGGGCACAGCCTGATCAATTTCCACGAATTGAATCAGGTCGCGGCGCGGATCGACGTAGGACACTTTCACATCGAGGCGATCGCCCACTGCCACCGTTCGATTAAAGCGCATCGCCATCTCCAATCCCAGATCCTCCAGCAGCACCAGCCCAAAGTTCTCGTGTTCCCGTAGCCAGCGCAGCACCAGCGCCGGCCAAACTTCGTTTGCATTGCGCCGCAGATACTCCAGACTCCAGTAGCGATTGGTCTGGCGCTCTACCTGCACCATTTCGTAGGTCGTAGAACCAATGCCTTGCAGCAACTCCGTCATTTCCTCCGACGAGAAGGGCAACGGGTCGCCCTGCAAATGCGCCTTGATCTGAAAATGCGCCAGCAGGTCGGCATAGCGGCGGATCGGCGACGTAACCTGCACGTATACATCCAATCCCAAACCTGCATGGCGAATCGGAGTCACACCCATTTCACTGCGCTTCATGCAGCGGCGCACCGCACAGCCCCGCACCGGGCCCGGCGGCAACAGCATCAATTCCTCTTCGGGCGGCAGTTCGGGCTGCTCCTGACCTCGATAGGGTAGGGGCAGTCCATGCGCCTCGCCATAGCGGCCAGCCACCTCGCCCGCCAGGATCATCATCTCCGACACCAAGATGCGAGAGGCGGATTCTTCAAACACGTCAATCCGAATCTCATCCTCTTCTGTAACCTTAATAGACGCTTCTGGCATTTGAATACTGATCGCGCCTTGCTGCATCCGCCAGCGCTGCCGCCGACTCGCCGTTTGATACAGGATTTCTAGCTCCGGCTCTGCCTGGATGCCCAATTGCAGCATCTCGTCTACATCGTCATAGGTCAGGCGGTAGGTGGGCTTGATGCGAGTCGGGTGCATTTCATAGGACTGAATTGCGCCATCGGCATCGACTAGAACGCCAAAGCTAAAGGCATAGCACAGTTGCCCCTGCACGAGGCTCATGGGCCCAGTTGCCAAGTCTGGTGGAAACATCGGGTTCATGCCCGTGGGCAGATACAGGGTAATGCAACGCCGCCGTGCCTCTAGATCGAGCGCATCGCCTGGGGTAATCCAGCGGCTCGGATCGGCAATGTGAACCCAGATGCGGTGCTGTCCGTCGGGCAAAAACTCGACACTCAGGCCGTCGTCGATCTCTCGCGTGCTTTCATCGTCAATGGTATAGACCTTGAGGTGAGTCAGGTCTAGGCGATCGCGGCTAGCGTCAGCAGGCGGATTATTGAGACAACATTGGGCCACTTCAAGGACTCGGCTAGGGAATTGGGTCGGAATCTGACTGCGACGGAGAAATAAATTCTCATGGGGATGCCAGAGCCGCAGATCCACCAAAAGCTGGAAGGCTTCCTCCGGGGTTTCAGGACGACCCAGGGCCGACAAAACCTCTAGCGCGGGCGTGCGGTGGCTGGCTTCTTCTCCTAGCGTAGCAAACCGCTCCAGGGCTTCTAGCCAGGGGCGATCGCCAGCTGCCCAGTCGAGCGAGTCTCCTGCCAGCACCCGGCGCAATCTAGCCAAAAACTCCTCCCACTCCTGCTGTCGCTGGAGCATGACCGACTGTTGATGCTTCAGTTCCTTGACCTGTGCTGCCGGACGCGGCTCGTAGCGATCGCCCTTTTGCTTGAAATAGAGGCGGTCATCCGACAGCAGGCAATGGGCGGCATACTGCAACGGCGGGCTGTCATCGGAAAACAGCAGCAGTGACATCTCTGCTGGGTTAACCGTTTCCCCATCTTCGCTCAGCAACTCCCAGGCAACTTCCAAGCTGTCGGGATTCAGGTAGGGTTGCACCTCCTTGAGAAAGGCGCTGATTTCAGACGGTTGATAGGTTTGATTGGCGACGATGTAAGTGATGTCACGAGGATGCAGCGTATGAGCCTGGCCTCGTTCATCAATCACCACCCACAGCTTCTTTCCCTCTGGGCGATCGACCACAGCCAAACGACGCGGACGAACAGCGCCTGATCCGCCCTCAGCACTTGGCCGAAATTCGATTAAAGTTCCCTTGTCCATAACACTGTGGAATCAGGGGAGGACGGCATAAAGCGACCTGTCGGGCAAATCAAAGCTGCGGGCGATCGCCCAAAAGCCCTGCCCCAAGGCAAAGAATCGAGTCTTCTTGTAATAATCTAGCCTTCTTGATTGACAAACGGCAGCAGCGCCAGCAGGCGGGCCCGCTTGATAGCCTGGGTGAGGTCGCGCTGTTGCTTTGCCGTCAGCCCGGTGATGCGGCGGGGCAAAATTTTGCCGCGCTCAGTGATGAACTTACGCAACAGTTCTACATCTTTGTAGTCGATAGGATCTCCGGGTTTGATGGGCGAAACGCGACGGCGGTAGTAGGTCATAGGAATTGGGATTCGGAGTTGAAAGTATCTCTAAACACAAGGGGAAAGTACAAAGGAGAGATTACTTAATCTCTTTATGAACCGTGTGCTTGTTGCAATGGGGACAGAACTTTTTCAGTTCAATCCGGTTGGTGGTATTCCGACGGTTCTTGGTGGTGGTGTAGCGTGACACTCCGGGCGATCGCTTGTCCGGATTGGTGCGGCACTCAGTACACTCCAGCGTAATAATGACACGAACGCCCTTAGCCATAGCGAATCCAGTCCTGCTGAGTCAGTAATTAAACACAAACCCTTATTGTTTCATATCAGGGGCAAGATCGACAACCTCTTAATTAGATGAGTCGCTATTTTTAGCGTTGAGCTGATTGACGGACAAAACTCCGCTCAACCCAGCCTAGGCAAAACGATTTGTCAGTCGGCCAGAGAGTTAGGTTTTTAGAGTTAGGTTCAGAGTCCGGTAGGTTTGGAGTGCAGCAAGGCTTTTTCCGAGACTGGCTTACGCCAATCGGGTCTGCGAATGGTATAGCTTAAGCATGACCGGGCTTGACCACTCTCTTGACCACTCTACTGATAGCCCTAAACCTGCCCCTTACTAAACCTTCATGCTGCCCGTCCTAGAAGCCGAAACGCGAATTCTCAACCTGACGCACCCTCTCAATCCTCAGCATGACCTGGAATGGGTGCCCCTCTCTGCCGCAGCAGGGCGCATTCTGGCACAGCCCATCAGCAGCCAGCTTGATTTTCCCCATTGGGACAATTCAGCCATGGACGGTTATGCCGTGCGGCAGGCAGATGTGACCAACAGCAGCCCCGACGCGCCGACAGTTCTGACGGTGGTTGAGGAGATTCCGGCAGGCTACCCGCCCCAACAGTCTGTGCAGCCGGGGCAGGCAGCGCGAATTTTGACCGGGGCGATGATGCCGCTAGGGGCAGATGCGGTGGTGATGCAGGAAGAAACTCGGCGAGAGGGCGATCGCGTCTATATTCTGTCTGCGCCCACGCCGCACCAGTTTGTGCGCCGTCGGGGTGAGTTTTATCGGGCGGGCGATCGCCTCTTGCCTGCGGGGATTCGGCTGGGGGCTGCGGAGATTGCCGTGCTGGCGGCAGCGCAATGTATAAACATTCCGGTTTATCGGCGGCTGCGGGTGGCAATTTTGTCTACGGGCGACGAACTGGTATCCCCCGAACAGCCGCTTCAGCCGGGGCAAATTGTCGATTCTAACCAGTATGCGCTGGCGGCGCTGGTGGCCGAGGCTGGGGCAGAACCGCTGATGCTGGGCATCGTGCCGGATCAGCCGGATGCCTTGCAGACGGCGATTGCCCAAGCGGTTTCGTCTGCCGACGTGGTGCTGTCTTCGGGTGGCGTGTCGGTAGGTGACTATGACTATGTGGATCGCCTGCTGGAATCCCTTGGAGCCACGATTCACATCCGGGCGATCGCCATCAAACCCGGCAAGCCCATGACCTTCGCGACTTTTAGTGATCCCCGTCGCCCTGCGGCCTACTTTGGCTTGCCTGGTAATCCGGTGTCTGCCCTCGTCACTTTCTGGCGGTTTGTGCTGCCTGCCCTGCGGAAACAGTCGGGGCTATCTACGGGTTGGGGCCCTGTATGGCTCTGGGGGCGATCGCCCCATGACCTAAAAGCAGACGGCAAGCGCGAAACCTATCTTTGGGGAACACTGCGGATGACAGAAGATGGTTATGAGTTTTCCCAATCACCTGGCAGCTTTAGTTCTGGAAATCTCATCAATTTGGCGCAAGCCAACGCGCTGGCCCAAGTGCCCCTGGGACACACTCAGATTCTCGCAGGCACTCCGCTCCGAGTGATGCAGGTGAGCGGTGGGGCGATCGCCCCGCCCTAGTCCACTCCAGAAGATCCATCCAGGCTTTGGCAGAGCCGATTGCCCGGCTCCCAGGCAAACAGAGTCCTCTAAACCCTCTAAACCTAGATATTCGGCAGCGCTTTCAGTTGTCCGGAGTGCCATCTCCCAATTCCGCATATTGGCGGAGGAGGTTACGCCTTTCTTCCGGGCAGTTCAAACGGTAAATCTCGTTACGCTAGAAGCGCCCCCTGAGGAAAACATGCCTGATATATCTGGCACATTCCTCAATCTATGGCTAAAGTATTGATCTGATTCGGAATATCCAAGACTTCTGAATCAGGCTTATGCAACACCTTCGGGTGGGGCTTATTAGGTTTCTATGACCAAAGCAGAGTTGAGGCGTGCAAGTTTTGTGAGAAAGGCTACAATCAGGAAGTCTTGATAACTGAAGTTTGCAACTTTAGGGTTCCTGAGCTTGTTGCCAAGCCTCAATCACGGCAGATTTAAGGCAAATTAGGAATGGGTAAGTTTGGGAAAGGCGTGTGCCGTAGGGCAGTAGAATCTGAAGTTCATGGCCTTCTCCCTCAGTTTCCTCCATTGCTTAGGTCTAGATGGATTGCTAGTTTGTCTAGAAACCGTCACTATTTCATTCATTACCTTCTGGCTTGACCAGTTTTTGACCTTTGACATAAGGAGCATGAGGAGCGCGGCATGACCCAGGCGAATGACGTACTCGAAACTGTTGACCCAATCGAGGCTGATTTTGAATTCGTCGATGAGGGTGACGACGGGCGTGAGGATGTCTTTGATATCCAGCCGGAAGATGAAGCTGAAGAAGACGATGAGAAGCCGGTAAAAGGTCGCTCTCGCCGTCGAACCCAGGTCAAGAAAAAGCACTACACTGAGGATTCGATTCGTCTCTATCTGCAAGAAATCGGCCGCATTCGCCTGTTGCGGGCCGATGAGGAGATTGAACTAGCTCGGAAGATTGCAGATTTGCTGGAGCTAGAGCGCGTTCGGGAGCGGCTAGTGCAAGATCTGGCCCGCGAACCCAAGCACGCTGAGTGGGCAAGTGCCGTTGACATGGAGTTGCCGGCCTTCCGCCATCGCCTTCACGTCGGACGACGGGCAAAGGACAAGATGGTGCAGTCCAACCTGCGCCTGGTGGTGTCCATTGCCAAGAAGTATATGAATCGGGGCTTGTCTTTTCAGGACTTGATTCAAGAGGGCAGCTTGGGTCTGATTCGGGCAGCTGAAAAGTTTGACCACGAAAAGGGCTACAAGTTCTCCACCTATGCCACTTGGTGGATTCGTCAGGCTATTACGCGGGCGATCGCCGATCAGTCTCGCACCATTCGTCTGCCGGTTCACCTCTACGAAACAATTTCTCGCATCAAGAAGACGACCAAGCTGCTGTCTCAGGAAATGGGCCGCAAGCCGACCGAAGAAGAAATCGCCACTCGCATGGAAATGACCATCGAGAAGCTGCGGTTTATTGCCAAGTCTGCTCAACTGCCGATTTCGTTGGAAACGCCGATTGGTAAAGAAGAAGATTCCCGCTTGGGTGACTTCATTGAGTCGGATGGCGAAACACCCGAAGATCAGGTGTCAAAGAGTCTGCTACGGGAAGATCTAGAAGGTGTGTTGAGTACCCTTAGCCCGCGTGAGCGCGACGTACTGCGTCTGCGCTACGGTTTGGACGATGGTCGCATGAAGACGCTGGAAGAAATCGGCCAAATCTTCAACGTGACTCGCGAACGGATTCGCCAGATCGAAGCGAAGGCACTCCGCAAACTGCGTCATCCCAACCGCAACAGCGTCCTAAAGGAGTATATTCGCTAGGTTCAATCGCGACTCGTTGGCTATTCAGGACGCTGAAAAAGCTGACATTAAGGGGCTGACCAGCTTGGGTTAGCCTTTTTTGTTGGCTCTTTTTGGGACTTGTAAATATTTTGTAAAAATATTTTGTAAAAATATTTTATAAAAATATTTTATAAAAATATTTTGTAAAGATATTGGTGGGCAGGATTCAGACCATCTGAAAACCTAGGCAACAGGTGCTAGGCTGCCCATCCGAGCATAGGATAGATCCAGGATTTGCGCTCTGCGTCGATTCTAAACTCATCGTTTGTTTTTCCCAATCCCTATGCAGGTTTACGTTTTGCTGTTTAACGCCGGAACGGAGAATGAGGGCATCCACACGCTCAAAATTCAGGAGGGCGATCGCAACGTGGTGCTGATGTTTGAGTCGGAAGACGACGCAACACGCTATGGGCTGATGCTAGAAGCTCAGGATTTCCTCAGTCCAGCGGTGGAAAGCTTCGAGTCGGAAGAGATTGAGGAATTTTGCGAAGGAGCCAATTATGAATGCGTGTTAGTTCCTGAAGGGACGCTGGCGCTGCCACCAGAGGCGAATGTAGAGAAACTGGATTGGAATCCTGAGGACGGGCGATCGCCCCACTCTGCCCCGCCCGATTCTGACACGCCCGATTCTGACACGCCCGATTCTGACCGACCTTTGAGCAGTCTCTCTGATGCTGAGCTAGAGCGCATTCGACGGCAGCTTGAGGGCTTGCTGTAGCAGGCGTTGAGCAACCATAGGCGTTGAGCAACCATAGAGAACGGTTAACCAATCCCAGTTACTCAACCCAGTTCATTTGCTCCAGCTTAATTAGCCCCTGCGATTGCTGTGCTGAAATTCTATTTGCCGATATGACCGATTCCCCAGTCCTCCAAAGCATTTCACCTGGCGATTCGCAAGGCGATCCCTACGGGAATCGCGGTCACCTGCTGACCGAGCAAGCCAATCCTGCCAGCCAGTCCCTCGACCAGCTCAGCGCGGGCGAAATTGTAGACCTGTTTAACCAAGAAGATGCGCGGGCGATCGCCGCAGTTGCAGGGGCGCGAGAGGCCCTGGCCGCAGCCATCGACTGTACGGCAGCGCGGCTGCGGCAGGGCGGACGCTTGTTTTACATTGGCGCGGGCACGAGTGGACGGCTGGGCGTGCTGGATGCGGCGGAGTGTCCGCCCACGTTTTGCACACCGCCAGAACTGGTGCAAGGGATCATAGCAGGCGGGGCAGGGGCACTGGTTCGCAGTTCTGAAGACCTAGAAGACCGGGCAGAAGACGGGGCGGCAGCAATCGCCCATCACCAGATTCACGCGCAGGATGTGGTCGTCGGCATCACCGCAGGCGGCACCACGCCCTATGTCCACGGCGCACTCCAGGCGGCGCGACAACGGGGCGCGGCAACGGTGTTTCTAGCCTGCGTCCCTGCGGAACAGGTTCACGCGGATGTGGATATCGATATTCGCCTGATCACGGGGCCAGAAATCCTAGCAGGCTCGACCCGGCTGAAGGCGGGCACGGCGACCAAGCTGGCGCTGAATATCCTCTCGACAGGCGTGATGGTAAAGCTGGGCAAGGTTTATGGCAATCGCATGGTGGATGTAGCGGTGACGAACAAAAAGCTGCACGATCGGGCGCTGCGGATTCTCACCGACCTCACAGGGCTGAGCCGACCCGACGCGGCGCTGCTGCTAGAAAAAAGCGGTCGTCGCGTGAAGCTGGCGCTGCTGATGCACTGGGCGGGCGTGAATGCGGAAACGGGCGATCGCCTGCTGGTGGAGCATGGCGGAAATTTGCGGCTGGCGCTGGCAAGTGGGACGGCGTGATGGTGGGTTGGCGGCTCGTGAGCCTCGCCGAACGAAGTATTGGCGTGTTGGGGTGATAGGGTGATTAAATAAGCAAAATCGCTCAGGTGAGCGTCCTATCCCTCATTCTCGAAGTTTGACAATGCCTCTCACTGCGCTTATTCTAGCGGCGGCGATCGCCCTCCTCGGTTGGGGCTTTTATCGCGCTCGTCCGATGGGACAGGTCGGCATACTGGCCTGGCTGCAATCGCTGGTGTTGATGCTGCCCTGGCTCCTATTTTTTGGGCTATTTACTGTCGGGGTGTATCTAAATCTAGCAGCGGTGCTGATGCTGATTGTGGCTTCTACAGGACTCTACATCGCTTTGGGGCGACGGCTGCGGGCAATGTCAGCAACGCAAAAGCAGATGCAGAGCAAAGCCAACACAGGGACAGATGCAGAAGGGCGATCGCCCCATCTCTCCTCCACTTCAGCAGAATCTCCTGCTGCGGAGGCCCAGTCTCCAACTGCCGAACCCCAAACATCCGCTTCGGCAACGGACAGCACGGCCAAAATTCCCCCAGAAGACCTGGCTTCCATCCGTGAGATTTTTGGCATCGACACGTTCTTCGCCACGGAAACCGTACCCTATCTAGATGGCGCAATCTTCAAAGGAAACCTGCGGGGCCATGTGGCCGAAAGCCATGCGAAGCTGTCGGAACGGCTGAAGGAGCGAGTGGGCGATCGCTATCGGCTGTTTTTATTGAGCGGGCCAGACGATCGCCCCACCGTTGTCGTACTGCCTACCACCGCCGACCCAACTCCCACAACCCAAGCCCAGATCGTGCTGGCAGGCGTATTGGCAGTTGCAACTATCCTCACCTGCCTAGAAACCTCTGGGCTATTGCAAAGCTTTGACCTATTTGCCGACTGGTCGCGGCTTGGGCAGGCACTCCCAATTGCACTAGGGCTACTGCTCATCCTTGGCGTTCATGAACTGGGGCATCGTGTGGTTGCTCATCGTTTAGGGGTTCGTCTTGGCCCACCATTCTTGATTCCTGCACTCCAGCTTGGCTCCTTTGGCAGTATTACTCGATTTGCATCGCTGCTGCCCAACCGCAACGCCCTGTTTGACATTGCCATCGCTGGGCCCTTGGCAGGAGGCCTACTCTCATTTACATTTCTCACGCTTGGTCTATCATTATCCCATCAGGGTAGCGTCTTCCAAATTCCATCAGAGTTCTTCCAGGGTTCTATCCTGGTGGGCACATTGGCACGAGTCGTTCTCGGCACAGCACTTCAGCAGTCCTTGGTGGACGTTCATCCACTGGTGATTGTTGGCTGGATCGGATTGGTCATTACGGCCATTAATCTCATGCCCGCTGGGCAGTTGGATGGCGGTCGTATTGTGCAGTCCATCTACGGGCGCAAAACGGCTGGACGCGCTACAGTCGCAACGCTGGTGTTGCTGGGTTTAGTTTCTCTTGCTAATCCCCTGGCGCTATATTGGGCCGTACTGATTTTGTTTTTGCAACGTGAGCTAGAGCGCCCTGCCCTCGAAGATTTGTCAGAGCCGGGTGATGCACGGGCGGCATTGGGTTTACTGGTTTTGTTTTTGATGGCAGCAACCCTGCTGCCCCTTACGCCAGGATTGGCAGGTCGTCTGGGCATTGGAGGCTAACGCATGTCATTGACCCCCCCAGTTTTGCTGGTTCTCGATATCAGTGCGCTGGCCAGCAGCACTCCCAAGGAGTGGATTGAGTTTTCACGCATTGGCTCCACATACATTCCTCAAGCGGTTTATGAGGAAATGAAACTGCTGTTCGATCGTTCGCCCGATCCTGATCTGGAGGAGCTTTGCAAGTCCTTCAATCATTTTTATCCCCATAGTAGCTGGACAATTACCGAAGCCCACGCACACCACCCCTCACTGGCTGCGGCCGGGCAGGCGTTGACTCGACGAACTCGCATTACGCTGGCCTCTGCCCGCTGCGCCTATGCGCTGGCACTGTCCTCGCCGGGGCATTTGGCCGTGCTGGTAACGAATGATCAGTCATCGCTCCAGCGAATCTATCAATTGCCTTCGACCAATTTATGCGCGATCCGCACGTCGGAGTTGCTGCAATGGTGTCGGGCGGGGCAGCGTCCGGTGATGGTGAGCCAAAAGATGCAGCAGCTTCGGGTTACGAGTGGCATGGCAACCGCGGTCGCTACCAACAGCGGCCCTGTGAGAAACCGCCCCACCCGGGTTCACCCTGGTACCCTCAGCACTCCGCCGCGATCGCCCTCCATGACCGCCCGCCGCTACGCTCAGCCACCAACCCGCTCCTCTCGCGGCCGAGTTCGAGCCGACAACAGCCTGCCCGACTGGATTACACAACTGCTGTCGCTGGTTCTCGCCTTTGGCGGACTCGCGCTTGCCGCGTGGATTATGTGGAGCGTTATTCACAATACCGAATGGCTGGCTCCACTACGGCAGCCACTCGACCCGACGCAGCCAGCACCCCAATAATCTCCCCCAAGTTCTCGCCTTAATCACCTTAATCATCTCTAATTTCTGGTTAATTTCTGGTTAATTTCTGGGGCTGAGTTTCTGGGGCTGAATTTCTGTAGCTGCCTATATCAGCCTGCCTCAGCGTCATTGACGCGGCGGAGTTGTACCACGTCGCTCATTTTGCGGATCTGAGTGAAGGTGCGCTCTAGCTGGTTGTGGTCGCGAATGTCAATGCCGAGGTTGATGACCGCCGTTTGACCAGGGAAGGTTTTGACCTGGGCATTGCGGACGTTGATGTTATAGTCACTGAGGCGAGAGAGGATATCTTTTAGCACGCCCACTCGGTCGATCACTTCTAGCTGAATTTGCACCGGATAGGTCTGGGCGCGGCTGCTGGTGGTTTCGGCCGAGTTCCAGCTCACGGGAATTAGGCGATCGCCCGGTACACTGTCTGTATTCGTACAGCCCTGACGATGAATCGAGATACCCCGACTACCCTGCGTCACCACACCAATGATTGGTTCACCAGGGATCGGCGTACAGCAGCCCGCCAAATGATACAACAGCCCCTCCACACCCTGAATGGGCGAATCGTGGGTTTTGTGTGCGGGGCGCGTCGGCTGCGGCGGCGGATTCAGGAGCATCGCCTCTTCTTGCGCCGTGTTTGCCACCGGAGCCACCGGCTGAAGCGCCTTGGTAGCATCCCGCAGCCGATTCAGCACATGATTAATCGTCACCTCGCCATAGCCCACTGCCGCCAGCAGGTCTTCCGGTGTTTGATAATTGCAGCGCACCGCCGTCACCTGCATCTGCTCCGACTTGAGCAGCGCTTCAAACCCCTTCTTGCCCAATTCCCGCTCCAGCATCTCGCGCCCGCGCTGCACATTTTCTTCCCGATTCGACCGCTTATACCACTGGCGAATCTTGTTGCGGGCCCCCGGCGTTACTACAAAGTTCAGCCAGTCGAGCGATGGATGAGCATTTTTCTGGGTAATAATTTCCACAATGTCGCCATTCCGCAGCACCGTATCCAGCGGCACCATGCGACCGTTAATCTTCGACCCTGCACAGCGATTGCCCACTTCGGTATGAATGCGGTAGGCAAAATCGACCGGTGTCGAACGCTGGGCCAGGGGAATCACGTCGCCCTGCGGCGTAAACACATACACATCGTCGTCAAACAGGTTAGTGCGAACGCTTTCTAGATACTCCTGCGCGTCTTTAAGGTCGTTTTGCCAGTCCAGCAGTTGCCGCAGCCAAGTCAGCTTTTCATCGTCGGGGCTAAAGCGGGTCGCGGTGGATTTGCCCGTTTCCTTGTACTTCCAGTGGGCGGCGATCCCGTATTCTGCAACACGATGCATTTCTACGGTGCGGATCTGCACTTCAACGGGGCGGCCACCGTGGCCAATGACGACTGTGTGGAGCGACTGGTAGCGGTTGGGCTTGGGCAGACCAATGTAGTCTTTGAAGCGGCCGGGAATCGGACGAAACAGGTTGTGAACCACGGCTAAGCTGCGATAGCACTCGTCAATGGTGTTGACAATAATGCGAACTGCCGTGATGTCAAAAATTTCGTGGAATTCCTTTTGCTGCCGCTGCATCTTTTGATAGATGCCGTAGAGATGCTTGGGGCGGCCTTTGAGTTCAACACAGTGAATGCCTGATCGCCTTAGCTCCTCGCGCACTTCCTCCACAGTTGTCTCCAAATAAGACTCGCGATCGCCCCGCTTTTCGATCACCAACGACTGCATCTCGCGATAGGCCTCCGGCTCCAAATATTTGAACGCGAGATCTTCCAACTCCCACTTGATGCGTCCGATGCCCAGGCGGTTTGCCAGCGGCGCAAAGATTTCGCGGGTTTCCAACGCAATCTGGCGGCGCTTGGCATCAGGCAGATGCTCTAGCGTTCGCATGTTGTGGAGGCGATCGGCCAGCTTTACCACAATTACCCGGATATCCTGCGCCATCGCCATGAACATGCGGCGAAAGTTTTCGGCCTGGCGCTCGGTTTTGCTCTCGAAATTGAACTTTGACAGCTTGGTTACGCCCTCTACTAGGCGACTCACTTCACTGCCAAAGCGCTCCTCCAGTTCCTCAACTGTGACCTCTGTATCTTCGACCACATCATGCAGGAATCCAGCAGCAATGACGGCACTGCTGCCACCCAAGTCGCGTAGCAGCCCTGCAACGGCAATGGGGTGAGCGATGTAGGGTTCACCAGAGGCCCGCTTCTGCCCTTTATGAAGCTGGTAGGCAAAGTTGAACGCATCGCAGACGACCGACGCATCCGAGCGGGGATTGTCGGAACAATCTCCGGTGACTGGGCAGGCGTGAGAAATCAGGCATTCTCGGAGCCAGTCGGGCAGTTCAATGTCGGTGGGTAGGGTGAGGGTTGTGGCGTTCATGAGGCAACTCCTGATAGGAGAAAGGGAGTGTGGATATGATTCAATTGCCCTGGCGATCGGAAAGTACCAGAGGCTAGGAGCCTGGAAACTCCCCGTGCGATGCGGTGGATTTTAGCTATTAAACTGTTCGAGGGGAACGTTTGGGAAGAGATCTGGCAATTGAAACCAGAAAGGGGTCGTCTTTCTGCTGCGCGATTGAACCAAGTTGCTTGGAGACGTTCTTGCTATCTTTCCTTCCTTGGCCAGCCCCCTTGAGTTACAGAAATACTGCGCCATCTCAAGTGTTTGCGAGGCGAGGTTTACTGATTAGTTACGTTTATTAACAAGATAGACCAGACTAATAAAAGCGTTTTGATGGAGATCAGGTGAAAGATTGATTGAGGGATCTTACTGAGGGATCTTCTTACTGAGGGATCTACTGAGGGATCTATTGAGAGACTGAGATGAGCGACTTTAAAGACTTACAGATATGAGGAAAATACTGTCAGACTGAGGCGTGAGTTCGCCCAAATACACCACTTGGCTTAAGGTTGTCAGTCAAAGCAATGAGGTTGAGTGAGCTATTTCTCTAATATATACAGAATTCTTAACACTCGTTTAAGAATTCAGCTTGGTTGACTGACAAAATCTTTGGCCGAGGCTCGGTTGAGCAATGTCAAGCCCAGTATGTCAAGCCCAGTAACAGCTTGAATTCCATTGGGTTATGCTGACGCTGACCTAACCGACGAGCGGATCAAGATTGCAGAAGTTTTGTCCGTCAATCAAGAATTCAGCGGGAGTCGCCACATTGTTACGGCTTTGTCGTCACGGCTTTGTCAAGGCTTTGTTAAAGCTCTGCTATGGCTTTATCAGAATGGGAATCTTACCGTCCGGTTTACGTGGCCCTGCGATCGCTCTCTTCCTCTATGCTGGCACAGGTGTCTGAGGTCGGGGCGGCCCCTGTAGGGGTTGCTGATTTGCGTTCGTTATTTCATCAATTACAGGCGCAGTTTCAACAGCAGGTGGTGACGCTGGATCTAAGCGGGTTGGAGGGGGCGATCGCCGCTCAAATTGCCTCGCTGCACACCGAAATGGCCAAGCAACTGCGGCTTTTGAGTATGGACTTGATGTTTTTGCAAACAGCGCGGCAGCCCGAAACCGTGCGGCAGCGAACCGAGCAGATGGGCGATCGCCTGCGCCTGCTGATGCGCTATTGTGATGCTGTTTTGGGAGAGGATGCGTGATGGACTGCCTAAAGGATCGCGGGGTGCAACTGGTAGACGTGGTGCTGCGGGGTAACCTGCCCGCTCAGCAATGCCCCGGCTGCGGCGGCTGCTGGATTGCGCCAGAAGACTACCACGCCTGGAAGCAGGGTCAGCCCCAGCCCATGCCCGAAACCGTGAACCTGGAGGCCGCCGCTCACCATCCCCCCGCCCCGCTGGACGTGCGGACGGCGCTCTGCCCTGACTGTGGCGGCTTTTTATCGCGGGTGAAAACGGGCGCAACGATGAACCCGTTCTATGTGGAGCGGTGTCCCCAGTGTGGCGGCATTTGGTGCGATCGCGGCGAATGGGACGCACTGACCGCAATGGGCATCAGCGCCATCATCGACCAGCTTTTCTCTAGCGACTGGCAAAGCCGAATGCGAACCCGCGAACTGCTGCACCGAGAGCGCCTGGCCATGATCGACAAACTCGGCGAAGACCTAGCGCTGCAAGTCTTTGCCTTGGCCGAGCAACTCGAACATCACCCAAATGGCGATTTTGGCGTGGCCTATCTAATGCGGCGGGTCGGGGGGAGTGATGGGGAGGAAGGGAGAAGATAGAAAAACGAAGAGAGAAGATAGAAGAGAGAAGAGGTTCCGTTTTTCGTTCTTCGTTCTTCGTTCTTCATTTTTTCCGTCCCCCCCATGACCTACGCCTTTCCCGACTCTTTCTGCTGGGGCGCTGCTACCTCGGCCTATCAAATCGAAGGGGCGATCGCCACTGACGGCCGCAAGCCCAGCGTGTGGGACACCGTTGCCGAAACGCCAGGACGGGTGCTGAATGGGGATACGGGGGCGATCGCCTGCGACCATTACC
>JBDNCP010000200.1:0-7972 GCA_046719575.1 Cyanobacteriota bacterium
ACTGCCCTTCATCAAAACTTCATAAATTTCTGGATACCTTTCCTGAGTAAACCCGTAGTCCTTGCCAGTTCTTGGTTTCACTGCTGTTGCTGAGCAGTCCTGTTTTTGGGCGATCGCCCCAAATTTGCGTGATTAGACGCAATGATACCGTTTGCGCTGGAACAGGTTTGGTATTATCTGTTTGCTTCGATTCACAGAACTTATTAAAAACAGGTTAATGACAGGGCATCGGTCGCAAGGAGAGTGCCTCATGTCGGTTTATCGGGAACGCATTTACCCCCGAAGCGTGATCTCAGTTGTGGAATCCAGTATTGAATCCAGGACAAAGTCTCAAGAAGAATCTAGGGATGTCTTGGGGCGTGTTTGGAACGCAATCGGACTGGCAGCCTTGGGGCTGAGTTGCGGCATAGGGGCGATCGCCCTTGTGCGTCCAGTCACCGCCCAGACGCTCCCTGACCCGATGCCCTACGAACCCAGCGGACTGGTTCCATCGCGCTCAGCGACGGCGATTCCGGCGGTGGCAGCCAGCACCGAATACACACTGGGGGCTGGCGATCAGGTGCGGGTTGATGTCTTTGGCGTAGCTGATCTCAGCGGCACAACCTACACTCTATTGTCCGATGGTTCCCTGACCCTGCCCTGGGTCGGAAAGGTGGTTTTGCAGGGGTTGACGACCGAGCAGGCTTCGGAAGCTCTGGTGCAGCGCTATCGCCGCTATATCCACCGACCGTCGATTACGGTTAGCTTGGTTGCCCCGCGCCCGGTACGCATTGGCGTGGTGGGTGAGGTGAATCGTCCCGGTGCATACACCACTGGGCAATCGGCGGGCGGCACAATTGAGGGCGATGGTGCGGCGGCTCCCATCCGCACCGTAACGCAGGCTATTCAGGCGGCGGGTGGCATCACTCAATTGGCCGATATCCGCAATATCGAGATCCGTCGGCCGCAGTTGGGCAATCGTCAGGAAGTGATTCGAGTTGACCTGTGGGCGTTCTTGCAGGCAGGCGAACTGGATCAGGACATTCCCCTGCGGGATGGCGACACGCTGATTGTGCCGACGGTGAGCGCCCTTGACCCCCGCGAAGCCGTGCAGTTGGCCGCCGCCAACTTTTCGCCCGAAACGGTCAGGATCAACGTTGTTGGCGAAGTCAAATCTCCAGGCACGCTGGCACTCCAATCCAACACCTCTCTCAATCAGGCGATTCTAGCGGCAGGTGGGTTTGACCTGACTCGCGCCCGCACCAGCGAGGTGCAGTTGATTCGCATCAATCCAGATGGCTCAGCCGTCCGCCGAGAAATTCAGGTGGATCTCTCCGCTGAAGTGAACGAGGCCACCAACCCGGCGCTGAGAAACAACGACATCGTGGTGGTAGGGCGTTCTGGCTTAGCGCGGACGGGAGACTTTTTGAACACGCTGTTGGGGCCGATTAATCCGTTTGTGGGGGTGTTCAGCATCCTCCGAATTTTTGGTGGGAACTGATCTTCAGTGGAGGTTTGAGAACATTCCAAATGCTGTGCGGAAGCGTGAATGACATGAGTGAAATTCTGGAGGGCGATCGCCCGTTTGTCTGCCAGTTGCGTAGCACTCAGCGTTCGGAAAATCGTTTATATCCACATTCCTGCTGCGTTGGTATTCATACCATGTTTGCATTCACTCATTGTTCTATTCCCATGTTCTAGCGCTGTTCCAGTCTTGTTCCAGTCTGCTGTAACTCCTCCAATCGCCAGTTGAGTCAGATATGAACCCAGAAAATCGTCACGAGCCACTCCGCTTGGAGAGTAGCAATCAGCTGATTAGCCAACTCCTCAGCCAAAATTCTGCCAGCGATGCCGATGAGTTTGCCCGCTTGATGCGAAAGGGGCTGAATATTGGCACCTATCGGCGCAGCATCTTCCGAAATTTTTGGCTGACGGCAAGCATTGTGGGATTAATTAGCAGCCTTGCTGCACTGCGATACGCTACTACGCCCCCCATCTACCTGGGCGAGTTCCAGCTTTTGGTGGAGCCGCTGAATACGCAGGCGCGGGTCGTCGATCCGCTGGCGGTCACGCGAACAAGCAACAACGTGCCGACCGAGCATTCCTTTGGCGGGCTGGACTATCCCAGTCAGATTGCCGTGCTGCAAAGCCCCGGAATGCTGGAGTCGATCGTTCGGGAAGTACAAAAGTCCTATCCCACTTTCAACGTGGGGATGCTCCAGCAAGGGCTGACGGTGGAGCGCAAAGGGCAGACGAATGCCGAAATGACCAAAATTCTTCGCGTCAGCTATGCCCACTCTGACCCGGAACTGGTGGCGACGGTGCTGCGAGAAACGTCGGAGCGCTATTTGCAATACAGTCTGGAAGATCGCAAGACTCGCTATAGCGAAGGCATCAAATTTGTCGAAGACCGCTTGCCAGAACTGCAAGAGCGGGTGAACTCGCTGCAAGATCAACTGCAATCGCTGCAAGAAGAATACAATCTGGTTGACCCCAAAGAGCAGGGCAATCTGCTGTCGGGAGAGGTGAGCCAGATCGCGGCAGAGGAGCGAGAGACGCGCAAGCTCTTGCGGGAACAGGTGACGCTGTATAACTCGCTGCGGCAGCAGTTGAACCTAACCCCAGAGGAGGCGATCGCCGCTTCTGCACTCAGTGAAGAACCGGGCTACCTGAAGCTGCAAGAACAAATGCAGCAGCTAGAAGCCGAGATTGCTACTCAATCGGCACAGTTTAGCGAAGAAAGCCCGATCATGCTGGATCTGCGGGCGAAACAGCGCAATCTTTCAAGTCTGATGGCTCAGGAGGCGCAGCGCATTTTGGGGCAAAATCTGGGGCAGGGCACGGGCAATCCTCGTGTGCAAGCGTTCCAAAACTCTGTGCGGCTAAAGCTAATCGAAGAAATGGTGGCAGCCATTAACCAGATTCGCGTGTTGCAGGCCCGCAGTGCCGAGATTGCAGGCATCCAGGCTCAGGTGCAGCGACGCTTTCAGGAGCTTCCTGCTGTTTCGCGGCGATACAGCGAAATTCTGCGGCAGCTTGAGATTTCTAACCGCAGCCTGGATCAACTGCTGACCCAGCGCGAAAACTTTCAGATTGAATCTGCCCAAACGGAGGTGCCGTGGGAATTGGTGTCGCCGCCAACGCTGCCGAGGGATGGCCAGGGTCGCCCGATTCCTTTTGCCAAGAGCAACCGAGAACTGCTGGGGGCGATCGGTGCTTCGGTCTTGTTGGGGCTATTGGCGGCTATCTTACTTGACCAGTTCCGCAACACTTTCTTTAGAACAGAGGACATTCAAGACGCGATCGATCTGCCTGTGATTGGTGTCGTGCCTTACGACGCTGGTGCGGCTTCTCTGCACGCAGAAGTTCAGCCTAGTGCAACGGGCGATCGCCTTGACTCTTCTCTGTTCAAGGAATCCTTTAGCTCGCTCTATGCCAACCTCTGCTTTATGTCAGACGGTGCGCCGATTCGCTCGATCACCGTTTGCTCTGCCTCACCTGGCGAAGGCAAAACCACGATCGCCCTGCACCTGGCCCAAGTCATCGCCAGCATGGGCAAGCGGGTGTTGCTGGTAGACAGCAATCTCCGCCATGCCGACTTGCACCGCCGACTGCGGCTGAATAACGAGACGGGCTTGAGCGATGTGCTGCTGCGCGAGATGCAGCCCGATTCCTTGATCCAACCCACCAGTGTCCGCAACCTGTTTGCGCTGACGGCGGGGCAACCCTCGCTAGAAGCTGTCCGGCTGCTAGCCTCAGAACATATGCAGACGGTCATGTTCAGGCTGCATCAGACTTACGATTTGGTGATTTATGACGCGCCCCACCTGCTGGGGTTGACGGATGCAGAGTTCATCTCGGCTAACACCGATGGCATTCTCATGGTGGTGAGCGTTTGCCAGTCCAAGAAATCGCATGTTATGCAGGCGTTGCAATCTCTCAGCATCCACCGCCTGCCGAGTCTAGGAGTGGTTGCCAATCATCCCAATCCCAGGGCGATCGCCTCTCTGGGCTACTACAACACCCACCCGCGCCCACTGCGGCGACAGGCCCGCATGGTGGAGGAACCTGCGCGTGCCGTGCTAAATGGCAGTTCTGGCAATTCCACCAGCGCGAATAGTTCCAATCATCCCAGAGGGTAGACCCCAGACATTTAGTAAACATTCAACAGTTAGCAAACATTCAGTTAGCAAACATTCAGTTAGCAAACATTCAGTTAGCAAACATTCAACGGTATTTAACTTAGAACTTGAGCGGTGGAGGGTGTGATGCGAATTGCAATTGTCGGTTGTGGATTTGTGGCAGATTACTATCTCAAAACCTTGCAGCGGCATCCAGAACTGCGACTCATGGGCGTGATGGATCGCGTTCCAGAACGTGCCGAGCGCTTTTCCGCATACCATTCCGTTCCCAAATACGACACGTTCGCCGATCTGTTGAAAGATCCCAATGTGGACCTGGTTCTCAATCTAACCAATCCGCGCAGCCACTATCAGGTATCTAGAGATTGTCTCACCGCTGGCAAGCACGTTTATTCTGAAAAGCCGCTGGCAATGGACATGGCCGAGGCGACCAAACTGGTCGAGTTGGCTGAAGACAGCGGGCTGCTCATTGCTTCGGCCCCGTGCAGCGTGCTGGGCGAAACGGCGCAGACGGTGTGGCGGGCGCTGCGCGAAAACCGCATTGGCAAGGTGCGCTTGGTCTATGCCGAAATGGACGACGGGCTGGTGCATAGGATGCCCTACCAAAAGTGGGTCAGCGAGTCGGGTGTGCCCTGGCCCTACAAAGATGAATTTGAGGTGGGCTGCACGCTAGAACACGCGGGCTATTACGTCACTTGGCTCACGGCATTTTTTGGCCCGGCGGAGTCGGTCACTGCATTTTCTTCTTGCCTGATTCCTGATAAGGGGACGGACGTGCCGCTGATGGTAAACGCGCCCGATTTCTCTGTCGCCTGCATCAAGTTTGCGTCTGGGGTGGTGGCGCGGCTCACCTGCGGCATTGTTGCGCCCCATGACCATACGCTGCGAATCATCGGCGACGACGGCGTTCTGGGCATTCACGACTGCTGGTATTACGAAGACCCGGTACACATTCAGCGGATGGTGACGGTGCGCCGAAAAGCCTTTATGAGTCCAATCAAACAGCGCTACCCGCTGCTGAAAAAGGGCGGAAATCGGTTTAACTACAAGGGTTCTCAGCAGATGGATTTTGCGCGTGGTGTGGCAGAAATGGCAGCGGCGATCGCCGAAGGTCGTCCTTGCCGCCTGTCCCCCCGCTTTTCGCTGCACAACAATGAAATTGTGCTGGCGATTCAAAACGCAATGGAAACCAGCCAAACCTATCGGCTGACAACGACCTTTGAGCCAATGGAGCCAATGCCCTGGGCGAAGGAGGGGCTAGAGAGGAGAGAACAGTCAGAATTGGCGCAAATGCCCAGCGCTGAACTCCAGCCGTTGAGATCCAAAGTTTCAAACTAAACTTCTGAGATGCAAACACCATCACGCACCATTCGCTGGGGCATTTTGGGAACGGGCTACATTTCCAGGGCGTTTGCAGCGGGGCTGCGGCCGCTGCCGGAGGCGCAACTGGTGGCGATCGCCTCTCGCACCCTCTCCAGCGCCCAGCAATTTGCCCGCGAGTTTGAGGTTGCCAGGGTCTACGGCAGCTATGAGGAACTGGTTCAAGATGCCGAGGTAGACGTGGTTTATATTGGCACGCCCAACAGCCGCCACCACGAGGACTGCCTGCTGTGCCTGGGAGCAGGCAAGCCCGTGCTGTGCGAAAAGCCGTTTGCTCTGAATGCGCGGGAGGCGGGGGAAGTCATTGAGTTTGCCCGCAAGCAGCATCTCTTTTGCATGGAGGCGATGTGGATGCGCTTTTTGCCGCTGGTGCAGCGCGTCCGGCAGATGATCCAGAGCGGGGCAATTGGCGAGGTATGTACCCTGACGGCAGACTTTGGTTATCCAGCAGCGTTTGACCCATCGAGCCGCCTGTTTAGTCGGGAACTAGGGGGCGGAGCGCTGCTGGATCGCGGCGTATATCTGCTGTCGCTGGCCTATTTTTTGCTGGGGGAACCAGAGCGCGTAGTCGGTGAGGCGGCGATCGCCTCCACAGGCGTAGATGAGCAGTCGAGCTATCTGCTGAAATATGCAGGCGGGCCACTGGCCATGCTGTCGGCTAATCTGCGGACTCATACTGGCAATGAAGCCGTCATTATAGGCACTCGCGGGCAAATTCGCATTCATGCGCCGTTTTACAAGCCCCATCAGCTTTCGATAACGACATTTGCGGCGGTGGGAGATGGTTCGAGCCAGGGATCTGGAAGGGTTTCCGAGTCGGCTAGCTACACGAAACGCTCATCCAGTCTCAAACAAAAGGTTGCATCCGCCGTCCGTGACCATTCCCTGCTGCAACGCCTCTATCTCCAATTCGGCGACCCGTTCCTCAAGCGGCTTCGTCAGCCAACAAAAATCATCCTGGAGCCATACGAAGGGAATGGTTATGGCTATGAAGCGGCAGAGGTGATGCGCTGTCTTCGCAGTGGCGAAATCGAGAGTCGGATCATGCCCCTAGACGAGACGCTAGCCATTCAAAAAACAATGGACGAGCTACGTCGCCAGTGGGGTCTGGTGTATCCTCAAGACGAAACCTGACTGGGAATTTTTTCGGGGAGGGCAGGGGGGGCGATCGCCGCTGAGTCTGGCTTTTCTGCGGGGCCTGGAACCACCGGATGCGTTACATAGCGCCGGAACAACTGCGCCAGTCGGGCTGCTTCTAGGCTGGCGCTGTGGAACTGAGTCACCCGCTCTGCACCAGCCCGTCCCATCTGCTCCAGTTCTGCAAGCGGCGTTTGTAAGACCTGGCGCATCGCCGCTGCCAGCGCCGTCACCGAACCCGATGGCACCAGCCAGCCGCAGACCCCTGACTCCACAAGTTCAGGGATTCCCGCAATGTAGGTACTTAGCACCGGCCGCCCCAGCGCCAGCGACTCCATCAGCACCACTGGCAGCCCTTCCGCAAAGCTGGGCAACACCATCACCTGCGCCGCCAAAATCTGCTGCTGCACCTCCGCATTGGTTGCCCAGCCCGTGATTTCCAGATAGGCGTGCAGATTCAGCGCGTCGATGCGCTGCTCGATTTGCGCCCGAAGCGGCCCATCGCCCACCAGCACCACCTTAAACTTCAATCCTGCTGCGGCAAGCTGGCTGACGGCTTCTACCAGCAGCAGGTGACCCTTTTGTTCTCCCAACCGCCCCACACAGACAAAGCGAGACTCTTGGGGCAGCGGCACAGACGGCTGCGATAGAAACAAGTCATCTACGCCGCAGTGAACGATGTGAATCTTTTCCCACTCTGGATAGTCGCACCAGCGAAAAAGCTGGCTTTCTGTAAAGGAACTGATGGCAACGACAAAGGCAGCGTGGCGAATTTTTTCGGGGAGGGCGATCGCCTCTGGCTTATCAAACTCGTGCGGGCCATGAACCGTAAAGCTGTAGGACGGGCCGCCCAGCGCACGGCATAGCATCGCCACCGCAGTCGCGTTCGTGCCAAAGTGCGCGTGTACGTGGTCAATATCCAGCGCTATACAGCCACGCAGCAGTCCACAGGCTTCAGCTAAATAAACCAGGTTCACCAGTAGCCCCCGATCCGATTTCCAACCCGTTTTGAACGCCAGTCGCACCGCAGACAAAAACTGCCGGGGGCGGCTCATCGCTACCCAGACAATATCTAGCAGCAGGTTCAATTTAGAGCCGAGGATGAACCGCGTTTTTTGAAACTCCTGCTGATCTGCTGCATCGGTCAGCGCCAACTCTGGCTTGCGAATCGAGAATCGGGTTACATCAAGTCCTTGCTTTTCCAGTTCCAGGATTTCTCGACGAATGAATGTGCAGCTTGCGTAGGGATGCTGATTCATCAAGTAAGCAATCTTCATAGCAGCGATGCACCCAGAAGAAAATAAGTTTCACATGATTGTGACATACCGCAGCAT
>JBDNCP010000201.1:0-7964 GCA_046719575.1 Cyanobacteriota bacterium
TTGGCTGAGAGCTTTGGCTGAGAGCTTTGGCTGAGAATTTTGTCCTCACCAATTGGTAAAAACTCTAACTAAAACTCTTCCCTAAAGAGCCTAATCCAACACCTAATCCAACATTTGAAATCCAACATTTGAATTGAGCAGTGATGCAGACAGCCCGACTGCATGGTTCACTGGTAACAATAAGACATTGGCTCAATAAACCTGCCCGTGACTGAGTAACTTTGGCTGAGTGACTTTGCCCTAGTGACCTTGACTTGATAACTCCTATTCCGCCCTGTGAGTCAGAAACATGGCCGTAGCGATCGCATACTCTCCGTCATGGCTGAGGCTGAGTTGCCAGTTGCCCCCACCCACTTGAGTCACCCACCGGGCTGCTGCGCCGTGTAGACAAACCGTTGGCGCACCGCTCCTTTGTCGCTGAATTTCGACATCGGTATAGCGAATGCCTCGCCAGCCAGTGCCCATTGCTTTGACTACTGCTTCTTTTGCTGCCCATCGTCCTGCCAGTCTAGCGATGCCAGCCTGGTTTTCAATGGCTTGGGCATAGGCTTGCCCACAGTCCTGCTGCTCGATCGCAGTATAGACCTTTTTCAAAAAGCGATCGCCAAAACGGTCAATCAACGCCCTGATTCGAGGAATGTAGACGATATCCGTCCCTAGGGAGATGTTTAGAGAACTGTTCAATCGGGCCTCAAAATGCGTTCACAATAATACTGTATGCTAGTTTGTATAGTAGCGCTACAAAAACAAGTTTTCCTTAAGTTTTTATCGACAGGTTAAGAAATTCTCTGTATCCTGCAAGGTTTCTAGCACACTGCCTTAACGTTCCCATTAACTTCCCCGTTAACTTCCCCAGTAGATGCGGGCAAAGATGAATAGCACCAGTGCGGCGATCGCCAGCCAATCTAGCCAAAACACGCGAAACTGATGCCATTTGACTCGGTGGCGGTTGGGGCTGGTAAAGCCGCGCACTTGCATGGCGCTGGCAATCTGCGTAGCACGAACCAGCAGATTGTCTACCAAGCGCTCTGCAACGGTGAGGGCGACTTGGGCAGTGCCTCGAAATCCCAGCTTTCGCCAGTTGATGGCTCGCGTTCGCACGGAGCGGACTAGGTTTTGAATTTCCTCTAGCACCAGCGGGATGAAGCGCAGCGAGAGCGTTAGCGTCAGCACGATTTCGGTAACGGGGATGCCAAACCGTTCCAGGGGTTTTAGCAAGCTTTCTAATCCGGCAGTGATTTCCTCTGGCGCAGTGGTCAGCAAAAACAGGTTCGTGCTGACTAGCAGCGTGAAGACGAGCGTGCCGACTCGGATGCCGAGATTGAGCGATCGCCGCGTGACGCGCAGCGGCCCTGCCTGGAGCAGCACATACTGATAGCCGTTGCCCAGGTTCAGCGTCACAGGCGAATCAAGAGTGGGCAACGGGTTTGCAGATGGGGATGACGGGGGCACCGTGATGCCTAGCTCGTCAGCAGGGGTGCGCGGCTGGTGAGTCACGGTCAACCCGTCGGGCACCACCAGCGTCACCAAAAATAGCAGCAGGCTAAATCCCGCCGCTAGCCCAACTTGTCGTTTCCAGACCCGCAGTGGCAGCAGCGTACTCACCATCAGCGCCAGCAGCCAGCCCACCAGCGACAGCCGCCAGTAGGGGGTTGCGGCAATGGGCGTTAGCACGAACGCCATCAGCCAGGCTGCTTTGACGCGGGGATCAAGTCGATGCAGCCAGGTGATGGGCTGTTCTAGGTATAGCCCGATGGGGAGCGATCGCAGCAGATCCATAGCCGTCCCGCTTACACTTTCGTCGCTCGATTTGCAGAACCGCGCTCTACTTCTCGCAGCTTTTTGCCTCGCCAAAAGAAGCGAACTGGCGTGCCCACAAAGCCTAGCGACTGGCGAAACTGCCGTTCGATATAGCGGCGATAGTTGTCGTTAAACAGGTTGGGATCGTTGACAAACAGGGCGATCGCCGGAGGTTGCGTGCTGACCTGCGTGCCGTAATAAATCTTGCCTTGGCGACCCTGGCGTGTGGTCGGCGGCGAATGCCAGTTGCCCGCTTCCTCTAGCACTTCGTTGATCACCGAAGTTGAAACGCGGCGGCGATGCTGTTCGGCGGCACGGTTCACCAGTTCCAAAATTTTTTCCACCCGCTGCCCGGTCTTGGCGCTGACGAAAATGGTTTCTGCCCAGTTGGTGAAGTGCAGCCGATCTTCTAGATGCCGCTCGTATTCATAAATCGTGTGGGAATCTTTTTCAATCGCGTCCCATTTGTTGATCACCACAACGCAGGCCCGTCCGTCATCGGCAATTCGCCCCGCCAGTTTTTGATCTTGCTCTGTCACGCCGTCGATCGCGTCGATCACCAGCAATACCACATCTGCCCGCCGAATCGCCTTAAAGGCTCGGTTAATCCCAAAGAATTCTGGGCCGTATTCCACCTGCTTTTTCTTGCGAATACCCGCAGTATCGATCAGTCGATAGCGCTGGCCGTTGCGCTCGACCTGCATATCAATCGCATCGCGGGTCGTGCCCGAAATGGGACTGACGATCGCCCGCTTTTCTCCCACAAATGCGTTCAGCAAGCTAGATTTGCCCACATTGGGGCGACCGACAATCGCAACTCGAATCTCGTCCGTTTCTTCAATCTGAGTGGTCGGCGGCAAAAAGGTAATCAGTTTGTCGAGCAGGTCCCCTGTACCGCTGCCATGAATCGCCGACACCGGATAAGGCTCGCCCAACCCCAGGCTCCAAAACTCTGCCGCTTGAATCAGACCTTGCTCGACCGATTCGCATTTGTTGACCGCCAGCAGCACGGGAACCGACTGTTGCCGCAGCCAAGTGGCGATCGCCTCGTCTGCCGCCGTTACACCCGCCTGCCCGTCTACCACCATCACCGCCACGCTTGCCTCTGCCAGCGCTGCCATGGCCTGCTCCCGAATCAGCGGCAAAAATTCCGTGTCGTCGTCAAACACCAGCCCGCCCGTGTCCACCACCAAAAAGTCGCGGTCATTCCAAAAGGCTGGCTTATACGTGCGATCGCGCGTCACCCCAGGCTCGTCATGCACAATCGCATCCCGCACCTCCGCCAGACGGTTGACAAAGGTAGATTTGCCCACGTTGGGGCGGCCAATAACAGCGACAATCGGGAGAGGCATAGGAGGAGCTAGGGTTGGCAGTTAGGGACTGATTCAGCCTTGATCCCGCAACCCAAATTAACATAGCTTTTCTATTGTGCCGCACAACCGAGAAATCGGGGGGCAGGCCTCACAGACCTGAGTGCGATCGCCCCCTTACCCAAGAATCTCAGGAGAAACGGGAGAAACTTTGACAAGCCCCTTATTTTTCCGCCTACCCGATTCGCTTTGCCGCAGCCTGCGCCTCCCGCTTCAGCCCTTTGGCAATCCGAAATAACTCCTTGCCTGTGTTCAGGTACTGCTCGTTGTAGCTGGTGACAAAGCGCTCTAGCTCATCGATGCCGTCGCCTACCTGACTGAGGCAATAAAACAAATCGGCAGCGACCTTCGCCGTGCTGGGTGGGTTGGGCATGGACTTAAACGTGGCCTGCGCCCTGTGCAGCAATTCGCGGGACGCGTCCAGATATGCTTGAAACGCCTCTAGTAGTTCATCGTCAAAGGGATCATAGGCAAGATCATCAAGCTGCTCTTTTAGCGGATTCAGAATTTTAGAAATCAATCGATTGACGGGTTGATAGACTCGCGTCAGCCATAGCTGAATCTGCTGATCGTCGTCTTGCCCGGTTTGTCGCTGTTGATAGCGGCGCTGGGCCTCGGCCGTGCGCTGCTGGCGGCTGCTGACAGACTCTGCGTAAATGTCAAAACCCGCTGCTTTCAGCCGTTCTGCATCATGCAACTGCTGGTCATAGGTGCGGCGACGTTGAGGATCGCCCAGCACTTCGTAGGCAGCGTTGATGGTGGCAATCTGATCGTGCCCGTCCAGTTCGGGATTGTGATCCGGGTGAAACTGCTTCACCAGACGGCGATAGGACTGCTTGATCTCAGCTTGGGTCGCCGTCTGGTGAACGTCTAAGGTTTTATAGTGGTCTTGCTGTTGCATACGCCCATTGTAAGGCGAGTGCAAGGTGTGAAGTCTAGCGACTCAGGCACTCAGCGAGCCAGACGCAGCCAGTTCGGGGTCTTGGAAGAGGGGGGTGCTGAGGTAACGCTCGCCAAAGCTGGGCTGAATCACCACGATCAGCTTATTGGCATTTTCGGAGCGCTGACCCACTTTGATCGCCGCCGCCAAGGCTGCACCGCTGGAAATCCCGGAGAGTAATCCTTCTTCGCGGGCGAGCCGACGACCAAAGGCGATCGCCTCGTCATCGGCCACCGTCACCACTTCATCAATAATTTGCGTGTTCAACACCTGGGGAATGAACCCTGCGCCAATGCCCTGGATTTTGTGGGGGCCGGGGCGGCCGCCAGAGATGACAGGGCTGTTGGCAGGTTCAACGGCGATCGCCCGAAATCCCGGCTTCTTCTGCTTCAGCACTTCAGCCACGCCCGTCAACGTACCACCCGTGCCCACGCCCGCAACCAAAATGTCCACTGCGCCATCGGTATCCTGCCAAATTTCTAGCGCCGTCGTGTCCCGGTGGATTTGGGGATTCGCCGGATTGCTAAACTGTTGCAGCATATAGGCATCCGGCAGCATAGCGACAATCTGCTGGGCCCGCTGAATGCAGCCGCTCATCCCCTCGATTCCGGGCGTTAGCTCTAGCTCTGCTCCAAATGCCCGCAGCATAGCCCGCCGCTCCGAACTCATCGTGTCTGGCATCGTCAAGATCAACCGATAGCCCTTCGCCGCCGCCGCCATCGCCAGCGCAATGCCCGTATTCCCAGAGGTCGGCTCCACTAACACGGTTTTGCCCGGCTCAATCTTGCCCGCCCTCTCCGCCGCCTCAATCATGCTGATCCCAATGCGGTCTTTTACCGAAGCAGACGGATTCATTCCCTCCAGCTTTACCACAATCTGGGCGACACAGCCCTCTGCCTGAGGAATCCGGTTCAACTGCACGAGCGGCGTACCGCCAATCAACTGGGTAATATTCTGAGCAATTCGCATGGTTAGATCCAGTCCAAATTTAATTAGATGTAGTACATGATGTCTAGACGGCGGCGAGCCTCGCGTTTGTCAGACAAATCCTGCAAGGTCTGTTTTTGTAAAACTGCATCGGCCGCCCGCCCTGCCTCCTGCCACACCTCCCAAATCACCATTCCCTCGACGGTTTTTGCATCACGTCTCGCGTCGGTGGTCTGCGCGTCCTGTCCCTCAATACAGTTCACCACTTCCAATAAGCTGATTTTCCAAGGTTCTCGGGCTAGCACATAACCGCCTTTCGCACCCCGCTGACTCCGCACTAGTCCTCCCCGCCTCAGCGTCGCCAGCAATTGCTCTAGATAGCGATCAGGAATGTTCTGCTCCGCAGCAATTTGGCGAATTTGCAGTGGCTCACCACTGCTGTAGTGATTCGTCAATTCCAGAAGTGCCAGCAGGGCATACTCAGTCTTACAGGAAAGTTCCACAATCTCGCCAAAAATCAGTATGCTCTTCAGTATACCCCGGTTCTCCACCGGGGTTTTAGTTTTTTCTGAGTTCAATCGCTCAAAATAGCTCAAAATAAAAGACCCCGCCAAAGCAGGGTCCCTTAATCATTCATACAAGCTCATTCTGTCAGGGTATCAACCCTAGATGAAGCTTAAAGCCTAGAAACGGAAAGAGGTGCGGAGTACACCGATGAAGGCATCATCATTACTGTCTGCAATATTGCTGACAAAGATAACGCCAGGAGTCAGAGAGATATTATCAGACACCGGGAAGCGATAGAACACCTCAGCATGGAAGGAAGTGCCGGTGTTAAAGGGAGTAAAGTTGCCCAGGGTAGAGTTAGCAAAAGAGCCTTGATAAGGAGGCACACCAGCGATGATACCCAGCAAACTACCCTCAACACCCAAATCACTGATACCCAACGTTAGAGCATAGGACCAAGCTTCACCATCTCCCCGGAATGCTAGGGGACCTGCAAAGGTGCGGGTATCGACATACATACCCCAGCCGCCGATGGTGAAGGCATCAGACAGCGCAAACTCGAAGCTAATACCGTAGCCATTGTAGACAGAAGGCGAGAAGTCGCCCAAGCTGTTTGGCTCAGAGATGTAGCTGTTGACGTAGGTCAAAGCCACCGTCAGGTCGCCAGGAGAGAAAGTCAACTGACCAAAGGCAGTGTAGTCACCGTTGAACAGACCTGCACCGTTCGAGGGGTTGTTGCCTTCACCCGTCAGATAGCCCAGACCAAGCTGGAACGCATCGCTGAGGTCGAAGGTCAAGCCAAAGCCGATGTTTTGAGCCGCACCACCCAGATCGTAGATTGGGTTGTAGCCGAAGTAGGACAGCGACCCTTGCTCACCATCGTCAAACGAGCTGACCGACGTCACGATGTCAGAGATGCCCTGATTACGAGCGCCCAAGTAAACGGTTGCAGGGCCAAGCGGGAAGTAGTACTCCAAGCGATTCACGGATACCGCAAAGTTGCCGCCAGAATCGAAGGAGAAATCAGTTTGCTCGGTGTAGTCTTGGCTGACTGGAGAAATCTGAGCAGAGGGAACCGCGTTGAAATCAACGAAATTACCTCCCTGCAGGCGAGTTCTCAAACGATCCTTACCTGTAAAGCTGGTGTCGAAGTTCAAACGAACGCGGCTTTGGAACACCGTGTTGTTAGCATCTTCGATTGCACTGTCGCCGAAGATATCAGAGAAGGCGAAGACAGCCCGACCATTCAAACGGGTCGTGGTGGAGAACTGGTTGGCCTCCAACTCTTCAACGGCAGCTTCTAGAGCGTCTACACGACCACGCAACACGGCTAGCTCAGCCGCAAACTCCCGCTGGAGGGCTTCGATGCGGGCCAGCGCTTCAGGATCGAGACTTTCCAGACGACCTACCACTGCGTCCAAGCAGGAGGCTAGACCAGCGGCAAACTCAAAACGGGTCATCGCCCGACCACCGCGATAGGTGCCATCGGGATAACCTTCCAAGCAGTCCAGACCACCTTGCGCTTCGGAGTTGGCCAGGTAGGCTAGCGCTTCATAGGCCCAGTCTCCAGGGCTAACGTCAGAAAACTCAGTCACCGAGGTCACCTGGGCCAGAGAGCCACTGTTGCGACCTTCGTTGCTGTACTGCATCACTTGATCGAGGGTTGCCACCGAAGGCTCAGACTGAACCTGAGCGCTGGCGGGCGCGATCGCAGAGACCAGTGCAGCTCCCAAAACTGCTGGGGTAACCAGCAAAGAGTTCCAAAGAACCTTTGACAGCATTGCTTGTGTCCTCACACCTAAAATAAAGAACTCGCAATCAATAATCGTTATAACATCGACTGCTTAAGACTTCTACCTGAACAACACGGAGGAATCTGCGTAGCCAGTGAGAAATCTTTTACAACGATAATTGCCAACTTTACAGATTGCACTCACTCAAACACCCATCAGTGTAGCAGGTCGTCTCTCGTTTGGCTTGAGTAGATGGGTTAAGGAATGGTGAAGCTAGGGGTTAGAGCAGTTTGGGCAGCCCTGGGAGCGCTTGCAGGGCTGCTAGACGTTTCGCTCGCAGCGCCACTTAAGAGAAGACTTGAGAGAACTTAAGAGAATTAAATATGGGCAATTTGTGCGGCCAAATCGAAGTCTTTTTGGGTTAGTCCGCCCGCGTCGTGGGTAGTGAGGGTGACGGTGACGCGGTTGTAGGAAATGGCGATGTCGGGATGGTGTCCGGCGGCTTCGGCGGGTTCGACCAGTTTGTTCACGAAGGCGATCGCCTCTACGAAATCCTTGAACCGATAGGTGCGCTGGAGGCGATCGCCCTCCACAGTCCAGTCGGGCACCTGCGCCATCCGCGCCTGAATCTCAGCTTCAGTTAGCGTTTGAGACATAGTGAAATTCCTCTAGGAATGGGCTAGTTGG
>JBDNCP010000202.1:0-7937 GCA_046719575.1 Cyanobacteriota bacterium
ATTTCTAGACTAAGTCTTTCGTTGAATTGCCAATTTCTCGTGCAGGCTGCACGGGTGGTTTTGGGCGGCAATCAGGCTTGCAGCGCATCACTCGACGGTGCAGTGATCGGTGCAGTGATCAATTCGGTAGGCCTAAAAACGTCAGGATGCGCTGCCCATCCTGAGACCCAAAATCCTTACCTTTTGGGCAACTTTTGGGGCGTTATCATCAATTCTTTTCTGAATTTTGCTAGATCCCAGGCTCGCACCTGTGGCAAGCTTGCCTTGACCCAGCGACCATTCCCCGAAATGATGAGCTTGGGTTGGTTTTGATGGACTGATGCCAATTCTGGCTTTTAGATTGGCGATTTTGGTCTGCCAATCAAAGAGCGAATTGCAGCCTGCTTCTTGCCCCGACCCCCGACCCCGATCCCCTTGTTCTTATACGGTTTTCGCTTGATTTATGACTATTGCTCCGTTAACTCGACAAAAGCCTCGATATGTTGTTCTGCTGTTTATGGTGGGCGTGCATTTGGGGGCGTTGCTGGCGCTGCTGCCGGGAATGTTTAACTGGGGGGCGATCGCCCTCCTTGTGTTTCTGCATTGGGTGACGGGTGGGCTGGGCATCACCCTGGGCTGGCATCGGCTGGTTAGCCACCGCAGCTTTCAGGTGCCCAAGTGGCTGGAATATTTTCTGGTGTTTTGCGGCACGCTGAGTATGCAGGGCGGCCCGCTGGAGTGGGTGGGGCTGCACCGCCACCATCATGTCCATTCGGATCAAGAGCGCGACCACCACGATTCTGGGCGCGGCTTTTGGTGGAGCCACATGGGCTGGATGTTTTACGACGTGCCTGCCATGGCCGAAACCGACCGCTACACCCGCGATATTTCTGGCGATCCGGTTTATCAATTTTTTCAGCGTCATTTCTTCTGGATTCAGGTGGCGTTTGGTGGGCTGCTCTATCTGCTGGGCGGCTGGCCGTTTGTGGTGTGGGGCGTGTTTGTGCGGCTGGTGGTGGTCTATCACTGCACCTGGTTTGTGAATAGCGCCACGCATCGCTTTGGCTATCGCAGCTACGATTCGGGCGATCGCTCCACAAACTGCTGGTGGGTGGCATTGCTGACCTATGGCGAAGGCTGGCACAACAATCACCACGCGTTTCAGTATTCTGCCCGTCATGGCTTGGCTTGGTGGGAGATCGACCTCACCTGGGCGACGATCGTGCTGCTGCAAAAGCTGGGGCTGGCGACTCAGGTCAAGTTGCCCAACGCCAAAATTTAGCGTGAATTGCTAGTGATTTTTGGGTGATTCTTCTAAGGCTTTGTTAACTTCTTGCACCAGACCAGACGCAGGGTTCTAAAATTTCGGGAATAATCCGGGCGCGGAATTTTAAGCGGCCGCAAGTTCTGGATCAACCTCTGGATCGACAGCGGTCTGGATTAACAACGATCGCAGAAGGAGAATCTGCATGGGTGCAATACAGCTAGAAGAGGCGTTGCCCTATCGCTGGGCCGATTCGGCAGCCGGCCGCGAAGCCTGTGCCAATGACCAGCGCTGGCTGGGTGGCATCGTGGCAAACGCGGCTCCATTTTCGGACTGGTGGACAAAGGCGCGAATCGTGCAGCTTGCCTACGAGGCGATGTACGGCGCAGACCCAACAGTGTATCAGGGAAAGACAGACCCCAAGGCGATCGTTGATGCGCTCTACGACGAACTCAAAGCCTACGCTCAGGCGTTTGACTGGGCCCAGTGTCAGGAGCGCTACCCTGGCTTTTGCAAGCGCGTCGATGAAGATTATGTGATCAACACGCTCAACCACTGGAAGCGGCGCGAGTTTACCAAGGCGATCGGGCGAAATTTTGAGGTGTATCGCTATTTGGGGCAGGCGGGCACAGAGGGCGAATGCGGCGAATGGTGTACCCAAAACACGTTTCTGGTCGTCAGCACGGCATCGGTGTCGCTGGCAGTCGAGCGATCGCTCCCCAATCCCAAGCTGTTTCGCCCGTTGTTTAACGTGGATGAGCTGGCGGAAATCATCCACCAGCGCCAAATCCGCGCCCTGACCCTGCGGACCCACGGCTATGCCAACCCCGCAGGCGGCTTCTACAAGTTTTTGGCAGACGAGGCGAATTACCTCTTTGCCCGCCCCAAACCTGGTGCAGAACCGACCGATACGCTGGGCGAAGACCACCTCTATATCGGCTATCACTGGCCCAGCGAGCAGCCCGTGTTTAACCGGGGGCTGATTCGAGACTCGATGAGCAATCTGGAAATTTTAATGAAATTTCTGGGGAGCCTGCTGCTGCTGAGCTTTATTCCCAGCGTCGTGCTGATTGGCATCACGGAGGTTGCCGAAAAAATTGACCTTGTGCAGGATGTCGGCCCCCAGTGGCATCTGGCGATCGCCGCTGGGGTATTTTTCCTATGGCTATCGCTGCTGATGCTGCTGCGGTCGGTGGTCTATCAGCGCGATCGCTACCGGGCGATTCACTACGGCGCACCGGATCTGGCAGAGTTTTTCTGGCGACTAGATAAGTCGCTGAAGCGCCTTATGCTCCAGGACATGCGGCTGTCGGAACGCGACGAGCGGGCCCAACTGGCCCTCAAGCGCAGCCGCAAACTAGTGAACCTGATTGGTCATAGCATGGGTGGGCTGGTACTGGTCAACGTGCTGCGCGTCCTGTCGGATCGCTTTGGCAAAGACGATCAGGAATCCAATGAGGACGGACTGGGCGATTGTCTGAAACTCGGCAAGCTGATTCTAGCCTCGCCCGATATTCCCCTAGAACTGCTGCGCGAAGGGCGAAACAACTATGTCCGCTCTGCCATCCGCCGCTGCGAACAGATTTACCTGATGTCGAGCGATCGCGACATTGTGCTGCGCTACCTTTCCACCCTGGGCAACTGGTTTAGCGAACCCAGCGTGGAAATGTCGGGGCTGCGCCTGGGCAACGTGTTTTTGCCGCCCAACCCAGAGAAGGAAATTCAAAAAACGCCCCGTCGCAAGCGTCGGCGAGAGCAGCTTAAGATCTTGCTGATTCGGGGCGCAATTTTGTCTCGTCGGGCGGTGCGCCCCACCTCTGCCTATGACCTGTTTGAAAATTTCAGCTATTTGGACTGTTCCAAGATGAAAGGGGTGAATGCCGTTGCGCTGGATCTCAACCCATTCACGGCCATTCCCATCGACGCGATCAACACCCTCTTTTACCTGACCGGGCGGATTGACGTGCATGGCGGCTATTTTTTCACCTACACGCCGACGTTCAAGCTGCTGCCCTTTTTGATGCAAGTCACCGCGCCCAGCGAAGAAGATGTCCGCCACGAACTGAAGCGCTTTGATGAGCGAGACACGATTCGGTTTCTCTATCGCGCCATCCCCACACCGGGCAGTGTGGATATCGACACAAGCGTCGTCGAGTCAGACGAAGGGAGCGACATCGCGATAGGATCATCAGAAGCGCCCTAACTTCTGGTTTTTGCCACTGCGTCCCTCATGCTTGAGTCGTTGAGTCGATTACCCCGTATTTTTACGATTGGGCTGATCTTTCCTGTCGTATTTCTCAACGCCTGGCTGCTGCTGCTGTTTGCCCAATGGCTCCAGCCGCTGATCAGCACTCTGATTGCCGCCACGCTTATTTCTTTCTTGCTGGACTATCCCATCCGCTTTTTGCAGCAGCGGGGCGTGCGGCGCAGCCTTGCCGTCGGGGTGGTGTTTTTGCTGTTTTTGATCGTGCTGAGCGTGCTGCTGGTGTTTATCGTGCCGCTGATTTTGCGTCAGTCGAACGAGCTACTCACCCGCCTGCCCGAATGGTTGAAATCGGGACAGCAGCAGTTGAAATCGCTGGAAGCCTGGGCCATTGAGCAACAGATTCCGGTAGACCTGAGTACGACACTGAATCAGCAGATCGAACGGCTGACGGGGGTGCTGCGATCGCTCACGACTCAGGTCATTAGCCTTGTCTTCAGCGCCATCGGCAGCATTGTGAATATTTTTCTAACGGTGGTGTTTACCATCTTTCTGGTGCTGCGGGGCGAACAGCTTTGGGCAGGCATTTTGGGCTGGTTGCCGTCGCCGTGGGGCGATCGCATTCGGCAATCGCTGCCACAAAACTTCGAGCGCTTCATCGTGGGGCAGGCGACGCTGGCTACCATTATGGGACTGTCGCAAACGGCGGCGATGCTAATTCTGCGAATTCCCCTCGCAGAACTGTTCGGGCTGGGCATCGGCGCAGCCAGCCTGATTCCCTTTGGCGGCAGCACGACGCTGGTCATCGTCAGTTCTCTGCTGGCGCTGCAAAACTTTTGGCTGGGCGTGAAGGTGCTGATCGTCGGCGCGGTAATTATTCAAATCTGTGAAAACCTGATTGGCCCGCGCATCGTCGGCGAGTTGACGGGGCTAAATCCGGTGTGGATGCTGATTTCGCTGGATATCGGGCTAAAGGTGGGCGGCGTGCTGGGGCTGCTGGTGGCAGTGCCAATTGCGGGCTTTATCAAAGCAACGGTGGACACGGTTCGCGCCAATCGGGGTAACCCGCTGGAGGCGCTGTTGGCTAGCTCGGCTGCGCCAGAAAGTCAGCCCGTGGATGTGGCCCAGTAGCTAGGGGTTGGGAGTTAGGGGTTGCTGCTCCGCAACGCTGACGCGAGGGGGGTTGGGTAAACTCTCAAAGCCGCCAGCCTCGGCTAGCGTGTAGAGCGGTCGGCCGCGCACGTCTTCGTAAATTCGCCCGATGTATTCGCCCAGGATGCCGATGCAGATAAGCTGCACCGCACCCAGAAAAAAGACGGCGATCGCAATCGTGGCGAAACCTGTTAGGCGGGAACCGGGTTCAAAAAAGCGCCAGTAAATCACCAGCCCCATCATCAGCAGGGCGATCGCCGCTGCCGCCATGCCCATGTAGGTCGAGAGCCGCAGCGGAATGATTGAAAACGACACCAGCCCGTTGATCGCCAGCGCCAGGGATTTGCGAAAGGTATATTTCACCTCGCCCGCAAAGCGGGGGTCGCGATCAAACAGCACCGCTGTCTGCCGAAAGCCCACCCAAGCCCGCAGTCCGCGAATATAGCGGTTGCGCTCTGGCATTCGGTTCAGCAGGTTCACCACGGCCCGATCCATCAGACAAAAATCGCCCGTGTCGGTGGGAATGTCCACATCCGCTAGGTTTCGCAAAATGCGGTAGAAGCCGTAGGCCAGCCCGCGCTTGAGCAGTCCTTCCTTTTTTCGGCGCGTCCGCTGGGCGTAGACCACCTGATAGCCCTGCTGCCACTGCTCCACCAGTTGCAAGATTAGCTCCGGCGGGTCTTGCAGGTCGGCATCCATCGTCACCACGGCTTTACCCCGCGCAAAGTGCAGCCCTGCGGTCACCGCTGTCTGATGCCCAAAGTTTCGCGCAAAGCTGAGATAGCACACGCGGGGGTCTTGCTGATGCAGGTCGCGCAGCATTGCCAGCGTGCGATCGCTACTGCCGTCATCAATCAAAATTAGCTCCGCATCCCCATCGAGAGAATCCATCACCGCGCTGACCCGGCGATATAGCTCTGGAATATTGGCTTCTTCGTTGTAGACGGGCACTACAATCGAATACAGGGGCGAATACGTTGGCAAATCCTCTGGTGCATCGCCCGATTGAGCAAGGGTAGATTGTGAAGACCCCGACTGTCTGCTCATCTGCGGTGTCCTCGCAGCGCACTCAATCCCTAGTTTAGCAATCGCATCATTTTCGTTGCGCTTAATGTCTGGCTGCGCTAGCGGCGACCTGTGAGGCGATCGCGCAATTGCTTGATCTTGTCTCGCATTTTTGCCGCTTCCTCAAATTCCAGCTTTTTCGCGGCTTCTTTCATTTCGGCTTCCAGCTTCACGATGAGGTCGGGAATGTTTTCCAGCGGCAGATCGTCCGAGTGGTCAATGATCTCCTCTAGCTCGTGGGCGCTGACGCGGCGCGACACTTCCAGAAATTGCAAAATTGCATTGTTTTGGCGGCGCACAATCGGCTGCGGCGTGATGCCGTGCTTTTCGTTGTATTCCATCTGGATCTGTCGGCGACGCTCGGTTTCGCTGATGGCTTTGGCCATGCTGTCGGTGAGGTTGTCGGCGTAGAGGATTGCCTGACCCCGGACGTGTCGCGCCGCCCGGCCGATGGTCTGAATGAGCGATCGCTCTGCTCGCAAAAATCCTTCCTTATCTGCGTCCAAAATTGCCACCAGCGACACTTCCGGCAGATCCAGCCCTTCCCGCAGCAGGTTCACGCCGATTAGTACATCGAACGCTCCCTGACGCAAATCTTGCAGGATTTCGATCCGCTCGATGGAATTGATTTCGGAATGCAAATAGCGCACCCGAATTCCTCGTTCTTGCAGGTATTCGGTCAGGTCTTCGGCCATGCGTTTGGTTAGCGTCGTGACCAGCGTGCGTTCGCCTTTTTCCACGCGATCGCGCACTTCGCCCAGCAGGTCGTCGATCTGCCCTTCCGTTGGCCGCACAAAGATCTCCGGATCCAGCACACCCGTCGGGCGGATCACTTGCTCCACCACGCGCCCCGTGCCCCGCACATAGACGCTAGATGCATCCTTCCCTGCACCCGTGGTTTCAAACACGCCGTCCGACACCTGCAACTCCCAGTCGCCCGGTGTGGCCGACACGAAAATGCACTGATTCACCTTTTGCCAAAATTCTTCGTCCTTTAGCGGGCGGTTGTCGGCGGCGCTGGGCAGGCGAAAGCCGTGTTCGATCAGCACTGTTTTTCGAGCGCGATCGCCGTTATACATGCCTTTCAACTGCGGCAGCGTGACGTGCGACTCGTCGATCACCAGCAGCCAGTCCTTGGGGAAATAATCGAGCAAACACTCCGGCGGCGATCCAGCCGGACGCCCCGCCAAATGCCGCGCATAGTTTTCTACGCCGTTGCAATAGCCCACTTCCCGCAGCATTTCCAGGTCATAGCGGGTGCGCTGCTCTAGCCGCTGCGCCTCTAGCAGCTTATTTTCGCTTTCCAGTTCTGCCAGCCGTTCTTTGAGTTCATCCTGAATGGCAATACAAGCCGCCTCCAGCCGATCCTCCGGTGTCACAAAGTGTTTGGCGGGATAAATGTTCACCGATTCCATGCTTTGCAGCGTTGCACCTGTGATCGGATCGATATAGCGAATGGCATCAATTTCGTCACCAAAAAACTCAATCCGAATGATGCGATCTTCATAGGCTGGGCCAATCTCCAGGACATCCCCTTTGACACGGAAGCGGCCACGCCCCACGTCTAGATCATTGCGCTCATATTGCACGGTAGAGAGATCGCGCAAAATCTGCCGCTGATCCATCTCCATGCCCACAGAAAATCGCACCGATGCATTCAAATATTCCGACGGAATGCCCAGACCGTAGATACAGCTAATAGAGGCAACCACAATCACGTCTTTGCGCTCAAACAGCGATCGCGTCGCAGAGTGGCGCAGCATATCGATTTCTTCGTTAATCGACGCGGTTTTGGCGATGTAGGTATCTGTCACCGGAATGTAGGCTTCCGGTTGGTAATAGTCGTAATAGCTAATGAAATATTCGACCGCGTTATCAGGAAAAAACTCCCGCAGCTCATTGCACAACTGCGCCGCTAGGGTTTTGTTGTGTGCCAGCACCAGCGTCGGCTTGCCCACGTTTTGAATCACACGGGCAATAGTATGGGTTTTGCCCGTTCCCGTCGCGCCCAGCAGCGTCTGATAGCGGTGTCCCTGCTGGATGTAGTCGGTCAGTTGGGCGATCGCCCTTGGTTGGTCGCCCTTTGGTTCAAACGGTGCCTGAATGTTGAACGATGACATACCCGTTGTTAAATTGCGGAGAACAAGCGGCCTTCTTACATCATGCCGGATTTGCCCCTTTTCGGGGTTGAATGGGAATCATATCTCTGGGCGTATCTACTGGGCGTATCTCTGGGCGTATCTCTGGGCGTATCTCTGGGCGTATCTCTGGGCG
>JBDNCP010000203.1:0-7930 GCA_046719575.1 Cyanobacteriota bacterium
CTGAACACAAATTCAAGGAACATAATGGGGTTAGCCCTGACTTAAGTTAAGACAAAGACAGAATCCACGCCCTGAAAGTTTGGGAGAGCAGCTCAATCAGCGCTGAGGGCTGAAACAGCAGGTTTACACGCCTCACAAAAGGAACCATCGGGCCAGGAAATGCCATTCCCCAGCCCTGAGCGCAGCACCCCGGAGTCTGTTTACCCTTCTGCCACAGACGGCACAAACTCTTCAAAGCCCGTTTCAAAGGGGTTGCCTTCTAGCTTCGGTGGCTCTGGCTGGGTTTCGGGCGCGGTCTGGAGCGTGGTTGCCTCTGAAAGCGGGCGACGAGCATCGATCAGGCTCATAGCGCGGCTGACGCTCTCCGGCAAAATCACCACCAGCGCCTCCTTCGGGGCCCGATCCAGCGCCGTGTTGATGGCTGTGGTTTCGTCCAGAATCACGTCATATTTCAGCCCTGGCTGAATCTGCCGGATGCCTTCTTCGATCAGCGCCGCGGCGCTGCCTCGCGCTCGCCCACGGGTGTCGTTGTCTTCTTTGATGTAGATCCGGTCGAAGATGGCAGCCGAGAGACGACCCAGCGTGATGAAGTCCTCATCGCGGCGATCGCCCGGCCCACCAATCACGCCAATCCGCTCGCCGTTCCAGTTCCGCACAAAGCCGCCCAGCGCCTCATAGCTGTGGGGATTGTGGGCATAGTCCAGCAGGACGTGAAACTCGCCCAGGTCAAACAGGTTCATGCGGCCGGGGGTCTGGCTAGCCGAAGCCTGGAAGGTGGCCAGCCCCTGTCGGATGGCTTCAACGGGAACACCCTGAGCAAAGGCCGCCAGCGAAGCCGCCAGCGCATTGGCAATCATAAACGGTGCCCGGCCACCCATCGTCAGCGGTACGCTAGCCGCCTCCATCAGCCGCAGCGCCCAGTCACCCTTCACCAGTGTCAGGTAGCCGTTTTCGTAAATCGCCGCCAACCCGCCCTGAGCGACATGGTTTTGCACCGTAGGATTTTCTGGGTTCATGGCAAAGTAGGCCACCTGCGACTTAACGCGGCTAGCCATCGCAGACACCAGCGGATCGTCCGCATTCAGCACGGCATAGCCGCCCACGCCAACGCTTTCCGCCACGACGCTCTTGAGGTGCGCCAGTTGCTCCACCGTGTCGATATCGCCGATGCCTAGGTGGTCGGCCGCCACGTTTAGCACCACACCCACATCACACTGGTTAAAGCCCAACCCAGAGCGGAGAATGCCGCCCCGTGCGGTTTCCAGCACTGCGACCTGTACGGTTGGATCTTGCAAAATCACCTGGGCGCTTTGAGGCCCGGTAGTGTCGCCCTTTTCTATCAGATAGTCGCCGATGTAGATACCATCGGTGGTGGTATAACCGACGATTTGCCCCGTTTGTTTGAAAATGTGAGCTATCAGGCGATTGGTGGTGGTTTTGCCATTCGTTCCTGTCACCGCCACAATAGGCACGCGGCCAGGTGTGCCTGGTGGAAACAGCATGTCAATGATGGCTTCACCTACATTGCGCGGCGTGCCCTCGCTGGGGGAAAAGTGCATCCGCAGACCCGGCGCGGCGTTCACTTCTACAATCACGCCGTCTACCTCGCGCATGGGTCTGGAGATATCTGGTGTCACCACATCCAGTCCGGCAATGTCTAGCCCGATGATTTTGGCGGCGCGTTCGGCGATCCAGCGGTTTTCGGGGTGAATGTCGTCTGTGCGATCGATGGCGATGCCCCCAGTGCTGAGGTTTGCTGTCGCCTTCAGATAGCACACCTGCCCCATCGGCAGCACGGTGTCCAGGTCATAGCCCTGGCGCTCTAGCATTTGAAAGGCGGCGCGATCTAGCTCAATCTGGGTCAATACGTTGTCGTGTCCGGTGCCCCGACGGGGGTCGCGGTTTGTTTCCTCTACGAGTTCAGCAATGGTAGAGCGGCCATTGCCTACGACGTGAGCGGGGACGCGCTCTGCCACGGCTACCACTTTGCCGCCGACGATCAAAATTCGGTGATCGCGCCCGCGATAGAAACGTTCGACAATCACCGCGTGGGATTTTGAGGCGGCCTGGGCGGCATCGTAGGCTTCTTCGGCTTCTGCCATTGAGTTGATGTCGATGGTGATGCCGCGGCCATGGTTGCCATCGAGCGGTTTGATGACGACGGGGAAACCGCCTACGTCCTCAATCGCCTGCTCCAGTTCATCCAGATAGTAAATCGTGGTGCCACGGGGCACTGGAACGCCAGCTTCCGCCAGCAGCCGCTTGGTGCCTTCTTTATCACTGGCCAGTTCCACACCCAAGATGCCCGTGCCGCTGCTGAGGCTGGCCTGAATCCGTTTTTGGTGTTCGCCGTAGCCAAGCTGAATGAGCGATCGTGTGCTGAGGGGCATCCAGGGAATCCCCCGCGCCTCGGCGGCCGCCACGATATGCTCGGTGCTGGGGCCGAGCGCTGCTTCCATCGCTAGTTCCCGCAGGTCGTTCAGGTCTTGCTCTAGTTCTTCGATGGGGTAGTGGCCTGTGTCTACGATGCTCTGGCAGAGGCGAACTGCTGCCCGCGCTGCGTAGCGGCCGGCCTGCTCGTTTTTGTATTCCATTACGACCTGGTAAACGCCAGGAGTCGAGGTTTCGCGGGTGCGCCCAAAGCCGACGGGCATCCCAGCCAGCGTTTGCAGTTCAAGCGCGACGTGTTCCACGATATGCCCCATCATCGTGCCCTCTTGGACGCGGCTGAGGAATCCACCCCGACAGCCCGGTGAGCAGTAGTGTTCGACTAGGCTGGGCAGCAGTGATACCAGTTCGTCGTAAAATCCGGGGATTTCGTTAGACGGGCGATCGCTCAGGTCTTCGAGATCAAGCCGGATGACTATCAGCTTCGGGTATCGAATGCTCCAGTAGTTGGGGCCTCGCAACGTCTGGGTCTTGAGAATCTTCATAGCGCTGGGATTCCAGGATAGAGTGCGGCTTTAGAAGCACGATAGTCTAGTGTCAAGCGGGACAACGACGACAAACTGTATTGTTTGAGACAGTTTTAAGTTTGTTTTAGAACTGACTGCCATGTCCCCTTTGCCTGAATCCTGACGCATTTTTGTCTCCCGCGCAATGAATTGCAGGATATTTGTGTGAGTAATTACTTATCAGGAATTACTCGCTGGGGCAGGTATTGAGGCAGATTTGGGGATCGTCCCGAGGTTTGGAGAGCGAGCCAAGGATGAGCGATCGCCCCCACAATCGCCCATCCGGGGCTACCGATTCAGGACGACGCGCTTGTAGAAATCGAAGCGATCGCCATGACTGAGGATATGCACCCGCAGATTGTGAATGCTCAGCGGATCGTCCGTCCCCGCGTCGGGCTGGTTGGTAAAGGAAATCTGCCCTGGGTCGATTACCGTCACCGTGCCCCTGCCAATCACCTCAAAGGTGCCATTGCCCTGAAACACAGCACAGGTGTCTTCGTCGATGCCAATGCCTAGCTTTTCAGGATGAGCAGCGATCGCGCTCATCAGCCGCGCCATCCGGTTGCGATTGTGAAAATGCTGATCCACCAGCACTTCGGGAATAATGTTGAGGCCCGTCGTCAGATCCACCAGTGATCGATTCGGCGGTTCACCACTGCCGCCCCCCGCGATCATGTGCTGGCCCATCACCGCCGCGCCTGCACTCGTGCCCGCTAGCGTAATCTCGCCAAGCTGAGCGCGAATTCGCACCTTTTCCATAATCGGCGTATCCGACAGCAGCCCGCACAGCCGTAGCTGATCGCCGCCGGTCATAAACACGCCCGTACAGTCTTCCAGAAACGCTTGCCAGTCAGGATGGCTGCCTTGTTCTCGGTCTTGAATATCAAAAATGGCAATATCTTTCGCGCCCATATCCTCAAAAATCTCGCGATAGCGAGCGCCAATGACTCCCGGCTCTCGCGAAGCCGAGGGAATAATAGCAATCCGCGCATCCGCACCGCGCGATCGCTGGAAAAAGGTTCGGAGAATTTCACGACCATGCACTTTGTCTTCGGCACCGCCGATGACCATAACTGCTGTTTCTGTAGACTGGGGCATCCGTTGACGCTGGAGGGTAGGATCAGGTTGAAACATCCGCTCTGACAGCGGACGGCGCGACACTAGCCGTTCTAATAATTTGCCAAGCCCGTGTTGAGTTCTACTCATGACTCAGGAGTGAAGGTTGCTGGCGAGTGGGGACTCAAGAAAAACAGCAGGGAGATCTTCTGCCGTGCAGCGAAAGTGCAGCAAAATCAGCGGTCAAGGCATGAACAGTCGGATAAATCATCGAAGTACAAGCAACGGTGCAATGTGGCAAGCGCAATCTCGCAGGTGCAACTTCACACATCGTCGCCGACTCTGTTTTATCCTGATAAAGTTCAGTCAAGTGGGTTAGATTTGGCGAGTTAAATCAGCAAATCTAATGCAAATGGGTCTAGAGTCTAAGCGTAATTATTTAACCATACTCTCAAGCCTTTAATGGTAGTTTTTGTGCGAACCCTATCCTAGCTTCATTACATTTCCCTTGAGCATCTCCCCTGAGCATCGCTGCAAAAACCTATCAACCTTATCAAGACCAAGCTCCCAAAGCATTCAGAAGCGATCTTAAAAATTATTCCAACAAACTGCATTCCAAAACTCCCTCCTCCCCCCTCCCTTTTCCCTCTTCATTCTTCCCTCTTCATTCTTCCCTCTTCATTCTTTCCCCCTTCCCCCCTTCCCTCGTGCGCTTTGACCTCATCACTCTCTTTCCCGACTTCTTCACCTCGCCCCTACAATCTGGGCTGCTCGGCAAAGCGCTGGCAAACCAGATTGCGGACGTGCATCTGACCAATCCCCGCGATTTCACGACCGACAAGCACCACAAAGTGGATGACGAACCTTATGGTGGCGGCGTGGGGATGCTGATGAAGCCGGAGCCGATTTTTGCGGCGGTGGAGTCGCTACCCGTGCTGCCTCGGCGGGAGGTGATTCTTATGACCCCCCAGGGGGAGCCGATGTGCCAGCGGATGTTTCAGGAATTTTCCAGTAGTCGAGATCAACTGGTGATTATCTGTGGACATTATGAGGGTGTAGACGAGCGCGTGCTGAACTTGGTGACGCGGGAAGTGTCGCTGGGTGACTTTGTGCTAACCTGTGGCGAAATTCCCGCTCTGGCGCTGCTGAACGGCGTGATTCGCCTGCTGCCGGGGACGGTGGGAAAAGTCGAGTCGCTGAAGCTGGAAAGTTTTGAAGACGGGCTGTTGGACTATCCGCAATACACTCGTCCGGCGGAGTTTCGCGGGTGGCGCGTGCCGGAGGTGCTGCTGTCGGGAAACCACCAGGCGATCGCCCGCTGGCGGCACGAACAGCAGATCGAGCGCACACAGAAACGCCGCCCCGACCTTTGGCAGGCATGGCAGGAGCGGCAAAAGACTGAATCTCTGGATGCCAAAAACCGCACCGGAAATTAGTTGAGTTGAGAAGCTAAGGCAGAGAAATTTCTTAAGTCGGGCTGTAGTGATCAATCAACAGCGCCGCCAGCACAGCAAAGGCGGTAATACTGAGGGCGATCGCCGGATGTTGTCCCTGACTAATGGCAAACGTGGTCACGGCTCCTGCACCCAGCGTGGCAGTCAGAACCGCGCTCAACCAATCTTTTTTCGTGTTCTTATCGTACATTGAGCTAAACCGAGCGAAGTTTTTGATGGTGTTATTCGGTACCCATCAACCTACCACTCCGCTCCAGAATTCCCGATCGAAATCTGGGAATTTGTAACCAAGGTTTAGCTTTACATACGTTTCTTCACTTTTTGGGCAGGGTTTGTGAGCGAATGTAAAGAGCCTCCGCTACACGCTTTAGCCGTCGCAGTTGCGCCTGCATGTCCTGCCGCGTCCACTCGGCCGCGAAGGTGTTGAACCCATAGCGGATGATGGGATTGGGAATGCGAAACTCGAAGCGATTGACCAGCGTGGTTCCAGTAGACGTGGGCTGACACTCCCAGCGATCGCGCCCCTGAAAAAATCCCCGAAACTCCCACACAATCAGCCCTGGCTCCCGCTCGACCACCGTGCTATAGAGCGTAGGCTGCACCAGCGGCGTTTGAATTAGAAATCGGCTCTTGCTGCCCAGTTCTGTACTCCAAGCACCCACAGGCTCACAGCGCAGCGCCGGATTGAGCCAGCGATGCATTAGTTCTAGGTCGGTAAGGCACTGCTCTACTGCCGTTGCGCTGGCGCTGATTTGGATGGATTGCTCGAAGATTTGAGAGTCGGGCATTTGGGGGATGGGGGGATGGGGAGGGAAAAGGTGAAGAACGAAAAACGAAGAACGAAGAATGAAGAACGAAGAACGAAAAACGGAACCTCTTTACTCTTGGCTCTTCGTTCTTCGTTTTTCTCTCTTTTCTCTTTACCTAACTTCGTCCCTCTAGCTTCGCCTGTAGCTCATCTTTAATGCGGCTCATGATTGAGGCTTCGTCAAGGGAGTTGAGGATTTCGCTGACGACGGTTTTCAGGCCAGTGGGGCCCCAGGATGCGCCGTTGGCGAGGTAGGTTTTGGTGAGTTGCCCAATGACGTAGGTGGATACGCCGGCCACACCTGCCTGGGCGATCGCCACCGAGGTATAGGGCAATACAGACGCGCCGCCTGTTGCCGGAACTGCTGCCCCTAGCACGCTTTTTAGCGAACCCAGCCCCAGTGTTAGCAGCAGGTCGCTAGCCGTCACGCCGCCTAGCCCGATCGCCATTTTTTGCAGCAGCATGAGGGCGTTTTGCTGGGTCATGGGAATGCCGTAGAGCCGTGACAGGGTGACGATCAGGGCGATTTCAATGACTGCGCCGCCGAGCAGATCTAGCACGGTAATTGGGTTGAGGGCGATCGCCACGGCTTTGGTCATCACGCCCTGCCAGATCAGGTCGTCGGCGCTGCGATTGCGGATTTCGAGCTTGCGCTGCAACAGGCGATCGCTCACATCGTCGGCATACAACATCGTGTTCAGCGCCACCAGCGACTTGCCCTCGCGGTGCAAAATCTCTAGGATTTTGAGCTTCAGGTCGTCTATCTGGGGTTTCCCTGCCTCTCGGCGCACAGCAATCTGACCATCTGGTCGTCGCACGGCCGTCGTCGTCATGGGTGAGGCGGCTGCCATCACAATTTCATCAGGCGACAGCAGCTCTCGAACGCGCTGATCGCGAATGGTCTGGTAAATGGCCTGGCGATCGGTGTCGGGATACTGATCGACCTTGTTGAACACCAGCAGCATCGGTTTGGCGGCCTGCCGTAATGCTGACAGTGCCTCATATTCCACGCGGGTTATATCGCCCGATACGACAAACAAGATCAGATCGGCTTGTTTAGCAATTTGCTGTGCCAGTTGTTCGCGCCCTTCGCCGTCTACTTCATCAATTCCCGGCGTGTCGATCAGTTCCACCTGCGACTGGCCCGTTCCCGGCAGCGACACGCGCAGCACGTCTTGCGTGCTTCCGGCGATCGCCTCCTGCCGAATTTCCCAGTTTGCCGCCTGCACGGCCTGCGTCACGCCATGCACTGGCCCCGTCTCAAATACAGACTGACCCAGCAGCGCGTTTAACAGCGACGACTTGCCGCGCCCCACCATGCCAAACACCGCAATTTGCACCACCATGCGGTCTAGCTTATGTAGCAGGGTTTGCAGGCTGGTTAGCTCTGTCTCTAGCCCCAATCGCTCGCGTGGGGTCAAGTCCAGCCCGTTTACAAGATCCTGCAAGGCTTCCTGGGCTTGGCAATAGGTCAGGTCTGCTTGAATTTCCCGAAAGCTGGCGATCGCCTCGTCTAGTTCTTGATCTAGGGCCGAGTCGAAGGGCGATCGCGGAGTTGCGTTTTGAACCGGGGTGACATGAGTGGTCGTCATCCCTTTCGAGCGCTCTGGCGCATTTCCAATATCCGTCAACACAAACCTCCTGCGGAAAATCAGCCG
>JBDNCP010000204.1:0-7798 GCA_046719575.1 Cyanobacteriota bacterium
GCCTACTGGGCCGGTCAGCAGCAGCGCCTCCCCGACGGCTTTGGCGAAGGCAATTTTCAAGCCCTGTTTCGCGCTATAGAGCGAGAGCAACAGAAGCGGGGGAGTTTAGGTTAGGAAAGGAGCTTAGCTTAGGAGACTTGGGGCAATGTCGGCATGGGGGATTGGAGAAACGATGAAAGCCCCGCAAATGCGCGACTCGCAATCCAAAATCGCCAATCCAAAATCGCCAATCCAAAATCCAAAATCGAGGTTATTCACTACACGGGCGTTGCCGAGGAGTGCCGCCGCTCCTGCCGCACTAGCAGATAGCCCACCACCAGCCAGAAAATGAGCAGGCCGCCCGTCAGCAGCAGTACAGGCACCAGCCCCCAGCTATTCACCAGGGCCGGAGCCGCCGCAGTAAACAAGCCGCCGCCCACAATGGGTTCAAAGAAAAGCTGCTTGTAAGCGAAGCTTTCAAATGCACCCGTACTGTTGTCGGGATCTACCATCCGCAGCAGCAAAATGCCCGTCGCGGTCACCCCCATCGACTGGCCCATGTCGCCGATGCCCTTTTCAAACCAATGTTGGGAAAACAATCGCGGAGCCAGCCACAGGAACATCAGCACGTTCCACAAGATGCCCAAAATGCTGAGGGTCAGGAATACGCCCAGGTTGCCGCCGATGACCCGCAGCGAGATAGAGGCGATCGCCGCAATCACCACCACATCCAGCGCCACGCCCGCAATGTTTTGAATCATCGGGCGAATGACCAGCGCCCCCAGTCCCAGCCGATTCAGAATGGACTGGGTGATAATGCCGCCCACCAGCGCCAGCGGAAACAGCGGCACAAACGGCATGATCACAAAGCCCGTTGTGCCCCAGGTGACAGACTCGACCCACTTCAGCGCCTCTAGCAAGAGCCAGCCAATGGCGATCGCCATGCCGACAATGCCAAAGTTGATCGACAGCGGATCGACCAGCAGATTTCGCAACAGCCGCGCCCGCTGCTGGCGCAGTTCCGGTGTTTCGGCCACCACGTTCAAATCGGGAATTTCCTCTGGTTCAATCGCGTTGCGGTTGATCGAAGCGACGTAGCCCTTGCGCCGTCCCCAGTCCGCCAGCGCCGTGCCCAGCACAATGCCCGACACAATACCCACTGTCGCCAGACCGATCGCCAGGTCTGCGCCATCGGCATACCCCAGATTGTTGAGCGTTTCCGCCATGCCGCCCGCTGTGCCGTGACCGCCCTCAAAGGCAATTTCGATCAGGCAGGAGGCGATCGGGTTTGCGTCAAGTAGTGGCCCCAAAATTAGCAGCGTAGCCAAAATGCCGACGACATATTGCCCCCAGGCGAGGGTCTGCCCAAACACCACCTGCGGCGCGGCTTTGCGCCAGATGTCGCGCGGCGGCGGAATCGCCTCACCGAGAAACAGCGCGGCAAAGACAATATTGATAAACACACCCGGAGCCTGCGACCAGACGGTGCGGACATTTTCGGAAAACAGACCGCCCGCCAGCAGCGATTCTTCGCCGCCAACAGCCGTGGCGATCGCCCCCAACACCTGCGGCCCCAACAGCAGCGCTAGTACCCCAGCAATGATCGATGCAGGCAAATAGAGCCGTTGAAAAAAGCGAATTTTATGCTTCAAATAGCGCCCCGCCAGCAGCAATATCGCCAGCAGCACAAAGGCAAATAAGACCGTTCGCAAATTAAACACGATTTCTCCCAGCCCTTACGGCAGATGACCAACTCGCCCGTCAGCCAAGTTGCAGTGCAGCAAACTTTCTAAACCGGGCGAATGACAGCTTGAATGACAGCTTGAGTGCTATATAGCCTTTTATTAAGGCAGCAAGCCGTAACTCAGGGCACAGGTTTGATAGGAAGTGCTACAAGAAGCTATGATGCAGAACTTCCAGTAATTTCATTAACTCCTAAAAATTTCGCATCACCCACTGCTGAAATTCTGGCTCTGTCCCAAAAATCAGGCTGGGGCACTGGGTCGCCCGCACGCTGCGATGGGTCACGATATTTGCCTTGGGAATGCTATAGGCATCCAGCAAAAACCGGATCAGCGTGATGCTGGCCTTTTCTTGGGCGGGCGTAAAGCCCTTTTGTGCTGGTGTGGCTTCGTGTTCGATGCCGATTGAGCGATCGTTAACATCTTTGTTGCCCGCGTGAAAGGCACAGTAGTCATCCTGCACCATTTGAATAATTTCGCCAGAGCGATCGATGAGGTAGTGCGCCGACACTTGGGAGGTCGAGCTTTGGAACGTGTTGATGGCGCTTTGCACCGGAGCCACCGTGTTGTGAAACACAATGGTGTTGATCTTGAACCCTTCGCGGCGGGCGCGATAGTTCGACGGGTGCGCCGGGATAAAAGTCACCTGGGGTTTGGGCATCCCGCCAGAGCCGCCGCCCTCGTGGCCAGTTCCCGGCTTGGGCTGGGGTTCTGGCCCTGGCACGCCCACCGCCACCACCATGCCCCCTGGCGCATCGTCGCGCTTAAACCATTCATGCATCGGGCGAATGTTGAGTTCCTTTTCGCCATTGGCACGGGGCTTTTTGAAAATTCGCTCAAGATAATAGCCACCCTCCATCAGGTAAATGGCAGTGTCGGTTTCCTTGATCCAGGTTGCCATGCGGGTTGTCTCCTCGCGTTGCGTCGATTTTAGATTTTAGATTTTTCGTTCTTCGTTTTTCCTTCTTCGTTCTTTGTTCTTTTCTCCTATCACTGCTGGAGGTCATGCAAACGTTGGATCAGGTCGTGGTGCTGAGCGGCGATCGCCCGTTCGATTCCCGTTTCTCCTGCCCGGTTTCGAGCGGTAAGGTCTGCCCCATGCTGTAGCAATAGCTCGGCTTCGGCAACGGGACGGTTGCAATATCCCCACCGCTGCCAACAGGCTCAAGCCCAAGGCGAGGCTCTCACGGTTTAGGTAGAGCGATCGCCCGCTCCAGTGATGGATGAGAATCGCAATTAGAACCGTTGTCTGGCGGATCACCATGTCTCTGAATGGCTCGGATGATTTACTTTCATGAATTACTTTCATGAATTGCTCTCAGAAATTGCTCTCAGGAGTTCTAACGGAACAGGGCGATCGCCATAGGGCTTCTGCTCTCTATCAATAACTTGCATCTGTTCTACATCACTAAACCTCTTGCATGAATGCTGTTTTGAGGGTGTGAATCGTAGCGCGGCGGTACCGCGCCACGATTCACGCAAGAAGTCTACTAATTTCCATCAGCATTTCCATCGGCCGCCTCTACCGACAGATCGTTAATTGATCCAGCCGATAGACCCAGCATTCCGGCGACCTGTGGCATAGTTCGGATGTCAGGGACAAGACCCAGAACCGGTACCTTATTTCCAAAGCCCTGACCCCTCAATCCTTAACTCTTTTCTCACTGCTCATGTCCATCCACACCCCCGATTGGGTAAAACACGCCGTTTTCTACCAGATCTTTCCCGATCGCTTTGCCCGCAGCAGCCAGTCGCATCCTGTCTTTAGCTCGGCCGCGCTAGAGCCTTGGGATGCGCCGCCCACCTTTCATGGCTACAAGGGCGGCGACCTCTGGGGCGTAGTGGATCAACTGGATTACCTGCAAGATTTGGGCATCACGGCGATTTACTTTACGCCTGTGTTTCAGTCTGCCAGCAACCACCGCTACCACACCCACGACTATTACCAGGTCGATCCGCTGCTGGGCGGCAACGAGGCACTGGAAAAGCTGCTGACCTCTGCCCACAGTCGGGGCATCCGCATTTTGCTGGATGGCGTGTTCAACCATGCTAGCCGGGGATTTTTCTTTTTCAATGACATTTTGGAAAATGGGTCGCGATCGCCCTGGGTAGACTGGTTTCGCATCCACGACTGGCCGCTCTCGGCCTACGACGAAGAGAAGCCCGCCAACTATGCAAGCTGGTGGGGGCTGCGGGCGCTGCCCCAGTTCAACCACGAAAATCCTGCGGTGCGCGAATACCTGATGCAAATTGGCGAATATTGGATCAAGCGGGGCGTAGACGGCTGGCGGCTAGACGTGCCCAACGAGATTAAAGCTGATGGCTTTTGGCAAGAATTTCGCGATCGCATTAAAGCCATCAACCCCGAAGCCTACATCGTCGGCGAAATCTGGGAAGATGCGCGGCACTGGCTGGATGGAACGCAGTTTGACGGCGTGATGAACTACCTGTTTACTGCGCCGACGATCGCCTTCACAGCGGGCGATCGCGTCGATTTGCCCCTGGTCGAAAATCGCTCCTATCGCCCCTATCCGGCGCTGGATGCCGCAGGCTACGCCGCCAAAATTCAGGAGTTGCTTGACCTGTACTCGTGGGAGATTCACCTGACGCAGTTGAACCTGCTGGATAGCCACGACACGGCGCGGCTGATCTCGATTGCGCGGGGCGATCGCGACAGTGTGAAACTCGCCACCCTGCTGCTGCTCACCTTTCCTGGTGCGCCCAGCATCTACTATGGCGATGAAGTGGGACTCCCCGGCGGCAGCGACCCCGATTGTCGGCGCGGCTTCCCCACCCCCGATCAGTGGGATCGCGACGCACTGACCTATCACCGCGAACTGATCGCCCTGCGCCACAATCACCCCGCTCTCCGCACGGGCGACTATCGCACCCTCGCCGCTGTGGGGCATCTCTACGTCTTCTCGCGCACCCTCGGCCAAGACTCGCTGCTCGTCGCCGTCAACGCCGGCCCCGACCCCGCCGAAGTCACCCTCGCCGCCGACACCCTGCCCACCAACCCCGTCGATCGCCATCTTTGGGGCACAGGCGATTTCCAGATCGCAGAAGGCCAGTTGACCCTGCGGCTACCGGGGCGATCGGGGTTGGTGTTGGGGTGATGATGAGATCATGGGATGATGAAAGACTGAAATAACCTGACGCATTCCCGTTTCCCTCATGGATGTAATCCCCGCTATCGACCTCCTCGACGGCCGCTGTGTGCGGCTTTATCAGGGCGACTACGCCCAGTCGGAGGTGTTTCACGACGATCCAGTGGTGGTGGCGCAGGAGTGGGTGGCGCAGGGGGCGACGCGGCTGCATCTGGTGGATCTGGATGGGGCGAAGGCGGGGCATGTGGTGAATGGCGACGTGATCGAGGCGATCGCCCGCTCGATTTCCATCCCGGTGGAGGTGGGCGGCGGACTGCGCGATCGCCAGAGCGTGGCAGAGGTGCTGGGGCTGGGCGTGCGCTGGGCCATTTTGGGCACGGTGGCGGTGGAAAATCCCGATCTGGTGGCGCAGTTGTGCGACGAGTTTCCGGGGCAGATCATCGTCGGCATTGATGCGCGAAACGGCAAGGTGGCCACTCGCGGCTGGCTGGAAACCTCGGAGATAGACGCAATTCCCCTGGCACAGCAGATGGCCGATCTGGGCGCAGCCGCGATTATCTATACTGATATTCACCGCGACGGCACGCTGCAAGGGCCCAACCGCGAGGCGCTGCAAGAGCTGGCCAACGCGATCTCTATTCCCGTAATCGCCTCTGGCGGCATTAGCTCCACTAGCGACCTGATGGGGCTGATGGCGCTGGAGCCGATGGGCGTGACCGGGGCGATCGTGGGGCGGGCGCTCTATACGGGCGCATTGTCGCTGCGGGAGGCGGTTCGCGCTGTCGGGCAGGGCCGCTGGCAGGATGTGCCCCCAGATCTCGGCTTCTCGACCTTTGCCTGATGGTCTGAATCCTCCAGTTGCCCGTCCGAATCGCCCGTCTTATCCCGCCTTACGATGCTGCCCTCTGACCTGCTGATCCATCGACCGCGCGGCGAAAGCCTAGAGCCAAAACGGTTAGCGCTGAATGAGCCAAATCGGGCGATCGCCACCGACCTGATCGACCAGTTCCAGCAGCACGTCGGCAAAACCCAGGGCGAGCTAGACAGCCAACTCCGCGAGATGGAGGGCGAAGAGACAGACTTCAAAGTGAAACGGGGACTGGCGCACCTGCTCAAAAGCGAGGCCTTCAGCACCTTTGAAATCGTCAGCCCCCTGGAGCCAGGCCAACTGCGAGAGCGGGTCTTTGCCCTGGCTGCACAACGCTTGCCCTCGCCCCAGGCCACTGAGCAAACCCTCCAAACCCTGGCCGCGCAACTCAGCACCGAGCTAGAGCGCGAAGTCTTTCCCGAACACATTCGCGCCGGACTCTACGCCGACCTGTCTGAAAATCGCATCCTTACTCGCTTCGAGCCGCCCACGCCCGATGCCCTCTTGCACCGCTACAACCTGTCTCAGGTGCAGGGCGTGTTTTACAAAGCCAGCCACCTTGTTCTGACAGCCCACCGGAATGACCCCGGCGAATACAAGCTGCTATTTCGCTATCTCAAGCTGTTTGGGCTAATGGCCTATATCGAAGGCGATGCGGATCACGGCTTCACCATCACCATCGACGGCCCGGCTAGCCTGTTTGGCAACAGCACCCGCTACGGCACCGACATCGCCAAGCTCCTGCCTGCGCTGCTGCATGTCACCAAATGGAGCCTAAAAGCTGAACTGCAATGGCGCGACACCTACACAGGCGACGTGAAGCCGCGCCGCTTTGCGCTGGATTCTGACTGCGGGCTGGTGAGCCATTATCCACCGGGCAAACCCTACGACAGTATGCTAGAGTCTGCCTTTGCGGAACGCTGGGAGGCGCTGAACACTGACTGGCGGCTGGAGCGTGAAGTGGATCTCATCCCGATTCCCGGTAGCGTCATGATTCCAGACTTTCGGCTGGTGCATCCCGACGGGCGATCGGTGCTGCTGGAAATTGTCGGCTATTGGCGACCGGAGTATCTCCGCAAGAAATTTTCGCAGGTGCGGCAGTCTGGCTGCGAGAATCTAATCCTGGCGATTTCCGAACGGCTGAATCTGGAAAAGGCGGGGGTGAAGCCGCAGGACGCGCCTGCCCAGATTGTCTGGTTCAAAGACAAGCTCCAGCCTAAAGCAGTGCTGGCGGCTCTCGAAGCAAACAGCCCCTAAAGAAACGCCAGAGGATGCTGGCCGACTAGGATCACTTGACAGGAGCATCCTTTAGAAGGCTGTCAGACTGAGGATTGGCCGGCTGTTGCAAAGCAGGGTTTCCTGCATCTGGCGCGGCAACCTTGCACTGCCCGAACAGGCAATCGGCCAATATGGGGTCTGGACAAAACCCAAAGTTGCAGATGTTTGTAGCGACAGCGGAACAGTCGTAAAAATTGCAGGTTTGTACGGCAGAAACAGTAGGCCCCAGCAGGGCAGTGAGAGCCACACCCAGGGTTCCAATTCCAATAATCTGCCCAGCGACTTGACTCAGTTGTGCGGTGGTTGAAGGTCTCATAGGGGTATCCGTCAGTCAACGTCAGAGGAGTTGAATCGAGGAGTTGAATTGAGTCAACTCAGACGCTCAGCCAGCCAACAGGGGATGAACCCGGCCAGCAATGAGCGAACTCAGTTTTGTCGTGTTTGTCGTGAGCGTTTCAGGAACGAGGTGTTTAAGCCAAAACTGGTATGTCTCAGGTGAGATAGCAGGTAAGACAGCGAAGAGACTCCGTGAACTGACTGGCTGCTAGTTATCTATTCTCTCAGGCAAGCTACGAATAAGATTGCTAATTAAGATTGCTGGAAGCTCCGCAGAACGGGCAATCCAAAATTGCAAATCCAAGACCGCAAATCTAGAATCGCAAATCTAGAATCGAGAATCGATATAACCACCTTTGACAAGCTTCAACCTTACTGTGAATCCTACTGGGAGGACGGTAAACTTTTTGTCAGAGAAACTGGGGGATTCTATAAAATTCCGATTAAGAAATTTGAGACTTTGCTCTCTATGCGGCTATCCACCAGTG
>JBDNCP010000205.1:0-7750 GCA_046719575.1 Cyanobacteriota bacterium
GCTGTCCCCACGCCCCCATCTGTTTCTTCAGAGGCTATTCTTCCCAGTCCGGTGCTTCCCGATTCGGTCTTGTCTCCGCCTGTTTCTCAGTCTGCTGCGGAGGTTTCGGTGTCGCCCCCCGCTGCACCTGCGCCCACCCTCATGGAACTGCTGAACGCGGTGAATCAGATTAGCCAGTTTACGACGCACTATTTGGGGCCAACGGTGGTTGCCAACTATTGGCGATCGAGCCGTCCGGCGATGGAATGGCTTGGCAATTTTGAAGTTGACCGCTCTGCCCGGATCACCTACATGGGCAGTACGCCAACCACCCTATCCCAGCTACTCAGCGATGAGCAACTGGGGGGGGTTCAGGACTGGATTAGCGCCTTCATCCAGCGGTGTTCTCGCGTGATGCGAGACTTTTCGGTGCTGCTCGACCAAGGCGTATTGGACGATCGCCAGAAGGCTTTTTTGGCGCTGTCGTCCCCATAATCCTGTCGTCCCCGTCATCCTGTAGAGCAGTGATGCACTGTTTGAGTAGCCCCTCGACGGGCGATCGCCCCTGTTTTCGTTGCTCAGGGCAACGCCGGCCTCAGCATAGCCCCCTCCGCGCTGGGTGCGTTTGCCTCTGCTGCCCTGAGCGAATCGCTATTGAATCGCTATTGAATCGCTAACCCCTGGAGAACCCCGATGGCTAAAACTATCCGCCTGGAACCGATTGCTCAAGAAACCTCGGTCGAAACCAACGGCAACCTGCTCTCAGTTTTGATTAACAAAGACCTGGATGTCTTGCGAGAATGCGGCGGACGAGGCATGTGCGCCACCTGCCATGTCTACGTCACCGCAGGCATGGATCAACTCTCGCCAATCAATCGCCGAGAGCAGCGGACGTTAGAAGTCATTACGACCTGCCGCCCAAACTCTCGTCTTGCCTGCCAGGCCCGCGTGCAGGGTAACGGCGTAACCGTAGAGCTACCCGCGGGGATGTACATCAACTCGCTGCAAGATATTGAGGTGCTAATCGGGCGGCGGGCAGAACAAAACCTACTGCACCCCATCACCGGACAAGTGCTGGTGGAAGAGGGCAAGCTGATTACTCGCTCTATGATGAAGCAACTGGAAACCACGCCCAGCTTCAGAGTCTCGGAGTACTTCTCTAATAGCAGCGAGGCGTAGAGGGTTCCGACGGGGCAGGACTAGGGGAGTCCGACGCTGCGCCAAAACCTATCCCCTCTGCCCTGATTGCTCAAACCGAGACAGCGACGGAGCGAAGTTTGCGGGTGTTTTCCACCAGGCTTTTGGCAAAGGCATCAAGCCGCTTGGAGAGGGATTCGTCGGTCAGGTTGCCCTCGGCATCGAAGGCTTTCCAGGCTTGCCCGATCGCCACTTGCTCTGGGATGACCCATGCATGAACCCATCTGAGGATTGTTCGCAGGTCATTCAGCGCGTTGCTGTTGGGCTGGCCACCCAGCACGCTGAGATTGCCCACTACTTTGCCAGTAAATTCTTCAAAGCCCATTAAATCCAGGGTATTTTTCAACACGCCGCTGATGCTGCCGTGATATTCCGGGGTTGCCAAAATGATGCCGTCTGCCTGACGAAACGCTTGCTGCAAGCGGGCGACATCAGGATAGGCAGAATAGTCGTCGCCGCCGTCACAAAAGGGGAGATTGAGCGATCGCAGATCCAGGATTTCCACCTCGGCTCCTAGCGCCCGGACTCGCTCAGCGGCGATCGCCAGCGCTTTATGACTATAGGAACCTGGGCGCAAACTCCCAGCAATGCCAATAATTTTGACCATATTTTGACCATATTGTTGGTTAACCCGTTGATCGACTTGCCTCTATTCTAGCTAAAGCGTACTCGATATGAGTATGAAATTTGCAGTGAGTCAATACCTATTGCAAGTTGATTTCAGGGTCATCCTGGGGCAAAGCATTTGCAGGGCAACTCATAAATAAAAATCTGGAAACAAAAAATAAGGCAAAAAAAAGGGAGGGACTACGGGTAGCCCTCCCAACCATCAGGGTGCATCTACTTATCACATTATGACATCTTAGGGATGAGGGGTGTCACCCCTTACTTAAAGTTTCTTTGTTTATTTATCAGTATAGCTTATAGAAAACTTCCATTTAATATTCAGAGCTAATGGCATCGTATCAATCACTGCTATCATACGAGAACTTGTCGGCTTTTGCACCTGCTCGTCAAAAAAACCGTTAGCCAAACTTGACCCGATAAAGGTGAAAGAGTTCGCCGGATTGCTTTTTCATCACCTGCGCTTTGTGGGCCTTGAGCAAGTCTTGCCACGCGCTGAGCGGCTCCAAAAATACTTCTGCCCCCAGATAGGTTTCCAAAATGGCCCAGTTTTCGGCGAGGGGCGAGTCGGGGTCGATTACGTCGAAGACGAATATGCCGCCGGGTTTGAGGACGCGCTGCACCTCGACCAGCACGGCTTTCCAATAGTCCAGCGGATAGTAGCAGCTAAACCCGGTGGCGATCGCCAGATCAAACTGATCCGCCTCGTACTGAAGCTGGTGCGCCGGGCCGGGCTGCACCCCCTTGAACAGTTTGGAGTTAAGCTGGGGGCCGCGGGCGTTGAGCGTGTCGCGGGCCACCTGGCTAATTTCCTGCCCATAGAACACTGCGTCCCAGTCGCGCCAGGGATAAATCAAAAAGCTCACGCCACAGCCGATATCCAGGCAGCGCTGCTGCTTTTTGGGCTGGGCAATTTCCCAAAAGGGTGAGGCGATCTTGGCCGCTAGCAGACCGGCCTGCCATTCTTGGTAGATCGGTATTTCGGTGACTTCGGTGGGCAGGTCAAACGGCTCTCGCAGATATTCTTGGTTAAATCGGCGGGCCACGGCTGCAAGCTGAGGTTGCCATTCGTCAGCGCGATCGCCCAAGAAGCTCGCTAGACTGTTTCCTGACGGGCCCTGTGGCGATGCTCCAGCCGCTCGATCCTTTGCCATCATTCACCTACTCGTAAACCTGTACGGCTAAACCTGCGCGGCGACGGCGACATCGAGCGCGCAACACTTGCCAGCCCCTATCCGCGTGGCACTGCTGAAGACTGCTCCGGTCGGGCAAAGATCATTCGCCCTGCTGAGGTTTGTAGTGCCCCCGTCACCAGTACGCAGATCTCATCGCCAATGTAGTCGCCCCCTTCCTCCACCACGACCATCGTGCCGTCGTTGAGATAGCCCACGCCCTGGGCGGGTTCCTTGCCCTGCTTGAGAATCTTCAGGTCGAAGGTGTCTCCGGGCAGGTAGGTCGGACGGATGGCCTGCGCCAAGTCGTTGATATTCAGCACGGGAACCTGCTGCAAACTGGCGACTTTGTTGAGGTTATAGTCATTGGTCAGCAGCATTCCGTTAATATCTTGCGCTAGCCGCACCAGCTTGGCATCGACAGTGGGAATGTCGTCATAGTCTGCTGGGTGGATGGCGACGCGGTCAGGATAGGCTTCTTTGATGCGGTTGAGGATGTCTAGCCCGCGCCGACCGCGCACCCGCTTTTGCTCGCTGGAGGCATCGGCCACCTGCTGAAGCTCTTGTAAGACAAACTGCGGGATCAAAATTTGTCCTTCAATAAAGCCCGTCGCCAGGATGTCTTCGATGCGTCCATCGATGATGCAGCTTGTATCCATCACTTTGGCAGCGGCGGGCTTGAGTGTGCCCTCGGCCACCAGCAAGGTTTCGACGCTGTTGGGGTTAATCAAACGCAGGAGCGATCGCCCGTGAGCATCTGCCAGGTTCACCCCCGAAAAGGCAAAAATGACGCTGCCCAAAACCGCAGCCAGCGGCTTGATAAAGGCAAATTCAGTGGGAATCGGCAGCAGGAAAATGGGAGCCAGCAGCAGATTGGCCACCAGCAGCCCCAGCACCAGCCCCACCGAGCGGCTGAGCAGCATATCTACTGGCATTTCGCGCACCTGCCGCTCGACCCGTCGATAGGAGGTCTGCGCCACCAGCCCCAGCGCCAGCCCCAGCAGCCCGCCAAAGCCTCCCGTTACTAGGCTCAGTCCTTCGCGGTTTGTCACCTGATTGAGCGCGTCCATCGGCAGTAAATCGACGCTGAAATAGCCGATTCCCGCGCCCGCTATAATGAATGAGAGAATAATGATTGCGTCAAGCATAGGTTCCAGTGAAACGCTGGAGAGAAGGCGGCGCGGTCAAGGGGGTGGGGGCACGAAGGGGCTGTGAAGAGGGTATGGATGCGATGCGTGTGAAGAGAAGGAATGTACAGGTAGGCAATTGCCAAGCTACTCTTCATCGAGCGAGCTAGCGGAGACGTAATTCTCAATATCAATGCAGCGGTTTAGTGCGTTCATCCACAGGATCATTATATCGCCCGATTTTACACTGGACGGTTCCTCTAGCAATGGCAGCCCCACAGATCGCAACAGTTTTGCCTGCCGACCTTAGAGACAAGCTCAAGGCTCAAGTTCCAACGGCGGCTTATCTCCACATTCCCTTTTGCCGCCGTCGCTGTTTTTATTGTGACTTTCCGATTTCCGTGGTGGGCGATCGCGCTCGGGGAGAAACATCGGGAACCATTGCCCAGTATGTCGATGTGCTGGAGCGGGAAATCCTGATTACTGAGAAAATCGGGCGATCGCCACTGGAAACGGTTTTCTTTGGTGGCGGCACACCATCGCTGCTGTCGGTGGCGCAGGTGGATCGGCTGCTGACGGTGCTGGCCCGGCGCTTCGGCATTGCGGCAAATGCAGAAATCTCGATGGAAATAGACCCCGGAACCTTTGACCTGAGCCAGGTTCAGGGCTATGCTGCTGCCGGGGTCAATCGCATCAGCCTGGGCGTGCAGTCGTTTCAGGCAGACTCGCTGCAAGCCTGCGGCCGCACCCACAGGCCGGAGGATATTCCCCTTGCGGTAGACCTGATCCGCCGGGCTGGGCTGGAAAACTACAGCCTGGACTTGATTTCGGGCTTGCCCCACCTGACGTTAGAGGGCTGGCAAGAGAACCTGAATCGGGCGATCGCCCTCGACCCCGCCCACCTGTCTATCTATGACCTCACGGTAGAATCGGGCACTGCCTTTGCCCAGCGCTATCAACCGGGCGAAGCGCCGCTCCCCACCGACGAATCTACTGCCCAGATGTATCGCCTAGCTCAGCAGGTGTTAACCCAGGGCGGCTTCCAGCATTACGAAATCTCGAACTATGCCCGCCCTGGCTTTCAGTGTCGCCACAACCGCGTTTATTGGGAAAACCGCCCCTACTATGGCTTTGGCATGGGCGCAGCCAGTTATGTAAACCATCAGCGCTTTAGCCGGCCGCGCACGCGCCGCGAATATTTTGAGTGGGTTGATGGGCTGGAGTCCGCAGGCGGCAAGCTAGGGCAGCCCACCACGCCACCCCAGGAGCGACTGCTCGACACGCTGATGCTAGGACTGCGCTTGGCCGACGGGCTAAACCTGCAATGGCTGGAAGGGGAATTTGGTCAAGCGGCGATCGCCCGCATTCTCACCTGCCTGCAACCCCACAGCCAGCGCGGTTGGGTCGAGCAAACGCCATCCCACATCCGCCTGACCGATCCAGAGGGCTTTTTGTTTTCCAATGTCGTGCTGTCTGATGTGTTTGAAGCTCTGAGTGAGTGATATTGATTCTCGATTTTGGATTCGGGATGTTGGATTTGGGATGTTGGATTTGGGATGTTGGATTTGCGATGTTGGATGGCCAAGTCAGGTGTTTGCAGGCTTTCCGGCAATTTCATTGGCAGTGCCACTTAGCGACTTAACTTAGCGACTTAACTTAGCGACTTAACTTAGCGACTTAACTTAGCGACTTCAAGACTGATAGGACTGAGCGACGCTAAACCGCAACCGTTTCTCGCCACCCCACCATTCCACTACCCCACTCACCGCTGACACGCCTTGCAGTAGTGCGCCGATCGCCCGGCCATCTTGAGCCGCAGAATTGGGGCGCTGCATACGCGGCAGGGTTCGCCATCGCGGTTGTAGACCCACGCTACGCCGCCATAGTTGCCGTTGATGCCCTGCACGTCGCGAAAGTCGCTGAAGGTGGTGCCGTTGTTGGCGATCGCCGTTTGCAGCACGTCTCGAATGGCGTGGTGGAGCCGTTGAATTTGTTTTGGCTTCAGTCGGGCGCAGAGGGTCTGCGGGCGAATGCCGCTGAGAAACAGGGCTTCGTCGGCGTAGATGTTGCCGATGCCTGCCACCAGGGATTGGTCGAGTAGGGCGTTCTTGATGGGGCGCTGGCGGCCGCGCAGCCACCGGGCAAAATAGTCCACCGAGAAATCATCCGACAGCGGCTCTGGGCCGAGGGATTGCAGTCCTGTGATGATGGATTCGGGTGGGCGATCGCCCGGAACCCACCACAGTTGCCCAAAGGTGCGCTGATCGACAAACCGCAGCTCTCGATTTCCGGGAAAAAACAGCCGCACTCGACAGTGCTTTTGCAAAGGGTCGTCCTGCGACAGCCAGAGCAACTGCCCCGTCATCCGCAAATGCACCCCAAGATAGCCAGCGGGCTGGCTCGCTGCGTCCACCAGTTCCGCCAATAAATACTTGCCGCGCCGCTGCCACTGGGCGATCGCCAGCCCCCGCAGCCCGGTAACAAATGCGGTGGATGAAGCAGGGTGGGCAATGGTGCGATCGAGTAGCACATCTGCGCCGACGATGGGCTGGCTGAGGGTCGCTCGGTTCAGCCCTCGGCGGACTGTCTCAACTTCCGGGAGTTCGGGCATAGGAACTGTCGCGATGCCCACTAGAACATGGAAAAGGGCGATCGCACCTGGTTCTCAAACTCTAGCGAACTCTGACGAAAAAGCGGGACGAAACCCCGAAGCATCCTACTACAGAATCTCTCGACAGGTCTTGTGACAGGTCTTGTGACAAGTCTTGCGACAAGTCTTGCGACAAATCTTGTGACAAGTGTTGCGACAAATTTTTCAACAAATTCGGGTTCCCAAGATAAGATGAGCAACCCACCTTGGAAACCCGAAACTGCTTTTCTCTAAAATCTCAAACTGTGCCTATTCAGGTTGTGCCCTGCGTTCAGGACATGCCTTCGCCTTCGGCCTTGGGGGGTGCATCGGTTGGCTCAGGCGCTTTGGGGGGCGTCGCGGCCGTCTTTGCTTTGGCAGACTTGGGTGCAGGCGCAACTTCTTCTAGTTCGCTGAGGGCGAAGTTGTTGGTGTTCACGCCGCTGGCGCTGCCGCTATAGCCGTTGTAATTTACCTTGTCAAACCGGACGATCACCGGGTACTTGATGCCGCTTTGATCGACTGAAGCAACCGTGCCGATATCGTTGTACCAATAAGATTCTTTGCGGAGAATCCGAACTTTTGAACCGCGTTCAACCATGAGTGCTTTTCCTTAGCTGATTAATCATCCTGGAGGTCATCCCTTCATTGGCAACCCCAGTGTGAGCGGTTAGGGCCGCTCCCTTTGGGTGCAGGAGAAGTGACGTTTCATAGTTTGCTTTTCAGCGTACTACTCCCACGTAGCCATCTGGTGAGATCAAGGTTTAAGTTTTATTGCCTGACGTGTCTGGATTTGAACGAGTGTTTCGCCCATCGTTTCCCCATTGCCGCAGCAAAGACCCAATCAAAATTGCTGCTGAGAGTTGCAGGATGCGCTTAAAATAGCGGGTAATTCAAAGATCAATACGCCTGTATAGCGTATGTGGCAGGCAGATTTCCTCCCTAGAGCGGTCGTAGTCCGCAGTAGCTATGAATAGGGTTCCGCACGGCTTAATAGCGCCAGAGTTTGCAACACCGCCCGA
>JBDNCP010000206.1:0-7729 GCA_046719575.1 Cyanobacteriota bacterium
GCTGCTATGATTGGCTTAGAAAGTTTGGATTGGGTCTTCCCAATTTACCTCTGGGGCTGTAGCTCAGTTGGATAGAGCGATCGCCTCCTAAGCGATAGGTCGCGCGTTCGAGCCGCGCCAGTCCCGTTAACCTCAAAAGCTTTGATAGTAAAGGGTTTAGCCGTTTTTGTGTAATTCTTAGCAAAGTCTGAAGTGGCGTAGATTCGTTAGTAATTTCCAATAATGTGGTCATAGTTTGGGTCATAGTTTGGGCGGGTCATCTATGTGTGTCGTGAGGAGTGCGATCGCACGCACGCATATAGAAATAGAAGTAACTGCCAAAACTGGCTCATCTGGCTAACCCTGGAAAGCAAAACTCTTGTGTATCAAGGGTTTGAGTGTGTTAGCCAGTGGCTCAAACTGGCTAATTCTGGCTAACAAACTGGCTAACACTGGCTAACCTATGGCGGTTTCCAAGACTGAATGGACGCTTGCAGCGGTAAATCAGCGGCTTAAGGATGGGCATGTGAAGGTGTCGGTAGAGCAGATAGGCGGGATGCTGGCGCTGCGGGCCACGTTGCCGCCTAAACCAGGTAGCGATCGCCCCAAGCCCTACCGACAGCGCATATTCCTGAAGCTGCCTGCCAACCCCGACGGCTTTAGGCGGGCTGAGGGAGAGGCGCGGCTGTTGGGGTCGAGGCTGGTGTCTGGTCAGTTTGACTGGAACGCCTATATGCCCGCTGAAAAAACGCCACAAGGCAAGCCAGTGGCGCAATGGGTGAAAGAGTTCAAAGCACACTATATGGAGACGCACACGCTGAAGCCCTCGACCTGGGAAAACCACTGGGCGAAGGTGTTTAAGCGCTTGCCCCAAGATCAGCCGCTCACAAAAGATGCTCTGATGGGGCTGGTTCAGTCTACGGAGCGCAATACTCGCAACCGCAAAGAAACCTGCAACAAGTTACAGCATCTTGCCCGTTTCGCTGGCCTAGAAGTTGACCTGCTGCAATATCAGGGCAATTATGGTGGCTCCAAGGTGAAGGATCGGGATTTGCCCAGCGATGAGGCGATCGCCCGCACCTGGTCTGCCATTCCTAACCCTGCGTGGCGTTGGGTGTTCGGCATCATGGCGGCGTGTGGATTGCGTGACCATGAGGTTTTCTTTTGTCACTGGACAGATGAGGGCTTGCAGGTGACGCAGGGCAAGACGGGCCCGCGCTTAGTCTTCCAGCCGCTCTATCCCGAATGGGTGGATGCATGGAATCTGCGATCGCCCGTTTTGCCGAATATTCAGAATGTGCAGCAGCTTTATGAAGCTGGCAAGCTAGGCGATAAGGTTGCTCGCGGGTTTAGGCGCTACAAAGTACCATTTTCGCCCTACAGCTTGCGCCACGCTTACGGCATCCGGTCATCAGTGACGTTTAAGTTACCCGTCACCACAGCCGCCGCGCTAATGGGCCACAGCCCTAAAGAGCATCTGGAAACCTATCACCGTCACATCAGTCTGAAAGCAAACCAGGACGCAGCCAGACAGGTGATGGAGCGAGGCGATCGCCCGAAGGCTCCCCAATAGCACAAAGGTTTGTGTGTCACCAGTTCACTGTTTTGAGCATGGGTGACACTCACACGCCGCGCCGCTGCTCTGGGTTCTCTGCCATGCGCTTCTTTGCCGCTGCCACATCCACGACCCAGCGGGCAATTTTCGCGCCGGGTTTGCGGCGATCGAATACTTCTTTTCCCTCTCGTAACAGCCCCGCCTGGATATCTTTGTACATGGCATCGTAGCTGGGATAGCCAAGGTTTCGCCATGCTGTGTGAGTATCTTGCAGCCCAGCTTCATTGGTGGAAAATTTCTCAGCAAAGACCTCGAACAGCACTTCACGGATCAAAGCTTTGATTTCTTCGCGGTGCATCGTTTGCGGGGTTTGGTGAAGTTTTCAGGCTGTACAGGTATCGGCGGCGCTTCGGTTTTGGTTAGCAACTCGGTCAATATCCAAACCTTCGCGCCGTTATCGACTTGGATCAGGGTGTGAACTGGCATTTCCCACGCAGGCGGTAGCACGGTCGCAAGGTTGCCCGCTGGTGTGATAACGCGATCGCCCGGTTCGAAAATCACGGGCCGGCCCTCCCGTTCGTTGCTAGGGCTGGTGACGGACGCTTGAGTTCTGATAGGGAAACCCAGCCGTAGACGCTTCGGCCATCCACCAAGGCGCGATCGCCCTCCACTTGTGCAATTGTTCCGTCTTTGCCGGAGGCGATGACGACGACGCGATCGCCCACTTGTAGCGGTTGCGCCGCTGGGGTTTGCTGTTCTGGTTCTGGGTTTGTTGCTGGTGCAGCGGTCGGGGTTTGGCGTGGCGAGGATTCAAATTTCAACCCCTTAATTCCCCTGCGGTTTCCTCCCAAGTTCACCAACTCAATGGAGGGAAAAAGTACCGAGAACCGATTGTAAATTTGATTCGCGCCTTTCACCCAGTCGTCGCCGCGTCGAATTGGCTCTGCCCAGGCGTTGCGATCGCCCTGCCAACTCAACACGTCGGTTGAGCGATACCAATGCTCCAGCCGCGCCCAAAACTCGCCGATTGGGATAATCGAGTCACGGTCTGCTTTTAGGCCTGACTCAAGCGCGAACTCAAATAGGTGGCTGTTGTGGAGCTGGATCTGTTCGAGAGCGCGATCGCATGGGCTGTAATCGATGCCCTCCACCATCAAAGCTTGAAAGGCTTCTACCAGCTTGTTCAGCAGCGCTGGCAGCACGTTTGACCTGAGAAATCCTGGATCGTATTTGAATCGGGGGTCGGCTTCGATTTCACCTCTTTCCGGGTTGGCTCCGATTCTGTAAACCTTGTTGTAGGTCAGCACTGCGAAGCGGCTTCTAATCGCTTCCAGTCTGGCCTTGAGGTTTGGAACATCGTTGATATTAAATACAAAGATCGATCTAGGCGAAAATTCTTCGTGATCGCGCCCTTTCAGTTCAAAGTGCAGGGGGTCGCCCGTGATCGCTCCTTTGAGGCTCTTCGACCCGTCCAGGTTCACGCTAGGGTTGTTTTCAGGGGCCCAGCTAACCCTAGCATTCCTGAGTCCCGCCAAGGGGAATTTGCGCCCGTCGTCATACTGAGCGAAGTCCTCAAGCGCCACCGAAACGAATCCCGCGCCCCCAAAAATTTGGCTGAACGCTTCACGGTGCGAATCTTTGCCGTTATTGCCAACGCCCCTCGCCAGAATGCCCCGAATCAACCGCCCGTGCCGCTTCCTGACCCGGTCAATGTCGATCGCCGCCGCCATAGTCCGAAGTAGGATTTTTTGCTCTGCCGGGTCTAGAGCCGACAACAGGCGATCGCAATCTTCCGTCGGTGCATTGGGGTCGTAGGCCGTGCCCGGTTCACTGAGAAAATAATGGCGGCTGGGGTCGTGTGGCTCAAGTCGAGTTGTGAGGCGATCGGCCTCCCAATCAAACACCAATACCCCGTTCGTGCAGTTGATGACCCCTGCTGGATTCACCCACTCAGGTGGAATAGCGACTCGTTGTTTAATCCACTCCAGCGCATTGTTGACCTGGCTAGGTGTTGCATATTTGGTGCGTGGGCCGTCTTTGGTCTGCACCTCCCACCGATCAGCCAGTTCTGCGATCCGCCGCCGCTCGACCTCGTCAGGGCTAGCTATATAGTGCGTACCTTGCCAGCGATAAAGTTTGCCTAAAACGCAAATCCAAGCGGTATCTTGATAGAGTTGCTCCTGGGCTATCTGTGGGAAAGTTTTGGTGATGGCGATCGCCCTTGCGCCGTCGGGCTTGGCGCTCTTTTTCCCTTCAGTTTTTGGGTAGAGGGCGATCGCCCCTTCATTCTGAAATTCCCAAAAACCCTCGCGAGTTTGCCCCAATGAGCGCCAATTTTCAGGAGCCGGGCGATCGCCCGCTGAGCAGAAGACCTGAACCCGGTCAAATCGGCAACCACCGCGCCGTGAACCGCAAATTGGGCAGGGGTCGAGCAGGCTGGCCCGCCTCAATTCATCAAATCGGTTGGGGAGGGAGATAAATTTCATGATGCCCTCCCTACTGATTCAGGGTAGGTGGCGATCGCGCTGCCAAACCAATCGAGAAATTCGTCAATTGGGGGGCCGTTTTGACCCGTCAGTTCCAACCAAACCCGCACACCCGATTGACCCGGAAAGGGGTAGTCTTCGACCGCCGCGACCTTTATCAGTAGAGTCAGTGGCTCGTTGTTGTCGATTGAGAAAATATCCGCGAAACTATCGACGAAGCTGCCCTCTTGCCGCAATGCGCGGGCGTGGCTGAGCTTTTCGGCTCCGGTCTTGCCGCGAAACTCGAAGTTTGCGCCGTACTTGAATTTCGGGCGATCGAGCTGGGGCGCAACAGATTGGGAATCTTGTGGTACTATATTCATAGTTTTGGTAGCGATAAATTTTCTTGGAGGGCGGTTGCGCGCCCTCCTTTTGCGTTTTAGCCCGCGATCGCCCGTTTCTTAGTCCAAGCGGCGATCGCAGCGCGGTCGTACCGCACGCCGTAGCCGATCGAAATATATTCCTCGCCCGGAGACATAGTTTCGCGGGTCAATCTTCGCAGAGTCGGGCGCGAAACGCCCAGTACCTCGCAAATTTCTTTTGCCGTGGCGGAAAATCGTTTGCTCACGTAATCGCCTCCAATTTTTTTACACTCTTCCACGATCGCAAGAAAAATTCAACTGATTTCTTGGGGCTTTTTTTGAGGCTTGCCCAATCTTTTCAGAAGTTCCAGAACCAGTCTGAGTAAGCATTGGAGCCGCCGACGATTATGTTTTAATATAATTGCCAATTCTTTTAGTATTGCTGTACTTTATGCGGGCAAAGGTTTTGGGGCGATCGCCCTCATCCCGACACCAACCCCGCAAAAACATCGTTAGTTCCTAATAGTTCCTAGAAGTCCCCAAGCTGTCTTTAATAAAAATTTACAATCGACCTCCAAGAATCGGACGGAATCGCACCTTTTGCAGGGCGATCGGTTCTGGAACTTCTGGAAAGATCGTACATCCCGCTAATTGCAACATTCAAAATGTGCCCCGGTTCTGGAACGTTTTAGAAAATGACATTTTGATATCAAAGTGATAACACTTTGATGCAAAACCGCTGTTTCTGCAAAGTTTTCAAACCCAGCGATCGCCAGCACTGGCGAGTTTTTGAGGGCGTTCACGAAGTGTCCCAAAGGAGAATCGCCTGCATACAAAACCACCGAAGTTCTCACAAGCGGATAACGTTATCCGTAAGGCGCGGGGCATGGGGAAGTTTTGGCGCTACGGTCTGGCTGCGAGTAGCTGAGAAACCAGGGTCGTGAGCGTCGCTGCGGTCTGGGCTTGTTGTTGGGCTAACTGGATGTGTCCTTGAAGTGCCTCGGTTTGGCTTTCCAGCGTGGCGGCGATGCGATCGAGTTTGGCATCCAGCGCCGCCGATCGCTGATCCGCCTGCTGCTGCGAGACAGTCATCTGCTCAGACAGTCGAGCAAGCTGACCCACCACAGCATCCAGCAGTTCAGCAATGCGGTCGAGGCGTTCATCGATGCTCGGTCGGTTGTCACTCATGGCGATTCTCTACCTCACAGCAACATTTCGACCGGGATGAGCAAGTCAGGAAACGCCAGGGGGGAAATAGTCCCCTGTGTGAATTCCTGGCGATCGCGGTATTGCCCATCAACGGGGTTTCGCAGCACAATCAGCACACCTGTCCGCAGGTTGATGATCCAATACTCAGGGATATTGGCGGCGGCGTAGATTTCTGCCTTGATGCCCAGGTCTTTTTCTAGGCTGGCGTTGCTGTATTCCACAACCCAGTAGAGGTCTTCTGGATAGGGATGGTGCTGGTCGTAGCGCTCCTCTGGCATTTGCGCGATCGCCAGGTCGGGTTCTGGCTCTGAACCATCTCTCAGGGTGATGGGGGCTGCGGGCCGCACCTGGGCGCGATCGCCCAACAGTTTTTGCAAGCGGCTGCCTGCCTTGACGCGCTTGTTGGCATGAGGAATCCCTTCGGGCGACATCAGAACGATCTCTCCTCTCAATAGTTCCACCTGCTCATCTTCCAGCACGCCTGCCTCAACCATCCGGTGGTACTGGTCAAGCGTCCATCTGGTCTTTGTAGTGGTCATGGCGATCGCCCTCCCTACTCCCCTCTGCCCTCTTGACGCACCAAATACGACAGGATGCCTTCCAGTCGTTCGCTGATGCCTTCGAGCTGGTTCAGGCGTTCTGCGTGGCCCGCCATGATGCGCTGCGACTCAAACAAAAAGGCTTCAAATCGCTGCTCTGTCTTGCGTTGGGCTTCGAGTAGCTGATCCACCCGCAAGGTGAGTTGATCAATCCGCAGGGTGAGTTGATCAATCTGAAACTGGCTGCGCTGCTGGGCTGCCTCCAATCGCCCCACCCCAGCGTTGGCCGCCTCGGCATATCGCGCCGCTGATGCTAGCAAGGTCTTGATCTGCTCAAACTCGTCACGGGTCATGCTGGCTTGTTCCGTCATGATCGCCCTCTACTTGCCTTGCTCGTCTTTGCGCTGTTTGATAACCCGCTTCACAATTTGCTCTACCAGGTTGGACAGCGATCGCCCTTCCTCTTCTGCCCATGCTTCCAAATAGGCGCGGGTTTCTTCGTCGCAAATGAAGGTGATCTTGGGCTTGTTGGTAGGCACAGACAAAAAATCCAGGGACATACCAAATAGTACCTCTAGGTTCAAACATGAATGAAAGGTTAGAAACTTTTGCGAAAGGTTCCGAACCTATGCTACCTTGTTTTCAGAAAAAGTTCCGAACCGTTCCCAACTTTTTCAAAACATTTTCTGGAGTCACCGCAAATGCAGACTACGCAAGAGATAGCCGCCTTTTTAGGCGTGACCCCGCAATCTGTGAACCGATACATCCGCAAAGCCTGTGATGCCGAAGGGCTAAAGGTTTCGACCTTTGGCAAGCCCGATCCGAGCGATCGCCGGATCAGAACGTTTTCAGAAACCGAAGTGGAACTGATCCTGAAGTATGCGCCAGAGCCAAAGCGCGATGTTCTAGTAGAACCCATCACCGCCGAAGTGATAGAGCCAGCAGGTCAGATCGTGCGCTCTGCCTCTCGCTCCCTCATTGGGTTTGAAGGCGTTCAAAGCATCACAATCAACGTCCAGATCGCCAGCACAGAGGAGCTAGACGCACAAACTGAAGACCTGCGAACATTCACCGGGCAAGGCTTTGGGGCGATCGCCCAAATGCTCACCAGTGAACTGAAAGCCGAAGTCGCCGAAGTTCGCAGCCAGAATCGCAATGCTGTACGCGGCGCTCAAGCAGTCGCCGTCAGCGCTGTGGTTCAAGAACTGGGAAAGCCCGACGCAGGGCAATCGCAGCCCTGATCCTGCTGCTCGCTTGTCTGGCCGCTGCGGGATGGGCGATCGCCCTCAGCGGTTCCAAACGTTTAGAACCCCCAAAAGAGACACGACATGAAATCAACCCAACGACCCAACGCTGAAACCTGGCAACTCGCCACCGACCTCGACCCCGCAACTGGGTTAGACATCTGGTGCGAAAAACGCTGGCAGCGCCTGATCGCCGTCGAGCCTCAGCCCTGGGGCACATTGCACCTGATCACCGAAACCACCAACCCTCACACCAACGACACCGAACAGCGCCGCTATCCCGTGGGGGCTAACACCGAAATCAAAACTAGGAGACGCTAATGGTTTTCACCTTTCGATGCGAAACCGCAGAAGACGCAGCCACCGCAGCGGCGAT
>JBDNCP010000207.1:0-7700 GCA_046719575.1 Cyanobacteriota bacterium
CGCCAGCGGGCGATCGCCAAAGGGCTATTATTACGCCCGCTCGGAAACGTCCTATACATCCTGCCGCCCTATTGTATTTGTGACGCAGAGTTGGCTCAAATCTATCAGGGAATTGAAGAAATTTTAACGGAACTATCCAGCCATTCGCTGATTTGAAACCAGTTCAAAATCTAGATTGCAAACCCAATATTCAGCCCCACATCAGATTTCTGAAACCTGGTACTCGCTAGAGATATGATGAGAGCTTGCCCTGATAGTTGTCTCAAGACCTATGGTTGCGTCTTCTATGCCTGCGCTGCGTTACGACTGGACGGCTGAAGAAATTCTCGATTTGCTGCAACAGCCGCTGATGGATCTGGTGCATCGCGCCCAAACGATTCACCGCCAGTTCAATCCACCCAACCAGATTCAACTGGCGACGCTGCTGAGCGTGAAGACAGGCGGTTGTTCGGAAGACTGCGCCTATTGTCCACAGTCGGCACACTATAGTACGACCATTGAGCCGCAGCCAATTCACTCTGTGGAGACGGTGCTGGCGGCGGCGGAACGGGCAAAGGCGGCAGGTGCGTCGCGCTTTTGTATGGGCTGGGCATGGCGCGAAATCCGCGATGGCAAAGCGTTTGACCAAATGCTGGAGATGGTGCGGGGCGTGCGATCGCTCGGCATGGAGGCCTGCGTAACGGCGGGCATGTTGACCGATACCCAGGCAGAAAAGCTAGCAACAGCAGGACTGACCGCCTATAACCACAACTTGGACACCAGCCCTGAATTTTATGGGCAGATCATCACCACGCGCACCTATGGCGATCGCCTGCAAACGCTGGAGCGAGTGCGGCGGGCAGGCATTTCGGTCTGCTGTGGTGGCATCATCGGCATGGGTGAAGAGCTGGGCGATCGCGCTCGGATGCTCAGTATTTTAGCCAGTATGAATCCCCACCCCGAAAGCGTACCCATCAACGCACTGGTGGCAGTAGAGGGCACAGCGCTAGCAAACCAGCCGCCTATCGACCCGCTGGAACTGGTGCGGATGTGCGCCGTTGCCCGCATTGTCATGCCCAAAGCGCGGGTTCGCCTTAGCGCTGGGCGTAGCCAACTCAGCCGCGAAGCACAGGTCTTGTGCTTTTTGGCAGGCGCAAACTCAATTTTTTATGGAGATACGCTGCTGACAACAAGCAATCCTGCAACAGAGTGCGATCGCCAACTGCTAGCAGACATTGGTGCCGAGCCACTGGTGTGTCACATCAATTCTTGATTTTAGATTCGCAATTTTGCATTAAACCTCTTGCATGAATGCTGTTGTGAGGGCGTGAATCGTGGCGCGGCGGTACCGCGCCACGATTCACGCAAGAAGTCTATTGTCCGTCAAGCGTTTGCAGGTTTCCGGCAGTTTCATGCAAGCGCCGTCCAAGAGAATTGATATCAGCCAGAAGCCACAGCAAAAATTGCCAAAAAAATAGCGCAGGCATCAAAGCTTGCGCTACTGAAGTTGATCAGAGATTAACTGTAGATTCCAGCCTACTCCTCGGCCTCTTCAACACGGGCAATTTGCGTGGGCAATTGGGGCATTCTCTGGGCGGTTTGCTGACTGCTGTACATGGCTCTCAGCACCAGCGCCGGGTCTACCCAGTTGTTGTCGTACTTCAAGCCCCAGTGTAAGTGGGGCCCAGTAGTGCGGCCTGTCATGCCGACGCGACCCACCCGCTGCCCCGCATAAACCATCTGCCCCTCGTAAATTTGGATGCCACCTGCACGATCGAGCATGGAGCGGCGACCGCCCGTGCGATCGACTCGACCTTCCATGTGACAGTAAATGCTCAGCCAGCGTCCGGCTTCCACCACGACGGAGGTGCCGCAGTTTGAGTCGTCTGTTACTTCGACTACCACGCCCGTCGTCCAGTTGCGAATATAACTGCCTTGGGGTGCGGCCATATCTAGACCGTAGTGAAACTCATTGTAGTTATAGCCTTCGATAGAGCGGCGATAGCCAAAGGGCGAAGTATAAGCTTGAAACTGCTCTAGCGGAAAGGAAACATTGCTCCATTCGTTGCGGGCGACCACTTGGGCAACGTCAACGGAGGAAATGTTCTGAGCCTGAGCGCCGGGTTCACCCACGCTAATCGCCGTGGGCGTGGTGCTAGGGGTCGTTGGCTGGATGGCTCCCGTGGGGCTGAGCGGGCGGGATGGAGTGGGGGTTGTAGAAGCGGGCTGGGGCGATCGCCGCAGTCTGGGAAAGATCGATCGGGTTGAGTCGGCGGGGGCCAGGTCACGGGTAGAAGGATCATTGACCTGGGGCATGAGGCGGTCGGCAGGCACAGCGCTGGGTGTGGTGCGAATCGCGTTCTGGGTTGCAAGGGCATTGAGAGAGCGAGCTTCGCTCATTTTTTGATGGGCTTCGACTACGACGAGCAGAGAAAGCACGATGCCAGCCGTTAGTAGAAATTTTCCTAAGTGGTTTGAAACTTCTCTCATGACGGAAATAGGTACAAGTCCAGTTCGGTTTCCTATGCCTTACAACCGCCAACATCGTACATCAGAATAAAACGGTTGAGTTAAGAATTTTCTATCAAAATGTCATCCCCCATGTGGGTAATTGATGAAGACTGACAGGATGAAAAATTACTGTTTGAGGTACTTGCACTCTTTAGAATTCCCGGTTTTCATGCAAAATTGCACATTCTTAAAACGAAGTGTAAATGCATGTTCAGGAAACTAGTTCAATTGTACTATATAAAAGTTCAATTAAAGCAACTGAACACCGAACTTTTGCTCGGTTTCTACGTCTTTGCTAGGTATTTCAATTTCCCATGCTGCTTTTCATGCCGCTTTTATGTATCTTGTTATGCATCTTGCAGTGATGCCTTCAAGCTACGACAGAAGGTTTCAATGGATTCCAATGCCTGATGCGGTTCGCCTTCTGACAACCGCTTGACAAAGGCGCTGCCCACAATCACGGCATCTGCGCCCCACTCCATGACCTGCCGCGCTTGGCTTGGCTCCGAGATACCAAAACCCACGCCGATGGGCTTATCTGTGACGCTGCGTAGCTCTAGCAACAGGTCTTGCACGCGATCGCCCACCTGCGATCGCATTCCCGTCACCCCCGTCACGCTGACCAGATAGATAAACCCCTGCGCCTGTTGGGCGATCGCCTGGATGCGTTCTTTGGGGCTGGTGGGCGCAACCAGCAGTGTTACCTCAATGCCAATGTCGGCGGCAGGTTGCAACACGCTGTCCATTTCTTCGAGCGGCAAATCTGGCACCACCAGACCCCGCGCACCGGACTCATAGGCCCGTTTCAGGAAAGGCTCGATGCCCCGGTTTAAGATCGGGTTGTAGTAAGTAAAGAGGATAATCGGCGCTTGCAGCGTCGGGCTGACGGTTTGCACCAACTCCAGCACGTTTTCTAGCTTTACGCCGCGCTGGAGCGCCCGCGAGGCGGCCGCCTGAATGACCGGGCCATCTGCCAGCGGATCGGAATAGGGCACGCCGAGTTCGATCAGATCTGCACCGCTGCGATCTAGCACTTGCAGCGCCCTAGCCGTAACGTCTAGATCGGGATCGCCCGCCGTAATAAATGGAATGAGCGCACATTGAGCGCGATCGCGCAGCGCTGCCATGCAATCCGAAACCGACTTCATGCTGTGTCCTGTAGAGTGGTCTGCAAGCCGGGACTGCCATCCAAAATTGGTCGCCCGGAATTTATCGCCCAAAATTTTGTCACTAGAGCCATCAGCGGCGATCGCTGCGCTTAAGGATCACCAGATACCTTACCATCCAGCGCTGCGTTTTCATCGGTCGCCTTCTCTTGCTCTAGCTCCGCCTGAAGCGCCGCCAGTTCTTCTGGTGTCATGGCATCCAATCGCTTTTGCAGCACCGCATCTTCATAGTTCTTTAGCTGCTGGTTATAGGTCATGTTGTGCGTGACTGCACGAAACAGATACGTCACCAGCCAACCCAACAGCCCGACGGTCAGCACTGCCTGCGTCCAGATGCCTGCGTCGAGGCCGGTTAATCCTAGGCGGGTCAACGCAACGTAGATGATGCCACCCGCTGCAAATATGCCTAATCCAATCCAGATCACATCAATTCGTCGCATTCAGACCAGCATTCCAGGCTTAGAATTTCCTAAAAAATGACAGGCTAAAAGCCTAGTGGTTTGTCAACTCTTCGCTTTGGGATAGATCCAGTAGAGATTCATCCTAAAACTAGGGCGTGTCATCAATTAAGCCAGATATAAGCCAAATAACAGCTAAGCCAAATAACGGCAGTAGCTAGATAAACAGCACCCAGCAGATTCTTGCTTGTCCATCATAACGGGTGGCAATCGCTCGATACTACTTGAGCTTGGCAAATAAATTCTCAATCAGATGACGGGCCTCGTACAACTCTTTGTCATAGTCTCGCAGTTGCGTGCGATCGCGTCTGGGTGGAATCACTGCCGTCTTTCTCTTTGCTTACGACGGTTCAATCCCGCTTTATCGCCTCATTTTTATGAGTAGGGCTTACGCAGTTGGACAATTTCTCGCGGGTGCAGCCCGCGAGAAATTGTCCGAAATCCAAAAAATTCATCGCAGGTGCGTAAGTCCTGATGAAGATTGATGTCTAGATTTTCAAAAAACTTTGCCCAAGATTTTTCTTGCAATTCTTTTGATACCAAATTACGATATCAATTAAGGTGATATTAAAAATTGATATCCATGCCAGGCTAGTTCTGGAATAGGCCACTTCCAACGGCTGACATGATGTGGACGGATGTTCTACATCGCACAGCGTGCTGCGCCCATTCTGTACCCCAGACCTCATGCTCAATTCTCGATTTTGATTTGCGATTTTGGAGCGCCAGTCCAGCGTCTGCTGGGCTTCCAGCTATTTCCCTGGCAGTTCCACTGCGGAGAGCAGATAGATATCACTCGCAATCTAGTTAACCCAGCCTGTCACCCAGCTAACCCAACCCAATGCCATGACCTGCCCAATGCTGAATTACGAAAACCACATGGAAGTCCGGCTGGTCAAAGACAAAGAGCCGCCGCCACCGTCCAAAGATGCAGGAAAAGCTATCATCACAATCACATCGATTTCAATTGCTGCCAACCTTGCGTTCAAGGTGCTGTTGCCGGATGTCAATATCAGTCCGGCGATCGCCTTTGACTATACGCTCCCACCTGCCGAAGAAATACCCGTCGAACGGTACGACAATCTGCCACCGCACCAAGCCCCAACTTTTCTGCCAGAGTCGTCGGTCGTAGGGCGCAGCCTCTTTCAGATCGTCGAATGCCACACCGTCTACCCAGCCGCCGCAAACTTTCGGGCCTATCCCGGATTGGCAAGCCACGGCATTCGCGGCATAGTGCCGCATGGAGAATGGGTCATGCTGACAGGCTTGAGACGCTATGCCGATGGCATCCTCTGGCATCAAGTGGTGAACCAATCTCGTCTCTGGCAATCCTTTGAGCCAGGCGCGTTCAATCAGCTAGAGGCGAATCAGTTGGGCTGGGTGGCGGGCTGCTTTATCTAGCGGGTTGATTGAGCCGGCTTCTAGGAACCAAAGTTCGCTAGGATTGGCTTGACTCGCCTTAGCCTGAGAACCCCTGGATCGCCGTGTGTTTCATCGCTATCTGCCTCATCGCTATCTATTGTTTTATAAGCCCTACAATGTGCTGACCCAGTTTGGGCAACCCAGCGGACTGCCTGCCCATGCGCCCGCCTATCGCACGCTAAAGGACTATATCCCCGTGCCCGATGTGTATGCGGTGGGTCGGCTCGATCGCGATAGCGAAGGGCTGCTGTTGCTCACCAGCGATGGACGCTTGCAACATGTTTTAACCGATCCCAAATTTCGGCATTCCCGCACGTATTGGGTGCAGGTCGAGCGATCGCCCGATGAGGCGGCCCTGCAACAACTGCGGCAGGGGGTGGTGATTCAAAACTACCGGACGCGCCCCGCCAAAGCCCAGATCTTGCCCCAGGAGCCAGATTTGCCGCCACGCGATCCGCCCATTCGATTTCGCAAGACTGTGCCGACGGCCTGGCTAGAGCTAACGCTGACGGAGGGGCGCAATCGTCAGGTGCGACGCATGACGGCGGCGGTGGGGTTTCCGACACTGCGGCTGGTGCGAGTGGCGATCGCCCATCTGCGGTTGGAGGGGTTGCAGCCAGGGCAGTGGCGCGACCTCACGCCTGACGAAGTCGCCGCATTGCCAGGATTGTTTCCAAGATTGCGCCCACGCCCGTAGAGTTGGGGGTGCGGGTCGAGAATGGATCGTGTAACCTTTTAGTCAAGTGGTTGATCTGTAGGCCCATTCAGGCTGATCACTAAGGCTGGGTCAGATCGCCAAAGCCAGCTTCAACGGCAGCACAGGAACGAGTCTGGCTTGCCGCCTACGGGAGTGAAGGAAGTTCCCCCATGCTTGTGTGTCCTCAGTGTGAGTTCGAGAATCCAGACAGTAACAAGTTTTGCCAGCAGTGTGGGACTTCCCTCCAGGAACTTGCCTGCCCTGCCTGTGGGTCCTCGGTGCCGTTTGATGTAGAGCTTTGCCCGACCTGCGGTGCAACAGCGGGGACTTCTTGGCGAGCTGTCATCGCTGCGGTTGACGCGGCGGTAGGCTGGCCGCTGGTGTTGCCTGCCTTGCCTTATTTAGATCTGCAACATCGCTATCGACTCTTGGAGGCTCTGCCCGCAACTTCTCTGTCGTTGGTGGGAACTGAGGTGCGCGTGCTGGACTGCCAGCCGTTTCGTCTGTCGCCGCTGGAGATGCTCTATAGTCAAGACCCTGATGCATCTGATGCTAGGCTAGCCCGGAGTGATGAAGCGATCGCCCAGCGGAGCAAGAGTGCGATTCCAGCGATTGCCCAGACCTATTTAGATTTGCAGCAGCAGCTTTATCCATCTCTGCCCCATATTCACGATGCCTGGGAAAAGGATGGGCAAATCGTCGTGCTGCTAGAAGATCGGAGCAGGCTGCCCTCGTTGGCAGAGCTAGGCGCGTCGGAGATGCTGCCGCCGTTCCAAATTCTTCACCTGCTGCACCAGATGGCCGAACTGTGGGATGCCTTGCAACCCCTGGGTTGTGCCCAAAGCCTGCTAGAACTGAATAACCTCAAAGTCGATGAAGACCAGCTGCTCTATCTTCAGCGGCTATATCGAGACAAGCCCGATGCCGCCCCCCAACTCCGCGACCTCGGCCGCGTCTGGAAGCTGCTGTTGCAGCAACAGCCCAGCCACGAAAATCTGAATCCTCTGGTACAAGTCTGCCAGGACTTGGAACTGGGCACGATTGCTACGCTCGATGTGTTGCAGCATTGCCTCAGCATGATTGCCGATTTGTTGCAAGGAAGCGAGGAATCGCCCGATGCAGGGGCGACGGATATGGGGGCGATCGCCCTGGGCGCTGCTGATGCAACTGATGCAACTGATGCAACTGATGCAACTGATACGACTGATACGACCGACAAGACAGCCCCTGACTTACGAGCAGCCAATGTGGTCATACCTCCCTCGGCGCATTCCCAAGTCGCGCTTTCCCAAAAGGAGGCGGCGCTAGCTGCGACTGCATCTTCCCCTCCTCCAGAGCAATCCCTCGACCTAGCCTTGCAGCGTAATGTTGCCCCCGACGCTACCGCTTCAGAGCCTGCCGCTGTGGAGTTGGGTACGGGCAAGCCAATTACGAGCAAACCGACCAGCGAACCGACAGACGAACCGA
>JBDNCP010000208.1:0-7656 GCA_046719575.1 Cyanobacteriota bacterium
AGGCTGTTGGGCGGGGTGGAGACGGCGGCGGTCAAAAAGTTGCAGCCCTCCAGGTAGGAACTGGCGATGCCGTGGGTGTACCAGGAGGTGACGAAGGTGGTGCCGGTCAGCCAGCCCCCCAGCGCCAGGTAGGCGCAGGGGAATAGCAGAATGCCTGACCATCCTACGAAGACAAATCGGTCGCGCTTTAGCCAGTCGTCGAGAACGTCAAACCATCCTCGCTGGGCTTGCGCTCTTCCCATTGCTATGGTCATAGCGCGGAATCTCCAATGAATTAAGTACGAGTACTGAAAGGCTCTACCTATATCTGTGAGCGATCGTGCAACAAAGCTGCATCAATCGACAACAGAGTATGAGCAGAGTTTACGTTTCTTTACTTTCCCCTCATTATACAGATAGTTTCTGGGAAAGCTATCGATGAGATCAGATCAGCTTAAGGATTGAGGCGGCGGGTTAGAAGTTTGGGGTTTGGATTTTGGGGGGTTAGAAGTTTGGAGATTTCGGTACAAGGACGAGCTGATGGCTTTTTTCCTGAAATCAAGTCTGTCTGAAGATTCTGTCTGAGATCCTGTGAGATTCTGTCTGAGATACTGAAGAGGTAGCGTTTGTTTTTGTGCGTAAAGGTCTAGGTTTAGATGTTTATTGTTGACATTGTGCTGAAGAACACACCATCGATGCTATCGATTCAGCGGAAGACGGCGGAGGATGCGGAGGCGGTGTATCAGGAAATTTTGAATGCAATTCGGTCGGGCAATCCGGTAGCGCTGGAGTTGACTTGTGAAAAGCAGCCGGATAAGAAGCTGGGCGTGTTGGTGAGTGAGATTTCGGCCGTGCAGGTGTCGGAGAAGGCAGGGGCTAGCGGTACGGCTCGTCCACCCGGTTTCTTTGCGCTGACGGAGCCATCCTAGGAACAGTGAACGATCGTATGAGCAAGTGGGCGATCGCCGTTGAGTCTGTTAATTTTGCCTGGTCGGAGAGCGTGCCTGTCCTGCAAGATTGTTCATTGCATGTCCCTAGGGGGCAGTTTTGGATGCTCTTAGGCACCAATGGCAGCGGTAAATCTACGCTGCTGAAGCTGATGACGGGGCTACTGGCTCCTCAGTCGGGACAGGTCAACCTGATTCAGCCGGTTGGGTTCGTGTTTCAAAACCCGGATCATCAACTGGTGATGCCAACGGTGGGGGCAGATGTAGCTTTTGGGCTGGTGGCAGAAAATCTCTCTACGGCTGCGACGCGGCAGCGGGTGCAAGAGGCGCTGGCGGCGGTGAACCTGCTGCATTTGCAGCGGCGACCGATTTATGCGCTGAGTGGCGGGCAAAAACAGCGAGTGGCCATTGCGGGGGCGATCGCCCGTCATTGTGAAGTGCTACTGCTAGACGAGCCGACCGCCCTGCTTGACCCTGATAGCCAGCTTGATCTAGTCGATCAGGTGCGGCAACTGGTGAAAACACGCGGCATGACGGCACTCTGGGTGACGCATCGCCTAGATGAGCTGAACTATGCCGACGGAGCCTTTTTTATGGAGGCAGGCCGGATTGTGGAGTCGGGCGACCCCCAGCGGCTAAAGCAGCGCATGATGGCGGGCGCGGTCAGGGGCTAAGGCATTAAGGGCGAAAGTCCACAATCCAATATCAAAAATCGCCAATCCTATGCAGGGGCTTGAGGTTGAAGACTTTCAGAGAGTTGTGTTGGTGGCTCAGGCTTCCGTCATGGTGTTGAAAAAGTCGAAATGGGCGATCGCCTCCACAATGCCCAGCGCATGAGCCTGCTTGGCGTAGTAAATCCGTTCCCCATCCATCAGGTGCGACAGTTCTTCATGGTGACGATTGGCCACCACAACGGCTAGTGTGTTGCCGCGCATCATATCTTCATCAGCCCCAGAGCCACCCGCCACCAGAATATGCTCTAGTGGAATGCCCCAGCGGTCAGCCACATAGCGCAACGCTTGTCCCTTGGAGGCGCGGATAGGCAAGATATCCAAATACTGCCCAAAGGAAAAAATCACATTCACCGCCAGGTCTTCTTGATAGAGCAAGCTCTTGATTTCCTGAATTGTGGGCGCAACCTCAGCATTATAAAAATAGCTAATTTTGAACTGGCTTTGATGAACATTGGGCTGCAACTCCAGCCCTGGCAGATCTGCTAAAACGCGCTGCACCTCTCGTGGGGTCCAGCGGTGGTCAATGTGCCGTTTCCACCAAGTATCTTCGGTAAAGTCTGGGCGGTAGTGAATCACCGTGCCGCCGCTGCTAATTAGCACGTCCGGTTCAGGAATATGATACTGGCGCATCACTTTCAGAGCAGATTCCAGCGTTCGCCCTGTGGCTACGGCAAAGGCAGTGGACTTGCGGTTTTCGCGCAGCACTTCGACAAAGTGGGAAATATCTACCGGATTACCCAGCAGGTTTTGATCCAGACTGGTAACGATCGCCCGGTCATTGTAGACCATTGCGCGACGAGACAGCGGCACCCGCTCCACCACTTTGGTCTTGTTGAGCAGTGGACGAATGACCTCCAAATAGCTGGTAGCGTGAGCTTCCCAAGAATAGTGTTCGCGCACCCCCCGCAATCCATTTTCGATCGCAAGCTGTCGTTTTTCTGGATTCTCCAACAGACTCAGCAGAGCAGCCACAATCGTATCGCTGTCTAGCGGGTCGATTAGCACGCCATTGTTGCAGTTGCCGATGATGTCGCGGGGGCCGCCGTCCTCTGTCGCCACAATCGGCAAGCCGCTGGCCGCTGCCTCGATCAGCGTCAGCCCAAACGGTTCTGTCAGCGCTGGATTGACAAACACACCCCCTGAAAGCGCTGCCAGTCGATAGATGTAGGGCACTTCATCGGCCTTATGACGCTTGGGATAGGCGACCCGACCATAGAGGTCGTAATAGTCGAACGCCAGGAATAGCTCCATCAGCACTTCTTGAGCGCCGGGGTCCATATCCTTGATATTGCTCCGGCTACCTGCCACAATCAACAGGTTTGCCAATTCCTGAAGCCGCTTGGAACTGCCGTAGGCTTCCACCAATGCCCCAATATTTTTGCGGGCATCGGGACGAGACAGCGCCAAAATTAGGGGCTTCTTCGGTTCGCGCAAAAAGCGGCAAATATCCTGGGCGATCGCCGTTTCCCATTCATCTCCCTGGGGCGGGTAGAACAGCGTCAGATCTGTGCCAGGAGGAATCACGCACATCCGGTCAGGCTGGTAGCAATCGTAGAGTTCGTACTGTTCCTCTACCTCCTGGCGCGTGCTGGTGATGATCAAATCAGCGCTGGCCAGGGTTAACTCCTCGGCCTCAATCCGGCGCAGCATGTTGTAGCGCTGGTCAATATCCTGCGACGACAGCCCGTTGGCCAATAGCCGCGTCCGCTTGACCCGTCCTAGCGAGTGCCCAGTATGCACCAGCGGCACATTGAGGAAATTGGATAGACGGCTGCCGACATAACCTGCGTCGGCATAGTGACTGTGGATGATGTCTGGGACGCGATCGCTCGTGCGAAAAAACGCCAGCATATTGTCTACAAAGCTATCCAGGTGATCCCAAAGTTGCTCCTTGGGGATGTATTCCTCTGGCGGCCCGGCCATAATCCGCACAATGCGGGCCTTGCCCCCCAGCGACTCAATTTCCTCGCTGTAGTCGCGATCCACATCGGGCGACGCAATTAGCCGAGTAAACAAATCAACCGCTGCTACACCAGGTTGCTGAGCTAGGGCGCGGGCCAACTCAACGACATACTTCACCTGGCCACCCGTATCAGCATCGCGTCCTAGCTCCATATTCTGACCCCGAATCAAGCCATGCACACTGATCAGCGCGACATACAGACCGTTGTGACTGTGGTTTGGCATATGTTGCTTGGGAAGAGGGGGTTGGAGTCTTTGAATAATAAGGGATTGAAGTAATGGGATATTGTCGTGACTGCTAGTCTAGCTAATGAGCAACTTGTAACTTACTGCTATCTATGGGCGCTGCAACACTCTCTTTAGGCTCAGTCTCCTGGGGCTAGTATTTCTGGCCAGTATTTCTGGCTCTATATTCGTCACCTTATCATTACTCAAAAAGGTTCAGCGGCAATCGCCCACACCCCGCCCATTCCCATGTGACTGAATCGATCCGCACCAAGCTCATTGACCTCGTTGACTGACAAAACTTGACTGACAAAACTTGACTGACAAAGCATTGACCGCTGGCGGCTGGAAGCCGCGCCTACAGAGGCGAAACCCGCCTACGCGGGTTTTGGGTCAGGGTAGAGAGTTGGCGAAGGCCGACTTCGTTGATGTTGCAGCGGTTTCAACCGCCTAGTGCCCAGGTTTTGTCAGTCCATCAGGTTCGTCGACCGCTTGTAGCCTATCCACGCTGCGCCATGCTGGAATCGCCACGCCCCACCCAAGAAAACCACTTTGTAAAAAACGCCTGACATTTTCCAGCCCACGCCAGCATTCACAGTAGGCTGAAGTGAGCTACATTCAGCTAAAACGTCTTGAACGGTCAAGCATTTGGGGTAGGCATGAAACTGGCAGCACGGGTAGAAAATGTATCGCCGTCGATGACGCTGATCATTGACGCAAAAGCCAAAGCCATGAAGGCAGACGGCATCGACGTATGCAGCTTTAGCGCCGGAGAGCCAGATTTCAACACGCCCAAGCATATTGTAGAAGCGGCCAAAGCCGCGCTAGACGCAGGCAAAACGCGCTATGGCCCGGCCGCCGGAGAACCCGCACTGCGAGAGGCGATCGCCCAGAAGCTCCAGCGCGACAACGGGCTATGCTATGGCGCAGAAAATATTCTGGTGACCAACGGCGGCAAGCAGTCCATTTTTAACCTAATGCTGGCGATGATTGAACCAGGCGACGAGGTCATTATCCCTGCGCCTTTTTGGGTCAGCTATCCCGAAATCGTAAAGCTGGCGGCGGGTACGCCCGTTATTTTGCCGACCACCGTGGAAAGCCAGTTCAAAGTATCGCCAGAGCAAATTAAACAAGCCATCACACCTAAAACCAAGCTGCTCGTCTTCAACACGCCCTCCAACCCGACGGGCATGGTCTACACGCCAGACGAGGTGAGGGCGATCGCCCAAGTTGCCGTCGAAGCGGGCCTCTGGGTGCTGTCGGACGAAATTTACGAAAAAATTCTCTACGACGGGGCCCAGCACCTCAGCATCGGCGCGGTCAGTCCCGAAGCTTATGAATGCACGGTGGTTTGCAGCGGCTTTGCCAAGACCTACGCCATGACAGGCTGGCGCGTCGGCTTTTTGGCAGGGCCTGTGCCGCTGGTGAAAGCAGCGACAAAAATTCAGGGCCACAGCACATCAAACGTGTGTACTTTTGCCCAATATGGGGCGATCGCCGCCTACGAAGGCTCCCAAGACTGCGTGCAGGAAATGCTAGCCGCCTTTGCCGAGCGTCGCCGTTATATGCTAGACGCGCTCAACGCCATGCCAGGGTTAGAATGTCCAAAGCCCGATGGTGCATTTTATCTGTTCCCCAGCATCGCCAAAACAGGGCGATCTTCCCTAGATTTTTGCAGCGCCCTCTTGGAACAACATCAAGTCGCTACAGTTCCAGGCGCAGCCTTTGGCACAGACGACTGCATCCGCCTGTCCTACGCGACCGACCTAGACACCATCAAGCGCGGCATGGAGCGACTCGAAAAGTTTTTGCACGAAATTCTATAGCAATCTATGGAATCCGGCACAGTCTAGCGCAATCTAGACGGCCCCCGAAAGCTCCGCGACGCGCCAAGCAAGCAAATGTAACTCACTATTAAGATTCTGGCTACTGAAGCGGGGGAATTCGCTATGGTAAGATTTCCATTGATATTGAAGGCGAAGGACTTAGTTAGGCATGTCAGCAGCCGCACAAGTTACAGATTCCACTTTTAAGCAAGAAGTTCTTGATAGCGATGTCCCTGTTCTGGTAGATTTCTGGGCCCCTTGGTGTGGCCCCTGCCGGATGGTTGCTCCCGTGGTCGATGAGATTGCTGAGCAATACGCAGGGCAAGTGAAGGTTGTAAAAGTAAATACCGACGAAAACCCTAGCGTTGCTACTCAGTACGGTATCCGCAGCATTCCCACGCTGATGATTTTCAAAGGCGGCCAGCGCGTGGACATGGTAGTCGGCGCAGTTCCCAAGACGACCCTTGCCAGCACGCTGGAAAAGCATTTGTAGTTTCCAAATGTAGTTTTCAAACCTCCAATTGAGCCTGAAGCGCTTTGACGCATTCGCTTCTCGCAATTCATTTTCGATGGTAGTTGAACTGCCCCACTTGTATTTGCAGGTGGGGTTTTTCGACTTCTGAGTTACTGCTTCTGAGTTACCGCTTTGCAGCTACAGCCTCAGTTAAGTGATTTTTGGGGAGCCGCACCTGAAGTTGCCGTAATTGGATGCCCCGTGTTTGGAAAAACCGCTTTTTCCTGGAATCATTTTTCTGGAATGATCCGCCCAGCCTGCGTAGATCTCGGTTAGAGGAGTGGTCGTGTAGAAAAGTCGCTTCATCCTGAACGCTCAGACAGGATTCCACACGATATCCACACGATATCCACACAATATCCACACAACACTTATCTAAACTTTTATTGCGTCTGGCAGAGGTGCAATATGGGCGCAGGAGAGCGGGCTTGGGAAGGATCGACCAACTTTGACCTAGGCCCCAAGATAAAGCATCAGGAGAGTGGGCGCTTAGTTCTGCAAAGCCCAAGGTGGGAACCGATGGTTGCAATGGTTGTGTCAATCGTTATGCTCCCTACTCTATTGATTGGCAACATCATTGCAGGCAGCAGTCGGCTAACGTGCGATCGCCCTGCATTTTCGACAACGCACTGTCAAGTGACGCGCTTCTTTGGACCAGGACTGATTCCCTTAAGAAGCATTGAACTAGGTTCCTTAACGGACGTGCAGGTTGTTCGTGAAATGCGTAGTTCCGATGGCGTCGACTATTGGGTTTACGATGTCCAACTCACGGGTACAAAGACTACGACTCGACTAAGGCTGTACGGTAATCGGGATATTGAACGGGCCCAGAGGATTACTGACAATCTTCAGCGATTTCTAGCCAATCCGGCGCGTTCCAGGATTACTATAACCACCGGAGACACCCTTGAACACTGGACTTTCACATTAGTATCCATCGGAAGTCTAATGATTGCGATTGCCTTACTGCGTCGCAAGGGCTTTCGCTTCGAGTTTGACCGTTTGTCGGGCACTCTGCAAATCTTTGGGGCCAATGGTCGCCTCAGGCGGCAGATCTCGTTGAGAGAGATCCAGTCTATCGTCATTGAGCAATCTACATTGGAAGGCGAGGTTGTGGGTCGGATTGTGTTTGTGATGCAGTCGGGCGATCGCCTCCCACTGATGCGGACCTACAGTAGTGGTCTGCCTGGCAAACAATTGGTAGCCGAGGCGATTCGCGAGTTCTTAAAGCTGCCGCCAGTTGAGATGGACTAGTCGCAAAACTTCGTCATAGCAGTTTTAAGCAGTCTCAAGCAGTCTTAAATTATTCGAGCGTCAGCCCAAAATCCCATTCTCTCTGAGTTCGACTTTATCCATTTGTAGAGGAGGAAAGGTAGCAAGATCAGGAAAGTGTTGTTTGATTGCTCCTGATGAACTTGCTACCGAAAGAATTTCTGCCTTTGATCCTATCGTTTGCTTCGCTGTTTTCC
>JBDNCP010000209.1:0-7638 GCA_046719575.1 Cyanobacteriota bacterium
ATCCATATCACAGCAGGGAACAGCAGCCAGAAGCCAAGAATTTAGTCAAAGACAGACGATAACAGCCGAAAAAAGCTCAAATATCGGTTTCAATGGCGACCCCAATGGCAATTTGAAACGTGGCGATCGCCCAGCCCTCGCTGCTGTCCTTTAGGCTAATAACTGGCCTCGCAAGCTAAACCCATTGAATCCACACTCCAAAATCAGCACCATCCCGTCGCCCACTCCACCCAACCGCAGGTTGCAATCTGGCTAGATTCAGACCACAGTAAGTAAAGAATTTTTAATTTTAGGCGATCGCCCCACTGGGCAAATTTAAGGAGGGATTTCAATGACGCTGAGCGCACCGCGCACCATCGACTGGGATGCCATAGCCACAGAACTGGCGGGGATTGAGGTGATTCGCGATGCAGCGCAAGTCGCCAAGCTGTCAAAGGACTACTACACCTACAGCCCTATCCTGCGGCCGCTGCTAGACGACAAAGTAGCCGATCTGGTGGTGCGCCCAGCCAGCGAAGCGGAGGTCTTGAAGGTAGCGCAGGTCTGTGTGCAACATCGCATCCCACTGACTGTGCGCGGTGCGGGCACAGGCAACTATGGTCAGTGTGTGCCACTCGAAGGCGGTGTCATTCTCGACCTGACCCGAATGCAGGCGGTGAAGTGGATAAAGCCAGGACTTGCCTGCGTAGAGCCGGGTGCAAAGTTGGTAAACATCGACAAGCAAACGCGAGAAATCGGCTGGGAAATTCGCATGGCTCCCTCGACCTACCGCACGGCGACGATCGGCGGCTTCATTGGCGGCGGCAGCGGCGGCATTGGCTCGGTGACCTATGGGCAATTGCGCGATCGTGGCAATCTCCACGCCGTGCGTGTAGTGACGATGGAAGACACGCCCCGCGTCATCGAGCTGCGCGGCGACGACGTGCAAAAGGTGAACCACGCCTATGGCACCAACGGCATCATCACCGAACTTGAAATTCCCCTCGCGCCCGCCTATCCCTGGGCCGAGCTGATCATCACCTTTGACGACTTTATGACCGCTGCCCGCTTTGGTCAGGCGCTCAGCGACTCTGACGGCATCACCAAAAAACTCGTCACCATTTTCGCGCATCCGGTGCCGACCTATTTCGCCGCGCTTCGCAACAGCATTCCCGATGGCAAACACTGCGCCTTTGTGATGGTGGCAGAGCCGAGCTTGGAGCCGTTTGCCGATTTGGTGAAGGAATTTGGCGGTGCAGTTTGCTATCAAAAATCTGCCCAGGAAGCCAGCAAGGGCACGCTGCTGATGGAATTTACCTGGAACCACACCACGCTCCACGCTCGCAGCGTTGATCCGACCTTGACCTATTTGCAAACGCTGTTTCCTGCCGACAAGCAGCTCAAGCTTGTGGAGCGGATGTATCATCACTTTGGCGATGAGGTGATGATGCACCTGGAATTTTTGCGGATGGGTGGCGTGGCGGTTCCGGCGGCGCTTCAGTTGGTACGCTACTCCACGCCAGAACGCCTGACTGAGATTATCAAATATCACGAGGAGCAGGGCGCGTTTATTGCCAATCCTCACACCTACATTCTGGAAGATGGCGGCCGCAAAAGTATCGATCCAGTGCAGCTTGCCTTTAAAGAACAGATAGACCCCTATGGATTGCTGAATCCAGGTAAGATGCGGGCCTGGTTGGAGCGCGGGTCACTGTGAGTATGGTTCGGAGCATGATGTTTCTAGAACGCTATCGCTCGCACTGGAGGCTGCTGAGGGCCGAGACCGATTGCGTCGGTGCGGAGATAGAACAATGGTCTTATGAGCAACTCGATCGGGATGCCGAAGACCAACCCCTGATCGAGCGACAGCTTGAAACAGCAAAAGTCACATTTCAAATCGATCGCTACGATCGCCTCCCCAATCAAGATCTGTGTATTTGTATAAATGCGAAAAGTACACTGCCGACGTGGCTTGGAATCAAGCCGTCTTATCGCTTTTTCAAGCGACAAGATGGCTCAGTCTATTGCTAACCATCCTTAAAAAAAGAGTTCTCCCAAACCCATCCTTCATGGCAAAACGTCTCCTGAGTCGCAGGATAGCCTGCTGCCTCAGGAGACGTTAACTCAGGGGATGGGCAGGAGAGAACTGCTTAGCACGCACCACTTTTGTTAAGCACGACCTGGATTGTCTTGAGAATGAGCTGGATGTCGTAGCCCACTGACCACTTTTTCTGATAGGCCAGATCCATTTTGACGATTTCTTCGAAGTCTTTGACGGTAGAGCGACCGTTTGCCTGCCATTCTCCCGTGATTCCGGGCTTCACAGCAAGGCGCTGGAAATGGTGGGGGCTATATCTCGACACTTCATCTTGGGTCGGAGGACGAGTCCCAACCAGACTCATCTGACCTAACAAGACATTCCAAAACTGAGGCAGTTCATCGAGGCTTGTCCGACGGAGAAACCGTCCGACACGGGTGATTCTGGGGTCTTTCTCGTTCTTAAAGATCAGCCCTTGAGCTTCGTTTTTAACCAAGTGCTTGACCTTATCGGCATCGACGACCATAGAGCGGAACTTCCAGATGCGGAAAAGCTGACCATTGAGTCCGCAGCGGATTTGGCTGTAGAAGATTGGCCCGGGGTCATCCACCCAGATGGCGATCGCCACCGGAATGAAGATTGCGCCTGTAATCGCCAGCCCTACCACTGCGCCCAGAATATCAATCAAGCGCTTCGCTTTACTGGTCACCGAGGGATGCACTTCCTTCAATTCGGCTCGTCGCTCAGCGATTTGCATCAGTCTTGAGGAATAATTCATGACGGAAGAAGGTTGGCTGGAGGTGACTATCACGATTTGCTTGCGCTCCTTCACGGCGAGTGGACTGGACAAGGAAAGTGACTTGAGAATTCATCAGTTCTGGTTAGCTCCTGATGTCTATGCTATTAAGTCGTCCCCAAGCCTGGATAGAACCGTATGCCGAGGTTGCCCGAAGCTTTAATTTGTTCGAGACTTTTTTAAAGTTCCGATAGGGGAGCAAAGTATCAGGTTTTGACCCCAAAGATCGGAAGGTTTTGACATACGAAACAGTCCCTAAAATGCCGTTTAATTTCAGGGTTTGTTCAGTAAATACTGAATAGATGTAACTTTTTTCTGCTACTCGGACAAACTCCTTAGTACTGAGAAGAATTTTCTTGTTCTCAGTATTTCAATCGGGACAACAGTAAATTTTCTGAGGGCATCTTCTTCTAGGACATTTTATGGGCTGGAATTATGGGCTGGAAGGGTTGGCTAAATGAGCAATGATGCAAGCAGCTTTTGTCTATGCGATCGCCCCCGACTATGTTGCCGCAGGTCAGCCTATAGGCGATTGGGATGCTTAAGCCGGGAAGCACTCTATTTGCTGATGCTAATTTGCTGATGCTAGCCAGTACGGTTTAGAGAGAGAAGACTAGGATTGATGCTCCAATCTGCTTGTAGAGCTTCTTGTAGGCTTCCGGTAGATTCTCGATCCGTACCCCTTACGTGAATGAATGATATCCAAACACGCTATCTCAGTATTCATAAGACACCGTTGCTATCCGGAGATTGGCTTGTCTTTTACACATGGAGTTCTCCTTTTATCAGTAAAAATTCTGAGAACCCTGCTTGTACTCTGACCTTGGATATCTCTCCCTCGTGGACTGACAAAACATTGACCGCTGGCGGCTAGAAGCCGCGCCAACACAGGCAAAACCCGCCTACGCAGGTTTGGGGTCAGGGTCGAGAGTCGGCGAAGGCCGACTTCGTTGATGGAGCAGCGGTTTCAACCGTTTGGTGCCCAGGTTTTGTCAGTCAATTAGGTATCTCTCCTTGTTCTACGAGATTAGGCTTGGCTTAGGGGCCGGAGGGCGATCGCTAAAGTAATCTCGACTGCCAGCAACACTGCCAGCAAACTCGACTGCTATCGTGACCAGTCAGCCGGACGGCAAGTTATACAGATCCACCCATCCACCCATCCACCCATCCACCCATCCACCCATCCACTGTAAAAGCCTTTTAGGGTAGTTATTTCAGACAACGGGTATCCCTAGTAGATGAGATCAACCAGACTCCGAACTCCATCTGTTGCAAGAAAGTTTGTAAGATTGTTGGATGTCTGCTGTGTGCGTGAAAGATTGAGGGACAACATCCATGCGCCAAATCAACTTTGTCATTATTTTTGTGATTTGTCTGGCCTTGGTGCTGTTTGGCATTGAAAATACTGAGCCTGCGGTCATTCATGTCGTGGAAGGATTGGATCTCCAAGCTCCGCTGTCAATCGAGTTGTTGCTGGCAATGGGCATTGGCGCAGTCTTCGCCTGGGTCTTTAACGTGTGGAATCAAATTCAAAAATTGCTGGAATCAGGGCGCGAACTGCGACAGCGAGATGCGCGAATTCAGGAATTGGAACAAGACGTGCAGCGCTACAAGGCAGAGCTAGAAGAACAACAGCGCTTACTACCCGCTTCGCAGACTACGCCTCAGGATGTGGAAGTGACCAAGGTCTTTGCAAAGTAGGTGTCTTCGCCAGCATGGGGAGCCGCTATATGGTCAATATCGCCAGTCTATGGGTGCCACTATTATTGTTGGGTCTGATTGGGTTGATGGCGGGTTATTTCGTCTACATTAGTACCCAGTAGAGTAATTAGTACCCAGTAGAGTAGTCCTCAGAGTATTCCTCAATCATGAGTCCCCAAGAGAATTGGGGCTGCGTAGCCAATGGCTCTTTCGCTAGCGCAAAATGCGATCGCCCTGCTGATCGACCTGTCTGAACGGGGCGAGATTGACCCGTGGGATGTCAAAGTTATTGACGTTATCGACCGATTTCTCAGCCAGCTTAAACCCTTGCAAACCGTAGAAGCGGGTCGTGCGCCCTACGAAGCTGATCTATCAGAGTCAGGGCAGGCGTTTCTCTATGCCTCCATGCTGGTGCTGCTCAAAGCTGACACCCTGGCCCGCACCACGCAACCTGAAGAGCCAGTAGAAGAAGATGAGTTTCTCGAAGAATCAGACGGAGCCACGGGTGCGCCCTTGCCCCTAAGTCTGGAGCGACGATTGCGGCGGAGAGCCGTGGCCCGGCCGATGCAGAGCCGCCAGGTGACCCTGCAAGAGCTAATTTCTCAGCTAGAGATGATGGCGGCGGCCGTCTCCGACCCTCGACCTCGAAAGCGGGTTCGTCGTCCCCGTCCTCAGTCGCGCAGTCAGGCGGTGCGCGTGATCACCCAACTGGCTCACCAGGAAAATCTGTCTGAAATTGCTGCTGCACTGGAGGCGTTTTTGCAGGCACATTGGGACGCGATGAGCCAGGGTGAAGCGTGGATGGAGTTTGAGCAGTTGTTGAGACTATGGGTAGAGTCGGACGCAGCAGCAGAAACCCGACCTGCGGGACATCATGCTACGCCTCAGGGCGATCGCGTCGGGGTATTTTGGGCGCTGCTTTATCTTTCGGCCCAGTCTAAGGTGGAACTGCTTCAGGAAGAGTTTTATCAGGATTTACGGGTGCGGAGCCTAACGCCCTCGCAAACAAGCTCCTTGGAAAACTCTGCTTTGTCAAACTTGCTGGATTAGCGTGAGGAAGGCTAGGGTATGGAGGGGTTTAGATCTATCAGAGCAGAGTCCATTTCTGAATCGCTCAATTGAGTCGTTCAATTGAGTCCTGAAATAGAGTCTAGAAACCGAATCTAGAAGCAGGTTCAGACAGAGCGTCTTTTCAAGGGCGAAAGCGGTTAAAGCTGGGTTCCGTGAATGATGCTTAACCCTTAACCAGAGTTTCTCCCAACCTGTTTTGCTGGCAAAGATTCTGTGAATTCCGCAGTCGCTTGCTGGGAAGCTTCTCAAAATTGGGGAACACTAAGTTAGATTACGTAGAGTCAAATTTCTCCTGAACAAAATAAATCAGTCCAAGCAAATTGCCCCAAAGGTTAGAGCAAACGCTATGAAAGCCATGATCCTCGCTGCTGGTAAGGGAACTCGTGTACGTCCTATCACTTACACGATTCCCAAGCCGATGATTCCCATTCTGCAAAAACCTGTGATGGAGTTTCTGCTGGAGTTGCTGCGGCAGCACGGCTTTGACGAAATCATGGTGAACGTGAGTCACCTGGCCTATGAAATCGAAAGCTACTTCCGCGATGGACAGCGCTTTGGTGTGCAGATTGCCTATTCCTTTGAAGGGCGGATTGTGGATGGTCAACTCGAGGGGAAGGCTATCGGTTCTGCGGGCGGAATGCGTAAGATTCAGGACTTTGCCCCGTTTTTTGATGATACGTTCGTGGTGCTGTGTGGGGATGCGCTGATTGACCTGAATTTGACGGAAGCCGTACGCTGGCACCGAGAAAAAGGGGCGATCGCCACCATTATTATGAAGGACGTGCCCCGCGAAGAAGTGTCCAGCTATGGGGTCGTGGTCACCGATGAGTCGGGCCGCATCCAGACTTTCCAGGAAAAGCCTTCGGTCGAAGAGGCCCTCAGCACCACGATCAACACTGGGATCTATATCTTTGAGCCAGAGATCTTTGATTATATTCCCTCCGGAGTAGAGTATGACATTGGCGGTGATTTGTTCCCCAAGCTCGTAGAAAAGGGCGCACCCTTCTACGGCATTTCGATGGATTTCGAGTGGGTGGATATTGGTAAGGTGCCCGACTACTGGCACGCCATTCGTAGCGTTTTGAGGGGCGAAGTCAAGAATGTCGAAATTCCTGGGCGGGAAGTGCGTCCCGGCATCTATACGGGCATCAATGTGGCAGTGAACTGGGACAAGGTAGACATTCAGGGCCCGGTCTACATTGGCGGCATGACCAAAATTGAGGACGGCGCACGCATTGTCGGCCCATCGATGATTGGCCCCAATTGCCACATTTGCAGCGGCGCAACAGTTGATAACAGCGTGATTTTTGAATATTCGCGTCTTGGGCCGGGCGTGCGTCTGGTAGACAAGCTTGTGTTTGGTCGCTATTGTGTGGACAAGACGGGCGCATCCATCGACGTGCAGGCGGCCGCGCTCGACTGGCTGATTGCCGATACCCGTGGCGACATTCCTGCTGAAACACCGATTGAGCATCAGGCCATTACAGAACTGCTGAGCGCCGAGACTCGATAATTGCAGGGGGAATCAGGAGGGCGATCGCTCTTTTCAATTAGCTTTGCAGTCAGCCGCAAAGGGCGATCGCTCGGCTATCTTGCCTGATTGACTGACAAAACCTGGACACCAGGCGTTTGAAACCGCTGCTATGTCGTGCTACGTCAACGAAGTCGGCCTTCGCCGACTCTCGACCCTGACCCAAAACCCGCGTAGGCGGGTTTTGCCTGTGTCGGCGTGGCTTCCAGCCGCCAGCGGTCAATGTTTTGTTAGTCAACGAGGCTATCTTGCAGTTCTTTTCTCAAGTATTTTGAGTATTTTCATCAAGCGGGACGTTCCACCTCAGAGCGTGCCGCTTTTTGTATACACTCCCAATAACGCTAGGATAGAGATCCAAAAGTCTTAACCCTGATTGACGGACAAAACTCTTGCAATCTTGAGCCGCTCGTCGGTTGGGTTAGCGTCAGTGTCGCCCAACCCAATTGAGGCTGGTACTGGGTTCGACGTTGCTCAACCTAGCCTAGGCAAGAGATGGGTTAGTCAACCAAGTCTTAACCTCCA
>JBDNCP010000021.1:0-43161 GCA_046719575.1 Cyanobacteriota bacterium
CGCTAGGCTACGTGGCAAAAGGTGCGTCGGAACTGGAGCTATACGTATTTGCAGATTCCTACGAAACAGCGCGGCAGAAGCACTATCACGACCTCCAGCCTATTGGGCATTACATCGAGGATTATCATATCTTTCAGGGCACTAAGGAAGAGTTTCTGATTGGCGCAATTCGCAAACACCTGGAGCGATCGGGGATTCCTGTTGAGTTTTCTAAGGGGGAGTGGGGGCCGGGGCAGCAGGAGATTAACTTGCGCTATGCAGATTTTTTGGAAATGTGCGATCGCCACATTCTCTACAAGCACGCCGCCAAGGAGATCGCCTGGCAAAATAACGTCGCCGTTACGTTTATGTCGAAATGGGACGAGCGCTATGCCGGGTCGAGTATGCACCTGCACGCCAGCCTGTGGGATGAGGAAGGTAAGATAGCACTGTTTCCTGGGGAGGAAGCCTTTGGCCCGGTGCATAGTTCGCCGCTGTTTCGCTGGTTTCTCGGCGGTTGGATGGCACATATCCGCGAAATCTTTCCGTTCTATGCGCCCTATCCCACGTCCTACAAGCGCTACGTAGCAGGTTCCTTTGCACCGACGGGCATTGCCTGGTCCTATGACAACCGCACAGCGGGCTTCCGCATTTTGGGACATGGCCCCTCGCTGCGGCTAGAGTGTCGCGCACCGGGGGCCGATGCCAATCCTTATCTTGCCTTTGCCGCCACCCTCGCCGCCGGACTAGACGGCATCAAAAACCAGATTGAGCCGCCGCCGATGTTTGAGGGCGATGTGTATGAGGCGCGGGATTTGCCGCAGGTGCCCCACAGCTTGAATGAGGCCATCCACGAACTGGAAAAGAGCCAGTGGGCGCGAGACACCTTTGGCGAAGCCACGATTGATCACTATCTGCATTTCTTCAAAACCGAGCAGCGCAAGTTCGACGAAGTCGTGACCAGTTGGGAGCGGGCCCGCTATTTTGAGCGGGCCTGATTATCCGTTCGTGACTGAATCGCTACCGAACGCCCAGCACCTGCTTTGCCCGGTTCAGATATTTCTGGCGATCGGCCAGTCCGTTGCGGCCGCCATTCACCACGCGGGTTACGGTGATTAGGTCGTCGCGGTCAGCGTGCTGGTTGATATTGCGGGTTTGCCAAAACCACCCAGCGGCAGTGACGGCATATTGCGGCGACGCAACTAGATCGGGATTTGCCACAAAATCGACCCCCATCGCCCTAGAAAACTGGGCATAGTTGGAGCGGCCGGTGAGTTGAATCACGCCGCGCCCCATATAGCGTGCGCCATCACCGGGTTGCGTGTTGCCCAAGGTTCGCGCAAGGCTGGAGGGCGGCTCGTAGCGGCGCTGGGCATCCGTCGGGCCCCAGATTTCGCGCAGATAGCGAAACCCACCGCTTTCGTGCAACACTTGACCGAAGAAATGCGCCATTCGCAGGGGCGTGTTGATTTCAAACTGCTCGAAGGTGGCGTTGATGCCGGGGGTCATGGCAATCACGCGATCGCGCAGTTGGGTAGAGCCGATAATTTGCAAAATCTGATCCGTTGTGACAAATTGCCGTTTGGCGGGGGGATATTTGGCCTGGGTATTGGGCGGCGCGGGCTGCGGCGGCGCGTCCTGAGGTAAGATAAATAGCCGCACGTAGGGCAGGGTTCCAGCGGGTCGGGCGGGTAGGTCGGAGAGCAGCCGGATAAATGTGTCGATTTCTCCATCGAGCGGGTGTAGGTCTGGCTGTTTCATCAGCAAGTCCCGCAGGCGATCGCTCCCACCGTCGCGATAGTGGCTCATGGTGAATGTCGTGCCGTAGATGCCGTGGTAGGGATGGGCGCTGGCGGGGGCGGGCGGCAACCCCGTGAGTTGGCGAATCGCCCGATCTAGAAACCGATCGGCATCGTGGGGCTGGGGGGGCAATTGCAGCAAAAGCTGCTCAAAGCGGCTAATTCCGTAATCTCGATAGGCTCTCAACTTTGAACTGTCGAGCGTCGGTGCGGGGTTGGCTGCGTTATTCACTGAAGCTTGAGTCATGGCGATTTTCCCTGATTCCGAAGTGGTTATGAAGCAGTGTGCGATCGCGCCTACGGGAGAACGGCTAAATGGGCGATCGCTGGGGCGGTTTTGCTGGGGCAGATGCGTCATAGATGACTTAGCTCAGAATGCCCAAATTCACCGTTGCAGCACAGTGATTCGCCTCGAAATCAGTCTGCATACGGTAATTCTGCGCTTAAGCGGTTCAGTCAATCTGGAAAACCTTGCGGTTAATGGCGATCTGCTTGGTCAATCCTGAGTCGCAAACTCGAACCTGTGAACCTGTACTTTGAAAGGATGTCCGGAGGGTGTCGTACCGTCTTGAAAGAGACTTCACACTCTGACCGTAGAATTCCAGATTAAGCCCCAATGTGTGGCTGAGTAAATTGCCCGTGCCATATTGACCAGCCATACCATAATAGTGAGGCACCCTGTTTGAGCGTCCAGCTAATCTATGACTCTATGGCCTTCTCTGCAACCGCCTTTGCCCGTCATGAGACGTTTCATCCCCGATTTGGCTGGCTCAAAAAAGGAGTCAACTGGGCGATCGCCGATCCGAGTGTATTCACACGGGATGATGCCCCTATCCGGCTGGGCGTTGGCAAGAACATGGTGCGATCGCTCCGCTACTGGTGTCATGCGTTTAAGCTGCTAGAGGGCGATCGCCCCACTCCATTTGGGCTTCAGCTTTTGGGCGACACAGGTTGGGATGCTTTTTTAGAAGATCCAGCCTCTCTGTGGCTATTGCACTGGAAGCTACTAGAGCCGCCCTGTCATGCCACCACCTGGGATTTTGTATTCAACCACTTTCGACTGACTGAGTTTTCGACAGAAGAACTGTTCAATCAACTTTGTGAGTATCGAGATCGGATTGCCCCGCGCACCGCAGAATCCTCCCTTCGCAAAGACATCAACTGCCTGCTTCGCATGTATACTCAGCAGCCCAGCAAATCCGGCAAAGCCAGTGTTAGCGAAGACTCGTTAGATTGTCCCTTCGCCGAACTCGGTCTAATTTACCCAGCGGGCAATTCCCGCACCTATGGATTTCGCGTGGGGCACAAGCCAACGCTGCCAGCCAATGTGGTCGTATATGCCTGTTTGCAGTATGCAGATCGAGCAGTGCCAGGGCAATCCCGCATTCCAGTAGGCAAGTTGCTCTACGACCCTGGCAGTCCGGGACAGGTTTTTCGGCTAACGGAGAGTGCCTTAGACGAGGCGATCGCAACCGTGGCGAAGGGGGCAGATCTGGGGATGAGTGATGCAGCAGGAAAGCGAGAACTTTTCTTCACAGATGCGCCACTCCAACAGTCCGTCGATATTCTAGACACATACTATGAAGCAAGGTAAAACGGTGGCAAAACGGGCCGTGGCAAAGCTGCCAGTCAAAACCCAGACGGAAGCAAATCAAGCACTGGCAAATCAAGCACTGGCAAACCACTTCAGGCTGCATCGTCGCTACCATCGCTCTATTAACCTAGAGCGTGATTTTGACCAGCCCGATGCCGTTGAGGGATATGCCTTGGCGGGGCGATCGGGCGATGCGCTGCAACGCATCTTGACCGCCATTGGGCAGAGCCAAGCACACCATGCCTGGATTTTGACGGGTTCCTATGGCACTGGGAAGTCGGCGTTTGCGCTGTTTCTCTCGGCTCTGTGCGCTCCACCCGCTAGTCCCGTTGCCCAAACTGCGATCGCCCTTGCTCGGCAATCCCTGCCCGCCGACAGCCCCATTTTCGACACCCTTGCAAAATTGCCTGCTACCGGACTCCTGCGGGCAGCAGTTGTTGGAGCCAGAGAGCCACTCCGCTGGACAATTGCGCGGGCATTATCTCAAGTTGTCGAAAGTCACTGGGCCCCTCGGTCTTGCCCTGAAGCGCTGCGAGATGTCATTGATTGGGTTGCCGAAATTTCCAGCGGGCAGTGCGCGGTAACCAACCAACAAGTCCTAACTGCGCTAAAGCAGGTCGTTCAAACCGCCGATTGCGGTTTGCTGCTCATCGTAGACGAGCTAGGCAAAAATCTGGAATATGCTGCACAGCATCGCAGCACCGAAGACCTTTACTTGCTCCAGCAGATTGCAGAACTAGGACGCAAAGGGCAAAAGCAGGTTTACTTTTTAGGACTGCTCCATCAATCCTTTGTGGGCTATGGCGAACGGCTGAGCGCTGTGGAGCAAAATGAGTGGAACAAGATCCAAGGGCGGTTTGAAACCCTAAACCTGATAGAGTCGCCTAGTCAGATGACGCGGCTGATTGGACGGGCGATCGCCCAATCTAGCGCGATCGCCCAATTTGTCACAAAGGCAAAGGAAAAACCCCAGTCCATTGAACGGCTCTATCAACGCCTATCACGACCGCCCTATGGCATCAAAGCAGGTGTGATTCCAGTGCTGCTGCTGGCAGTGTTGCTGTACTACACCGACGAAGTGAGTTTTTACAAGGACGGCACTTTCGTTCCGATTTTGAGTCCAGAACACTTCGAGCTATTGGTCAAGGCTCCAGAACGCTTTGCCGTCAAGCATATCGAGCTAGATGGACTGCGGTCACAAGTCTTTAAGGAACTCGAAACCGCGCTGAGGCCTCCAAACGCTAAGACTCCCGCCAACGTGCGTAATGCCTCCTTGCTAGCGGTTGCCAAGCCGTTGTTTGGGTTTGTCCGACAACTCCCAGAATTTACGAGGGCAACAAGGCGGCTGACCCCAGAAGCGCTAAAGGTTTTACAGGCACTACAAACCGCTCAAGAACCAGACAAACTTTTGTTTATTTCCCTGCCAGAAGCTTGCGGCTTTAACCCGATGACTGCGGTTACTGCGGTTGAAGAAGAAAATGAGCAACTAGCACAAGCATTTCGGAAGAAATTGGTGCAGTGTCTCCACGAGATCCAGTTCGCTTATGACAACTTGCTAAGCGACTGCCAAAAGCTTCTGTATGAAGCATTTGGGGTTCGCCGCAAGGAAGACCACTTAAGAGAGGATTTGCGAGTTCGTGCCAGTTACTTGGTGGGGCGGTGCATCAATCCATCTCTGCGGCATTTTGTTACTAAAGCCGTGGAAGAGGAGTCATCTGACAGAGATTGGCTAGAAGCGCTGGTCAGAATCGTGGCAGATAAGCACCCAAAAAGCTGGATTGATGAAGATTTCAGTCGATTTGAAATCGCCTTGAGTGAACTGGTTCGTCGATTCCAGAATCTAGAGAGCCTTTGGACTGAGGTTAGACAGCAGGGCAAAGGGTTCGATGCTTTGCGGATTACCGTGACTGACCCCAATGGACAGGAGGTTCATGAAGTTGTCTGGATTGACAAAGACCATCAGGCGTTATTCGATCGGCTTGCCGAAGAGGTGTTGAATACACCAGTATTAAAAGACAATCCCCAGCTTCAGAAGGGCTTTTTAGCGAAGCTCAGCGAAAAACTCCTGAGTCGCAAGGATGTTGATTCTCAAGAAGAATTGAAGAAACCTAAGTGGAGTCGGAGTCATTCAGCATGAGCAAAAAGCAGGTGCGGCACATACTAGGCCTCTCTGGCTGAAGCACTCGCTAAAGTTTTAGACAAAGAGGATGATACATTGCCTTGTTTGGCTTGCCATCTGTAGCATCCTTGATTTGTCCCTATGAACGTTCAGTCTGTTTGTTTTGGAGGCATCTTATTCATGAAAGCAGGGTTTGCAACCAATTCTGTTACCCAACAGTCCCGTTCAGCCCACTCTAAGCGGTTTACGGTGCAGGAATATCATCGGTTGGTCGAATTGGGTTTTCTCACAGAAGATGACCACATTGAGTTGATTCGGGGAGAACTTATTCAAATGGCAGCGAAGGGAACTGCTCATGAAACCTGTATTACTCGATTGCTCAGGGTCTTACCCCTAATCCTAGGACATAGGGCGACTCTTCGGTGTCAGTCTCCTATCACGCTTGCGTTTGATGGAGAACCAGAGCCAGATTTTGCGATTGTGAAAAACCGGGATGATGATTATGAATCAGCCCATCCAACACCTGCGGAAACGCTCTTGGTTATGGAAGTAGCAGATTCGTCGTTAGAGTACGATCGCATGGTCAAGCTATCTCTTTATGCCGAGGCAAGCATTCCCCACTACTGGCTGTTCAATGTCATCGATCGCACGCTGGAAGCCTACAGCGAACCTGCTGAGATTACGCCGGAGCAGTTTGGCTATCTGAATCGTCGTATTTTCACATCTGGGAGTGCGATCGCCCTGCCAGTGGGGGAGCAGACCCTCACGTTGTCCCAAATCTTCCCTTGACAGATGTATACAATCGACGAGTATGCTGTTTCCTGACCTGTGATGCCAATAAATCCACTTCCCCAGAACCCGCTCAAAAAAGCAGCCCTGCGCCACCTGCTGACCCAGAGCCAATCGCCTAACCCGTCTGCTAAGTCTCCCTCGGCCGCGGCTCTTCGGAATGCGAGGTATTGGGCGGTTGTTGCTAACTTACTCAATGAGCAGGGAGTGACACCTGAAGGCAAACTCGTCATCACAAAAGATCCTTATCTGGAGGCAACTGTCACCGATTGGTTGATCCACTTTCATTTAAGTTTTGGCGATCGCAGTCTGTGTCAATCGTTTGTGTTTGACTTTTTGCCAAAACATTCGGAATTTACTCAAGATGAATTGTCGAGTTACTTTACGAATGTATTCTCAGCAGAGTCATCTGATTCGTTGAATAAGATCACTCGATCAATTCTGAAAACTTATACGGATTCAGAGGCGATCGCCAAGAATCAGTTTCTCATTTACTCACAAAAAACTTATTCAATTGGTAATCCAGACCTATCGAATCCCTACATGACTGGGTATTTATTAGCAAAGATTTGGGAACAGGACTTTAAATCACGACCAGCAGTTTTGGTCGATGATATCTTGAATGCAAGGATGGGATTGTCTAGTCTTTTAGGGATTAAAAAAGACCAGTTGCGGCAGCAGTTAGATATCCTAGCCAGATATGAAGTGATAGAGCAGCGATCGGCGAAGCCCCATTTCCCTGACACAAAACCACCGATAAAAGAAGATGGTGAATCTTCTTATCTAGTGTTTCGTTGCTGGAAGACCCCAGACGAATTACTAGAAAAAGCCTACAAAAACGATAGTGCAACACCCAATCAACCACTGATTCAGTCTCTTAGCTCAATTTTGGACGATGACGAAGATGTACCAGATTTTTCCAGTTTTCTGGAGTGGGCAACGGTCTTCATCTCGCTGGATGGCGGATCAAACACAATCACTAGATTCGCATCATGAAGATATCGTCGTAAAATGACCAGATAGTTCTCTGCATCACCCCGACGACGAAACCGAGTTACTACAATACGCTGCATATTGGGCAGCAGACGAACCACCGCCCAGACATGAAGTGGACTAGCATTCATAATATTCCTTGAAATCAGCACAAAGTTGAGCGAGGCACTAGAGAAAGTGCCTCCTGAAATCGTTTAATGGAGGATGAGCAAAAACCTCTTACTAGAAAAGTTTTCTAGAAAATCGGGGAATTGTCAAGTGTTTCTAGAAAAATTTTCCAGATGGAGCAGGATCGACCAAAACCAACCCTAAAACAACTGAGGGAGAAAGTAGGACTCTCACAGGAGGCTTTGGCACGTCTAGTCGGGGTTAGTAGCAAAACTGTAAGCAACTGGGAAAGAGGAACCAATGTTGCCAGCCTGACGGTTCCTCAGATGAAAGCTCTATGTGAAGCTTTGGGTGTAACCCTTTATGAATTGCCGGACGACTTTAGCTCACAGTGATAGCTGCCTACAGCTTAGGGGCATTCTTATAGTGGATATACTCATAGCTGCAATAGTAAATTTCTATGGATAGTCCATACAGCCTGCCCAATTCTGAAAGCCTAGATATCGCTACTTTTTCCAGGCTGCTTGATGACACTACAAATTCCTATAAGTTTCTCTTTTTTCTATCACTCTTAGACATTCTAAGTAGTCGCTTCTTTCAAGTAAATTCACCAATTAGTTTAAAGGATCTAGCGGTTGAGATGTTGGTGAATGCTTGGTATCCACATTCAGTATTCAGGCTGTCTTTTGGATTGCAAGATATGGCTGCGGAAAAACTAGATTCTCTAGGACTACATTTTGATGAATCTCTATTAAAAATCACAGAAGGCAATAAAACCATCGTGCGTGAAGCGATACAAAGTAAAAATATTGATGACAGACTCACTAGATATGTGCCTTTTCGATTGATACGACCTTTCTTCAAGGAGTTGAGAGGATTGAAAGATCAACAAGTTAATAGTGAAGTAAAAAATGCAGCGGAGAGATTTTTTGAATCTCGAAAACCTTTGTACAAATTCAACCAGGATTCTACAGCAATCCTAATTCATCCTGAATGGGTTTCTTATATTCAAGTCAACTACCGAATTATTAGAGGCTGGGTTTCATGGAATTGGCTGCAATATATGCAGAAAAAGAATCCCAACACTCCTGCAATTGCCAATAAACTATTTCCACCTAGAGAACGAGAATCCTTGCAGAGACAAACTTCTTACTGGCGAACAGTTATTGAAAATTGCGAAGGTTTAAGATGTATCTACTCAAACCAAATACTAGATCTCGATGATATTTCACTTGATCACTATTTGCCCTGGTCTTTTGTGGCTCATGATCAGCTTTGGAACTTGATTCCAGTTCCTAAAAGTGTTAACTCTTCTAAGTCAGACAATATTCCTGACAATACTTATTTTGAAAGATTTGTCAAAACACAATACACGGGACTCGTTACTTTCCATAATCATAGTCCCCAACAGAAATGGACTAACTATATCGAATCATATTTGGTTGATTTAGGCTTCTCTAATGAAGGAGAATTGTTGAACTTTGAAAGCCTCAGAAAACAATACGAAATAAAATTCAAGCCTTTGATTGCTCTGGCAGTTAGCCAAGGATTTGATTCTAATTGGAGATATATCTGAACTTGTCGCGCTGAATCATAATTCAAGTTCCACGAGATCTCGTGGCAGGCTTCGGCTTACCTGACGAAATTTTGACTGATGAACGCACCGTTCACCTGCGCCATTCAGACTGCGATCGCCCAGACCGCCTTGATAGAATACGACCAACGGTTAGAAGCTCGTTCTATCGCGCCCTAGAACCATGACTTCCGAACGACTCCTGCAATTGCCCCCGCTAGAAAGTGGCGATCGCCTCAGCCGCGCCGAATTTGAGCGCCGCTATGCTGCCATGCCCCACCTCAAAAAAGCCGAACTGATCGAAGGAGTCGTCTACGTGGCATCTCCCCTCCGCTATCGTAGTCATGGCCAACCGCACCTGCTGCTCATCACCTGGCTAGGAACCTACTGTGCTGCAACGCCAGGGGTTGAAGCTGCCGATGCACCCACCATTCGCCTGGATGCAGACAACGAACCCCAACCCGATGCCATTCTCCGGCTGGCGCAGGGCGGGAAGTCTACCATCAGCGCAGATGACTATATCGAAGGTACCCCCGAACTGGTGGTGGAAATTGCCGCCAGCAGCGCCTCCTACGATCTGCACGACAAACTGCGAGTCTACCGCCGCAACGGGGTGCAGGAATACATCGTGTGGCGTACCTACAATCCGCAGATCGATTGGTTTTACCTGGAGGCAGGGGAATACCGAACCCTGCAAGCGGATTCAGACGGGGTACTGCGTAGTCGGCAATTTCCAGGGCTGTGGCTGGCGGGCAGTCACCTCTTGGTCAATGATCTCGCTACTGTTCTGGCGGTGTTGCAGCAGGGCATCGCTACCCCCGAACACCAGGCTTTTGTCGCATCACTCCAGCAAGCGGCACCATGATTTACCTCGACTACCATGCCACCACGCCAGTCGATCCGCGCGTTGCCGATTGCGTTTACCACTACATGACGGCAGAATTTGGTAATGCTAGCAGCACCGATCATGAGTGGGGCGATCGCGCTGAAACTGCCATCCAACAAGCTGCCAAAGAAGTTGCAGACCTCATCGGAGCTTCACCTAAGGAAATCCTTTGGACATCTGGCGCGACCGAGAGCATCAATCTCGCAATTCAGGGGAGCCTAGCTCCTAACCCAACGAAGCCCCATCGAATTGGCTTAATGCCGATTGAACACAAAGCCGTCCTCGATACCTGTCGTGCTTTGGAAAGGCGAGGCTGGGCTGAATTGGTTTACCTCCGAGTAGATTCCAAAGGCAGGCTTGACCTGAACCATTTGGAGCAAGTCTGCGCTGAGGGGCTGTCCTTGCTCTGTGTGATGGCAGCCAACAACGAGATTGGCAACATCTACCCGATTCAGAAAATTGGGCAGATTGCTCAACACTACGGCATTCCTTTTCTGTGTGACGGCTCTCAGGCAGTCGGCAAAATTCCCGTTCAATTTGAAGCGTGGGGCATGACCTACCTGGCCATCTCTGCCCACAAGTTTTATGGCCCTAAAGGCGTGGGGGCACTCGCCGTTCGTAAAGGCTATCATTTGGCGCCGCTTATCTTTGGTGGCGGTCATCAACGGGGGATGCGATCGGGTACGCTTAACGTCCCTGGAATCGTTGGGTTGGGCGAAGCTTGTCGGCTGCGATCGCTGGAAATGGAAGAAGATGAACGGGCGATCGCCAATAAGCGTGATAGGCTCCAAGCACTGTTACTAGAAAAAATCCCTGGTTTAGTGGTGAACGGGGACGCAGATCATCGCCTGTCGGGTAATCTCCACATATCTGCTCCTGGTGTGCCCAACAGTGCCATCATTGCTAGGGTTCGCCACCAGCTTGCTGTATCTACTGGCTCTGCCTGTTCGTCAGGAGTCGAGGCTCCTTCTCATGTTCTTCAGTCTCTTGGATTGCCAGACATTGTCGTTGACGGAGCAATACGGATTGGACTGGGCAAATTTACTACAGACCAGGAAGTAGAGCAGGCAGCCAGCATCCTGATTCGTGCATGGACTCAAGTCCATCGGGCAATGCAGCCCCGCAGCTCCAATCACCGTGAAGGCGTGCTACCCAACGTTATACCCAGCAAAACTGGGAAACTGTGAAAGACAAACCCACTGGCAAAACCCGCTTTGTAAAAGGGGATTAGATGGTGAAAGGGGCTTAGATGATCTTTGTTTACAGTGACACATTAAATGACATCGGGACAAATTAATGTCGTCAGCCTGTAGTCCTTTCCGGGTAAAGATTACAGGCAATTTTAATGCTCATTTTAGTGCTTCAGGCTAATATCGAATCTCCAAAAGTTTGCGATACATAGGGAGTTGTTAACCCTAGCTGCCATGAGTGGAGTCCTGAAAATCGATATCGCTGAAACGGCAGAAGAACTAAAAGCCGTCTTGCAACACCAGCAGCCGGCCTCTCAACGCCGTAAGGTGCAGGTGTTGTGGTGGCTAAAAACAGGACAGGCGAGGAGTGTTGAGCAGTTAGCCCAACTGAGCGGTTGCCATCGTTAGCCATTGGGTTCATTCCCTCTCTCCTGAGCGCCTGCGATCGCTGACCCGATGGGATTGGATTGTGGATGCTCTATGTGTAGCGGGCATTTAGAGAATTGATATTAGGCTGTGGAAAAAACTCAATTGCGACCCTGGTTCAGGGCTATTATCTGGGACATCCCGGTCGCCCTGCGAGATCGAGCGGTGCATTTTCGCAGCCGGAGTCAAATGTTATTTGCGAATTTGCCTGATTCTGTCGATGAGGTCAAGATCGAGAGTGGATTCGTAAAGCCGGAGTCAAGGGCTAGGGTGATGTAGGAGGAAGATCGGATGATGGCTGACTGTCTATCGCCACAATGACGACAGTAATGTTATCGCGCCCGCCCTTATCTTTGGCAGCGTTGACCAGCGCCGCCGCAGCCTTGTCGCAGGCGCGGATCGACTTGAGGTGAAAGGCAATCAGGTGATCTGATAGTTCTTCGGTCAGCCCGTCGCTACAGAGCAAGAGGCGATCGCTCCCCTGCACGTCGATCGGCTGCACATCGATCTGTCGCAAGTCTTCTCGCCCCAGGCACTTCGATAAAATATGCCGCCAGGGATGCACACGAGCCTGATCTGGGGTGAGATCGCCCACCTTCATGGCGCGGGCCACCCAGGTATGGTCTTCAGTAATCTGCTCTAGCTTGGCTCCCCGCAAGCGATAGAGCCGCGAATCGCCGATATGGGCGCACCAAGGCTGGCCGTTGCGAAACATGACCACCACGGCTGTCGTGCCCATGTCCGACCGTTCGGGATGGCGCGACTGATCCTGCACGATCGCCCGATTGGCCAGCAGAAACGCTCGCTCTAGCAGCGTCCGCGAGTCCTCGTCCGATGTCCAATGCGAGTCCAGATAATTCTGAATCATTTTAGTGGCAATTAGGCTTGCCTCCTGCCCTCCCGCATGACCCCCCATACCGTCTGCCACGATAAAAAACCGGCCGCTGGGGTCGATATAGTAAGCGTCCTGATTGACGCTACGCAGCAATCCCGGGTCAGTGATTCCGGTAAAAAGGCACTTCATAGTCGAAATAATCGAGGCAGCGGACAGCGGGGAGAGAATTGGCGGGGTAAGACACAGATGCTCAACGTCAGGAAACCATCAAGAAATTAGTTAATGAAGTTAAGAAACTCAGAAATAGCCTTGGCAAGCGGCCCTAGAACATGCGATCAGCACGGTCAATGCGGATCATCAGGCGCACCCAGGCAAACAGGGCGATCGCCGCCGGAATCGCCATCAGCACCGCCACCCAGATCAGGTTATTCACCAGCAGAATCGTCGCCGACAGCGTAAATGCACCCCCCAATAGGGCGTAATTAGTCCCCATATTAACGTTACTCAGACGACGCAGGACGCGATCCGTCTCTTGCGATCGCACCCTCAGGCGAATATCTCCCCGCTCCAGCCGATCGATCGTATCCTCAATGCGGCGCGGCAGCCCCAGTGCCGAACTGCTGACCTGGGCTGCTTGGCGGCTGAGTTCCTCCAGCAACCCACCCGTTTCCGAACTATTTCCATTGGCCATAATCTGCATTGCAAAGGGTCTTGCGACCTCCATAAAGTTAAATTCTGGATCAAGGCCCTTGCCCACCCCCTCCAGCGTGGAAAAGGCCCGCATTACAAACGTAAATGTCGCCGGAAAGCGGAAGGGCTGGTCATAGGCAATTTCATACAGGTCGTCGCTGATGGCACTGATGGACTGCGTTTCAAACGGCTTGTCCATAAAGTTGTCTAGCATATACTGAATCGATCGCCGGACGGGGCCCATATCCTCTGACACCGACAGCGCTCCCAGCGACACCAGCGCCTCCACAACCTTATCTGCGTCCTTTTGGGCAATGCCAAAGAACGTATTCATGAGCTTTTCACGGGTCACAGGCTGCACCTGCCCCATCATGCCAAAGTCGTAAAAAATGAGTGCCCCATCGGAGCTAACCGCAATATTGCCCGGATGCGGGTCAGCATGAAAGAAGCCCTTGTCCAAAAGCTGCTGCAAGTAGGCCCGCGCCCCAAGTTTTGCTAGCGTTTTTCGGTCAAGTCCGGCCGCTTCAAGCGCCTCGTAGTGGCTGATCTTGATCCCCGGCAGATACTCCAGCGTCAGCACGCGGGGTGAACTGTAGCGCCAGTAGACGCGGGGCACCTTCACCCAGTCTTCATTGCGAAAATTACGCCGAAACGTATCGGCGTTTCGTCCTTCGTTGAGATAGTCAATCTCTTCCCACAGAATGCGGCAGCACTCGCCGTAGATGCCCAGCCAGTCGCGCCCGCGCCCCCACCGGGGATGCCGCTGAAAGTAGTGGGCGATGCCTTTGAGGATTTTCAGGTCAATATCGAAGAGTTTCGCCAGGCCCGGCCGCTGCACCTTGACCACCACTTCTTCGCCGGAGTGAAGTTGTGCCCGATGCACCTGACCCAGACTGGCGGCTGCAATGGGAATCGGGTCAAAGCTGCGATAGAGTTCGGGAATGCCCTTGCCCAGTTCTTGCCAAATAATCTCCTCCACCTGCTCATAGCCGAAGGCTGGCACCCGGTCTTGCAGTTTCGAGAGTTCCTCGACATATTCCACCGGAAACAGATCGGCGCGGGTGGAAAAAAGCTGTCCCACTTTGATAAAGGTGGGGCCTAGGTCGAGCAGGGTTTCGCGAATCCAGATGGCGAGCTTGCGACGGCGAATTGCCTGACTTTCTTCCGTCATGCCGCCAGGATAGGTCCAGGGCTTGCTGTAGGCCCACTGCGCCGTCAGCAGTTTCAACACAAACGTCCAAATATCTACATAGCGCCGCTGCCGGGAATAGCTTTTGCGGTTCCAGCGGTAGGCATTGGAGGAATAGGATTTGCCGCTGTCGATGGGCGATGTCACCGTTGCGGTCTCCGGAGGAGTGAACGAAGAAGCAGTAGGGGAAGAAGCCTGTGAAGGGCTGCCTGTTGGGGCGATCGCCCCACGCGAAGTCGGCGGTGCGGCAGGCTCTGCACTCCAATCCGAGGAAATAGCATCATCAAAACGGGCAGACACGCGACAGGCTTCTCAAAACAACAATAGAAAACCAGACGGGAGAACGAACTTGAAAAACTGAATCCGAGAAAAACCGGGGCATGTCTTGACTTGGCGATAGACTAATGTAATGTCATAGCTTGGCCTTGGGGTGAATTCTTACAGGAATCACCCTAAAACTAAAAGTTGACAAGCCACTAGAGGCTGGAGCGACTGCGATAGCGCTGAAGCTCGGTGCGGAGTTGGGCGATTTCGGCTCGTAGGTCATCGATCAGTGCTTGCAGATCTTCTCCAACGACATTCGTCGCGTAGGAGCGTCCCTGGGTTGATTGGGCGGCTTCTCGATTTGCCCTTTCCAGCACCGTTTCGGTAAACTGACGGAGGCGATCGCGCTGCTCGGCATCAAATTTGCCAACCTCGCTGACCAACGTGGATGCCAGGTTATTGGCCTGCTCTGTCAGCGCTTCGGCGAGCGCCCGACCGACAAAAAATGCGTGAACCAAAGGGCTGCTCATAAAGAAAGTTTGCAGTATATCCGCAAGAATTATAACTTGCCCTGCTTTGAGAGTGCCCGGATTTGAGCGGCAAGATGATTATTTCGGCACAGCTTTTAGGAAATTGGGTGACGGAATAATGAGATGACGGGGTAACGGGATAGCGAAGTTGTTATGTCAATGCTATCTCTCCCTCCCGCTCCACCACCTGACTGACTGACAAAACCTGGGCACCAGGCGGTTGAAACCGCTGCTATATCAACGAAGTCGGCCTTCGCCGACTCTCGACCCTGACCCAAAACCCGCGTAGGCGGGTTTCGCCTGGGTAGGCGCGGCTTCCAGCCGCCAGCGGTCAATGTTTTGTCAGTCAACGAGCTCCACCACTCCCCCACCCCATTACCCCTATGCCCTTCGACCTCCTGATCCTCTCCAACGGCCCTGGCGAACTGGCGACCTGGGTGCGGCCAGTGTTGCGGGCGCTGCGGGCCACCCTGGGGCAACGCCGCTCACAGGTGCGGATTTCGCTGGTGCTGTCGCCCTGCCCCAATGCCACAGGGCGGGAGGTGGCGATCGCCCAGCGCTATCCCGAACTTGACCGAATTCAGGCGGCAGAGCATTTCTTTCCGTTTTTGCTGTGGGGCAAAACGGCGGAAAACTGGGACTGGAGCGATCGCGGCGTGGTGTTGTTTCTCGGTGGCGACCAGGTTTATCCGGTCATCATTGGCAAGCGGCTGGGCTATCGCACGGTGCTATATGGCGAGTGGGAAACCCGCTGGCACGGCTGGATTGACCGCTTTGCCGTGATGAATGCTGATTTGGTTCACCGCGCCCCAGCACGGTATGCTCACAAGTTCAGCGTGATTGGTGACCTGATGGCAGATGTGGATGCCGAGGAGAACCTGGACATCGCGGTAGCCGACCCAGGAGCTTTGCCGGGAGGGTCACCAGAAGTGCTTGCCTTGCCCAAGGCGAATACCCCGCTGGTGGGGCTGTTGCCCGGTTCCAAACCCGCTAAACTGGCTCAGGGCGTGCCGCTGTGTCTGGCGATCGCCGAGCAAATTCACGCCGCCCGTCCCGATGTGCAGTTTGTCATTCCCGTTGCGCCAACGCTCGATTTGGAAACCCTCGCCCGGTTTGCCGACCCGGAGAAAAATGCGATCGCCCACTACTTTGGCGCGGTTCGAGCCAGCCTCGTTCCTCCAGCCCAGTCCAGCGGCCCCTTTCCTGACCATTGCCCCAGTTTGAAAACCGAACGTGGCGTGCCCATTAGCCTGTGGACTCGGTTTCCGGCCTATGACCTGCTGCAACGATGCCAGCTTTGCCTGACGACGGTGGGGGCAAACACGGCGGAACTAGGGGCGCTGGCCGTGCCGATGATTGTATTTTTGCCGACGCAGCAGCTCGACGCGATGCGGGCGTGGGACGGCATTCCGGGGCTATTGGCCAACCTGCCGGGGGTAGGCGGGGCGATCGCCAAGCTGATCAACGGGTGGTTTCTCCGAAAATCTCGACTGCTGGCCTGGCCCAACATCTGGGCCGGCGAGGCGATTGTGCCAGAACTGGTGGGCAACCTGAAGCCAGAAGAGGTGTCGTCTCTGGCGCTGGACTGGCTGGCAGACCCCGAAACGCGAGACGCTGTGCGCGATCGCCTGCGTGGGGTGCGGGGGATGCCAGGAGCCGCCGAAAAGCTAGCTGCGATTGTAGTGGAAGAATTGGGCCGATAAAAGGGCGCACCCCCAGAAGGAATGCGCCCTTTGCAGATTTAGCTTCCAAGCTCATCCACAGATTGCACAGATTGAGAGCCAAAACTAGGCGATCGCCGCCATTTTGACATCGCTGTTGGCTAGGAGTTCTTGAAACTCTTCAGAGTCCACCGTTTCGCGCTCGATCAGCATTTGGGCAAGCTGGTCGAGGACAGCCCGGTTTTCCATCAGCACGGTTTTGGCGCGGCGATAGGCCTGATCCACCAAGTTCCGAACTTCGTCATCCACTGCTGCGGCCGTTTCTTCCGAAAAGTCGCGCTCGGCCATGATGTCGCGACCCAGGAACATACCGCCCTGAGAGCGACCCAGCGCCACTGGCCCAAGGCGATCGCTCATGCCAAAGCGAGTCACCATTTGCCGCGCCACCCGCGCCACCTGTTGCAGGTCATTAGACGCGCCCGTGGTCACTTCCTCTTCACCAAAGATAATCTCTTCAGCGACCCGACCGCCCAGCGCAACCGCCATCTGGTTTTGCAAATAAGAGCGGGAATACAAGCCCGAATCCATCCGCTCCTCGCTGGGGGTGAACCAAGTCAAGCCACCTGCGCGGCCGCGAGGAATAATGCTGATCTTCTGCACCGGGTCGTAGTCGGGCATCAGCGCGCCAACCAGAGCATGTCCGGCTTCGTGATAGGCCACCAGCGACTTGCGCTTTTCGCTCATCACGCGGTCTTTCTTCTCGGGCCCGGCGAGTACGCGATCGATCGCGTCGTTTACCTCGTCCATCGACACTTCCGTCAGGTTGCGGCGGGCAGCCAGAATGGCGGCCTCATTCAGCAGGTTCGCCAGATCTGCACCTGTAAAACCAGGGGTTCGGCGGGCAATCTTCTCCAGATCCACGTCTTTCGAAAGGGTTTTGCCACGAGCATGGACGTTGAGAATTTCCAAACGACCTGCGTAGTCGGGGCGATCGACCACCACCTGACGGTCAAAGCGACCAGGACGCAGCAGCGCCGCATCCAGCACGTCGGGGCGGTTTGTTGCCGCAATGATGATAATGCCCGTGTTGCCCTCGAAGCCGTCCATTTCCGTGAGCAACTGGTTCAGCGTTTGCTCGCGCTCGTCGTTGCCGCCACCCAGGCCTGCGCCCCGCTGACGACCCACTGCGTCGATCTCATCGATAAACACAATGCAAGGCGCGTTGGATTTGGCCTGCTCGAACAGGTCGCGGACGCGGGACGCACCCACACCCACAAACATTTCCACAAACTCGGAACCAGAGATAGAGAAGAAGGGCACGCCTGCTTCGCCAGCAACCGCACGAGCCAGCAGCGTCTTACCCGTTCCTGGCGGGCCCACCAGCAGCACACCCTTGGGGATCTTTGCGCCCACCGCCGTAAAGCGATCGGCATTCTTCAAGAAGTCCACCACTTCCGCCAGTTCTAGCTTGGCTTGCTCAATGCCCGCTACGTCGCCAAAGGTGACCTGGGTTTGCGGCTCCATCTGCACGCGGGCGCGAGACTTGCCAAAGTTCATCGCCTGGCTACCGGGGCCATTCTGGGCGCGGCGCAGCACGAAAAACAGCACTGCCAGCAGCAAAAAGGGAATCAGCAGCGTACTGAGGACGCGGGCCACAACGCCATCATCCGAAGGCGGAGTAACCAGGATATCCACCTTGTTTTCGGTCAGAATATCCAGCAGGGCCGGGTCGTTTGGCAGGTTGACGATCGCCTTTTCGCCATCTTCCTGCGTGACGCGGGCACGAGAGCGGTCGGCGCTGATTTCGACGCGCTTCACGTTCTGCTGCTGCACTTCCTGAATAAACTGGCTGTAGCGCCAGGTGTCAATATCTTGGGGCTGTCTGTCTAGCAGCGCCGTGGCCAGGAAAATGACCACCACGACTAGAAGGGCATACAGTCCTGCATTTCTCCACCGCTTGTTCACTGAGGCTATTCCTCCGAATGTGTTGTGTGGCGGGCTTGCGGGCCGCGCAACGGAACGTCTTTGTTAACTAATATTAACTCAATTTCATAAATGAGCGCGAGGCAGGTCGCTTCTCCGGTTCGGCGAGGGGGTTAACCATCCCCAAAAATTAACAGAAAGAATTACCAGAGTGGTTTTCTAGAGGGCGATCGCCCACCATAACTCTCTCTTCATTTCGACCCCTCCTATCCCTCGGATTATAGACCGTTGCTCTGGGTCGCTGCCTAATCGCTGGGGGGCGGCTTGATCTGAAACGTGCCGTCGGGTTGGGGAACCACATCGCCACCGAGGGCTTTGATGCGGTCGGCAGCAGTACGGCGGGTGCGGTTGTCAGGGGCATTCGTCAGCACCATCATCCAGGCAGAAAACTGGGCGTAGCTGCTGTTGGGATTGTTGGCCAAAAACGTGGCTGTCTGGCGCGAGAGACTGGCGACCGACTGGCCTTCGGGCTGTCCAGAAGCTTCGGCCCAATCTGCGGCTGTTTCAAACGACTGGCGGGCCGCTGCCGCATCGCCCAAAAACAGCAGTTCGTCGATTGCCTTGGTGCGCCAGATGTAGTGAGAATCGGGCGGCAGCGTCGGCGACAGATGTTTCAGCCCTTCGTTGGTGAGGGCGATCGCCCGCTGGGGGTTGCCCGCATACATGGCGGTGCTGGTAGACAAAAACGTGTAGGCGCTGAGAAACCGGGGGTCGCGGCGCAAGATGACGTCGAAATACTCTGGGCTGAGCGTGTAATCCGTGCGCGATCGCACGGGTTCATCTCCGAAATACTGCAAAAAGTTCAAAAACGTCCAGCCTGCAATCAGATTGTCAAACCCGAAAGTGGGCGCTTGTTCTAGGACATTCAGCCGCACCCGCTCTGCCTCCAGGTCACGCTGGATTTCTTCCAGGCTGGCCGTCTCGCTGCGCGTTTGGAGTTGCCGAAGCTGGGGCACTTGCAGCAGGGCGATCGCCCCCAGACAGCCCACCACCCCCAGCACGGCCAGCCCCAGTTTCCCCCAATCCCTCGCTGCTGTTTCCCTAGCGCTATTTTCTAAAGCTTGGTTTGCTTGATCTGCAAAAACTGGCCCCGTGTCTTCCATCTGGTTCCTCCCAATCACCTAAGCCCTGTCCTGACCTGCTCTTCTAGGTTCACTCCGTGATCTTTCCACCCACAAACCTGGGAACGCTAAACCTATCCACATTCAACCTTCATAATATTGAAGAATCTAGACCGCTATGTTGGCGAAACCACGGTTGCAACGTACCTTTATCTTCGTTTCAGGGCTTTGTTTTGCAGGGTCGATGGTGATGGGGCTGGTGCCGCTCTATGCCGGACAGAATCAGCAAACCGGGCAGCCCGTCGCCGCTGTCGATCAGCCGTCTGAACAAGATCTTTTGCGCGATGAAGAAAAAGGATTCTCCCTGGTGTTGCAGCGAGAGCCGGAGAACCAGACGGCGCTAGAGGGCTTGGCCAACGCCCGGATGCAGCTTGGGGACTACGCCGGGGCGATCGCCCCTCTAGAAAAACTGGTCGCCCTCCATCCCGATCGGGCAGATTATCGGCAATCTCTAGAAGAAGCTCATCGGAAACACCGTCAGCTATAGGCTCTGGATATAAGCGATAGCAGGATATCAGCACTAGCAGGCTTGCGTTAGACCGATTTTCAATTTTCATTTGCGTTCTGAATTGGCGTTGCCCCAACTTGCCCCTTTCCCCAACTCTTAAGGCTATGTCCCAACATCTCTTGCTCTACACGGATGACTTTGGCAGCGGCGGCGTTGCCCAGTACAACCATGAAATGGCTCTGGGGCTGCGTGCCCAAGACTATCGGGTGACGCTGGTGCAGACACAAGTGGACACCGTCCAAACGCAAGCGCAAGCCAGGGCAGGGGTCGTTCACGAATGGCTGGACTACAACACAATCTCAGAGGTGCAGCGCACGCTCAACGATACGGCAAGCCCAGAACGCATTTTCCATCGGGTGCGTCCAGACTTGATTCTGTTTAGCGATTCGCATCCGTTCTCCAACTTTGCCGCAAAGCAAGTGGCCATTCAGCAGGGCATCCCCTATGCCATTGTGATTGGGTATGTCGCACCTGATTTGGCAGAGCGGTTTGGCGATCGTCTCGATTCCTTGGCAGAGCAATACCACCACGCTAGAGAAGTCGTCCTCGTCTCTCAGGAAAATCTCCAGCTTCTCCGCCAGCATTTTCGCCTACCAGACAATAAGGGGCGCGTCATCTTCTATGGGCGGCCGGCTGAGTTTTTTGAGCCGAAACACGCAGACACCCGGCAACGGCTACGGGCGGAGTTGGGCATCAAAGACGACGAGGTGTTGTGTCTGTCAGTGGCTCAAATCGTCGCCCGAAAAGGTTTCCAGCTTCAGCTAGGGGCGATCGCCCAGTTGCGGCATCTGCCCGTCTGGTCGGCTTTGCGATTTGCCTGGGTCGGCAGCGGCGATCCGGCTCTGACGGGGCAATACGAAAAAGAGATTGCCGAGATGGGCGTGGGCGATCGCGTTCACTTGCTGGGTCGGCGCTGGGATATTCAGGATTGGTACGACGCGGCAGATATTTTTCTGCTGCCCTCCTGGCGCGAAGGGATGCCCCTGGCCATTATGGAAGCCATGGCCAAAGGCTTGCCCGTGGCTGCATCAGCGGTGAGCGGCATTCCAGAAGAACTGGGGGAAACAGGCAAACTGCTGAGCGATCCCAACCAAAACCCCGTGCAAACGATTGCAGACTTGGTAGACATCATTCAAGCTTGGGCCCTACACCCAGAACAGCGTCGCTTGGCTGGTGAGGCCTGTCGTCAGCGAGCCATCGCTCTGTTTCAGCAGCACCGAATGCTGGAAGAAACGATCCACCTGCTGACAGACCTAATGCTTCCAGCGGGGGACTATGTTTCGCCAGGGCTAGCGCTGGTTCGTCCAGACCATGCCTTTCCCAACAAAATCGTGGGTAACTGTCAGGACTGTGGCTGGCCCTACCTGCGTCGAGAGGTGCCTCATAACTGGTATGTCGATCGGCGACATCCAGTGGTCGGCTTTCTCAGTCGCGACGAGGCCCATATCCTTTACAACACGGCGCTCCAGTTTCGCGGACAGCGGGCCCTAGAGATTGGCTGCTGGATGGGCTGGTCTGCATGTCATCTGGCGCTGGCGGGTGTTGAGCTAGACGTGGTTGATCCGCTGCTAGAGCGTCCTGAGTTTTTTGACAGCGTGAGTCAGTCATTGGCTGCTGCGGGTGTGCGCGATCGCGTTACACTTCACCCTGGCTTTAGTCCTGGCTCTGTTCAGGCATTGGCAGAGCAGGAACAGCGTCGTTGGTCTCTCATCTTTATCGACGGTAACCACGAAGCGCCTGGCCCCTTGGAGGACGCGATCGCCTGCGAATTGCTCGCAACGGACGATGCCCTGATCATTTTTCACGACTTGTCTTCACCCGATGTAGCCCAAGGCCTGGACTATTTGCGTGACCGGGGTTGGAACACGCTGGTTTATCAAACCATGCAAATCATGGGTGTTGCCTGGCGCGGCAACGTCAAGCCCATCCACCACACCCCAGACCCAGCAGTAAGCTGGACGCTGCCTGCCCACCTAAAGCACTACACCGTTAGCGGCTGGCAGGAAGCTGCGCCGACGGATCACACGGCTCTGCGGGCGCTGATTCAAATGGCGGAGCAGGTAGAACCGTGGCTGCCAGATGCAGCGCCAGTCTCGCCAGAAACTGCACGGGCGATCGCCACTGATCTGCGCGCAGGACAAGCCGCCTACATTGCAGGAAACTGGGATACGGCGCTGGACTGTTGCCATCGAGCCATCGAGCAGGGCGCAGGTGCGGCCTCTGCCCATGCCCTCCTCTGCAATCTCTACGGGCAGCGGGCCCAGCTTCAGGCCAGCATCCAGCACTTTGCCTGGGCCCAGACTGCCCACATCACGCTTGGCAAAGCCTCCTATGCAGAGTTTCAGGAACTTGTTGAGGTGGTGCGCCCCTACACGCTCCTGTCAGAAGAGCGCCTGTTTTCGCTCTATGCGCTGACCAAGCAGATTTGCCTCGAAGACTTGCCGGGAAACATTGTGGAGTGCGGCACGTTTAAGGGGGGAGCCGCCGCGCTGATCGCCGCAGTCGTCAAGCGCTATAGCCAGCGATCGCGCAAACTCTATGCCTGCGACACCTTTGAGGGAATGCCTGATCCGATAGAAGTAGACAAGCACAACGGCGTTCCGGCGAATGACACGGGTTGGGGAGCAGGCACGCTCAAGGCCCCAATTGAAGAAAACCTGGCTGTGGTTTGTCAGGCGCTGGGCGTGCAGGACATCGTGGTTCCGGTTAAAGGGTTATTTCAAGACACCCTGCCCACCTATCGGGCAGACATGGGCGACATTGCATTGCTGCACGCAGACGGCGACTGGTATGAATCAACCCTTGCCATTTTTAACCTGCTATACGACCAGGTGATTCCCGGTGGCGCAGTGCAAATTGACGACTACGGGTTCTGGGAGGGCTGTCGGCAGGCCATTCATGAGTTTGAACGGCAGCAGCGATCTAGTTTTGCGCTCCGACGGATTGACTCTACAGGCGTTTGGTTCCGCAAGGCAGAGGCGATCGCCCCCGCGCAAAACTACGGTCAGTTGCTTTGTCAGCTTGCCACGCTGGCCGACCAGTTGGGCGATCGCCCACTTGCTACTGCGGCCACCGCAGCGGCCCTGAGGCTCGTCCCCAACCTGCTCGCTGCGGAACTGATGCAGCAGCAGCTTCAGCAATCTCAGGTGTCTGCACTGCAACAGGTCAGGTCGGCTATTGCTCGCTATCAGGCTGCGGGTTCGGCTTCAGAACGTCTCTCCGCCCTAGAACGGCTGCGCCAGCACCGCCATCAACTGATTGAGCAGTGGCTCAATATTGCGCCTGAGGCACTGGAAACAGCCTTTGCGGGCGAACTGGGACAAGCACATCGCCTAATGCTGGAGTCTGGGATTCGGCTGGAACCGCTCACAGAAACCGACGAGGCGATCGCCCTACAACTGATCGCCACCCTTGCGGAGGGATGGGCAAACCAAACCCCGGCGCTGCTGGCGGCGATGCTGTATTGCTATCCTCATCATCTCCCCGATGGGTTCGACCCGGCTCTCGTGCCGCCGTCTCTGCTGGCAGAGATTGTGCGATATCTCTGTACGCCGCCTCCAATGTTTATGGACATGGGCGAGGCTGATGAGTATGCCCATTATCTGGAGCAGTGGGTTGACAGGCTCTATGAACAAGTTCAGAACAACCCTACTGATTTCCTCTGGCAAAAGGTGACGCAGGTCACGTTGCAAACTCTAGATATAACGCCGCTCTATCTGACACGGCGGCCGCTCAAAGCCTTCTGTCAAAAGCGTTCGGCGCTGATTGCTCAAGCCCTCATTGCCGAGGGAGCCAAGTTAGATTACGAGTTCCCAGTTGCCCCAGAGCCGCGCCAAAAGCTCCGGTTCGGCATCCTATCGCCTGGGTTTATTCCTCAGACCAAGACGGCTGCAACGCTGCCCGTTTTCCGCGACCTCAATCGCGATCAATTTGAAATTATTCTCTTTTCTCTCACCTCCTACGAACACCCCGCCGCTCAATACTGTCTGCAATACGCCGACCGAGCGGTGCAGCTTCCTGGGCGACTGGCTGAACAGGTTGACACCCTGCGGCAAGCAGAGTTAGACATTCTCTGGATTGCGACCAATATTGTGGCTGTGACGGATTCCATGACCCTCCTGGCATCTCATCGGCTGGCGCGGGTGCAGGTGTGTGGCATGAATTCGCCCATCTCCACGGGCATTGCCCAAATTGATGCCTTCCTCACTAGCCGCCTGGTCGGGTCGGCAGATCAGGCGCAAAGCCACTTTACAGAACCCCTGCTGCCTCTAGATGCTGCCGGTCAGTGCTTTGACCTTTCGGTAGAAAGCTCTGACCCGCCTACTGAATCTGTAGATCGCGCCATGCTGGGCGTTGCAGAAGATGAGGTGGTGTTTGTATCTGGCGCGAGCTTTTACAAAATTTCGCCCGAACTAGAAGCAGCCTGGGCCGAAATTTTGGCTCAAGTTCCAGGATCTCGGCTGCTAATTTACCCGTTTAATCCAAACTACTCAAACCAATATCCACTGGCTGCGTTTCAGCGTCGATTGTCGAAACAACTGGCTGCCAGGAATGTGGAAGGCGATCGCCTCCTGATTCTGGGGCCTACCGCCAGCCGGGCCGATCTGAAAGCGCGGGTGCAGTTGGCAGATGTCTATCTCGACTCATTCCCGATGTCGGGTCTGTCGTCGCTGCTCGATCCGCTGATGGCAGGCATTCCGACGCTGGTCATCGAACAAGACACACCTGTTTCCCTGGGGCGCGGCGCGGCGTTTTTGCGAGAGTTGGAACTGCCGGAGCTGATCGCCACGACGGTTGAGGAGTACGTGGAGCGGGCGACCGCCCTGGGCACCGATGCCGGGTTTAGAAAAAACCTGGGCGATCGCCTCCAGACCGCCATGCAGAAAACCCCCAGCTTCCTCGATAGCAAGCGCTATGGGCAGCAGTTGAGCCAGGTGCTTTGGGATCTATACCATTCCCATCAGCAGCGGCAGCTTGTCGAAAGACTGCGCCTGCGCGATCGCAACCTGATTGCCCTACCCGACTGGCAGCAGCCAGAAGACATCCTGTTTGCAGAATTGGCTGACTTGCTGCGAACTGTAATCACGGCTCCGGGTGGAGAGGACACAACGCTGCTCGTAGACATGGGCGATCTAGACGCGCAAGAAGCCGACTTTGCGCTGTCTAGCGTGACGCTGCACCTGATGGAAGAAGAGGAGCTAGAAGTGGGCGACGATGCGCCGGAGATTACTCTGCTGCCGCCGCTACCTGCCGACCAGTGGAACCTGCTGCGCCCGCGCTTGACGGCACGGATTGACCTGCCCCACAACAACGTAGCAGCGATCGCCCGTGCCGATCTCCACACCCTGCCGACACAATCGATTGGCTAGCTATGAGCGAGGCGCTGGTTCTGGACTGGCTGTTTCAGGGCGACTTTCAGGGCGACTTTCAGGGCGACTCTGCCAGGGCGATCGCCCACTGCGAAGCGCTGATTGCCCAGGGCAAGGCAGACCTACCACACTACGCCCTGCTGGGTCTGGCACTGCTGCTGCTAGACCAGGAAGCCGAAGCCCAGGCAGTGTGGATGGCCCCGCTATCCGAAGCTGAGCCAGACGCGCTAGCAGCCTACCTGAGTAGCTTGGCAAATCTTTTGGATCGGGCGCTGGCGCATTGTCTGGCGCATCGGCAATATCCAGAAGCCGAGCGGCTCTCGCGGCAGCTTTTGGAACTGGACGAGCAGGCGACGTATCACTACACGCTGGGGCTGGCGCAAGCGCAACTGGGCGACCTGGATGGGGCAATGGCAAGCTGGCAGCGGGCGATCACCCTCCAGCCTGATTTGGTCGAAGCCTGGACGCAGCAGGCCCAGACCTATCAAAAACTAGGACAATTTGCCGCAGCGGGCGAGTGCTATGCCGCCTGGACAGCGCTCCAGCCCGAAAATGCCGATGCCTGGGCGGGGCTGGGGCGATGTCAGGCAAACCAAGGCGACTGGGTGGCGGCGGTGCAGTCCTGGAGGCGATCGCAGGCGCTGACTCCCGATGCTGCGCCCGTTCTTGCGGATTTGAGCTATGGATTGCTGCAATTGGGGCAGGTAGACGAGGCGCTCACCGGGCTGCACCAGGCGCTTTGTCAATGCTCGGACTTTGCCGCAACCTACTGCGCTTGGGCCCAGATCCCGCCACCTAGTCCGGCAAGATGCGCCAACGCCGCATTTTTAGAAACCCTGGCAGCGGTGGCCGACCATTCCAGCGCGGCGCTGCACCAAGTCGGCACCCTGCTGGCCCGCAGCGGACAGCTAGACAGCGCGATCGCCCTCTATCAGCAGGCGCTCCAAGCCGATCCATCCAATTTGACTGTGATTGCAGATTTGGGCGGTGCGCTGGTGCAAGCGGGGCAACTATCAGCGGCGATCGCCCTTTATCAAACCTCGCTAAGTCAAACCGCGCTAAATCAAACCGCGCTGAGCGAAGCCCCCGAAGTGGTTGATCTGTGGTTGGGGCTGGGGCGGGCACTCTGGAAACAGGGGGACGCGACAGGGGCGATCGCTGCTGCTCATCGAGCCTTGTCCGTAAACGCTGACCTCGCAGAAGCGCACCGAATCCTGGGGCTGGCTTATCTAGCGCAGGGAAACGCAGCCCTTGCGGTCGATCACTGGCGATCGCTCCTGGCTCAGCAGCCCGAAGCGGTAGACGGCTGGTATAACTTGGCGGCGGCGCTGATGCAGACCGACCAGGAGGCCGAAGCCCTGCCCTGCTTGCAAATCGCCCTAAAGCTGAATTCCAACTTGGCTCCCCAAGTTGCCCACCTGCTGGCCAGCCTGTCGGATCAAGCGCATGGGCATCAGCCCTGCGGGGCCACATCGCGCCCGCCAGATGACCTGCTTTTGCAACAGACGCTGCCCGTTGATGCGCCGATCCGGGAAGTCAGACAAACTGGCGACTGGGTGGCGACCTCTGAGCCAGCGGCCGCTTGGATGCCCATTCATCCACCCCAAGTCGTTAGCCTCAAACCGCCCCGCTGCTGGGAACCTAGACCCCACCTGAGCTTTGCTTTGGGCAGCAGTCTGTCTATCCCTGGCACCTTTGTCGTCACATTGCCCAAGGGACGCTTTTGGCTCGATTCAGATCAGAGCAGCCTGGCTATTTTCAACGCAGCGGGCGATGTCATGCGAGATCTCTCCGTCGAGTTTCCGCTGCTCACCCCCGGACATCCCGACTTGCAGACCCGCCAGCACTGGGTCTTTTCAGCCCAAAAGCTGCCGCCAGCAGAGCAGATATCGGGAACGGTTGCAGTGCTGGCAGGTCTGTCTAATAACATCTACTTTCACTGGATGCTGGATGTCTTGCCACGTCTCAAAATCCTGCAAGAGAGTGGGCTGAATCTGGAGGAGATTGATTACTGGCTGGTGGGCGATCGCCATTCCTGGCAGCAAGACAGTCTGCATCATCTGGGCATTCCATCTAAGAAAATTCTGCCTGTTCAAGAACATCTCCATATCCAGGCGAGTCGGCTCATTATTCCTTCATTTCCTGGTGCAGCAGCCTGGCCCCAAGGCTGGGTTTGCGACTGGCTAAAGTCGTCCTTCTTACATTCCCAAAGGCGTGATCCTAGCTTGCCCAAGCGATTGTATATTTCTAGGCAAAAGACGGGCGATCGCCGGGTGATCAACGAGTCTTCTGTTCGGCAACTCCTAGAGGCGAAGGGATTCACCACCGTTTACCTGGAAGCTTGCACTATTGCCGAACAAGCCCAGCTTTTTCACAACGCTGAAATCATTGTTTCGCCCCACGGCAGCGGCCTCACCAACCTTGCCTTCTGTCGCCCTGGCACCCAAGTTATAGAACTGTTTTCGCCGAATTACGTCTATCCCTGCTACTGGTATCTCAGTAACCTGATCGGGCTAGACTATACCTATCTCTTGGGCAATGTGCCCGCTGGCCACTTCTGGCAATCGCTGCTCTATCCACTCGTCCGTGTTGAGGATATTTTTGTGAATCTGGATGGGCTGAAGCAGCAGGTTGATGAGGTGATAAGCAGCACCTTTTCATAATGCTCAGAGAAAATCAAGAGTCACCTGTGGTCGTCAGGAGGCAGATACCTGGCAGATACCCCCTAACACGTGGGTGAAATTTTGATCGGGCGATCGCCCTCATCCTGAATTTGGCAGTCGCTATGCAGGCAGCCAGCCAGAAAACGCGCCAGCAAATTGCTCCAAGGAAATGAGGTGAATCTGTGGGTCTTGCTGGGCAGTGTCGCGCTCGGCGGCGGTGTTGTAGCCCCAATCTGCCAGAAATAGCCTAACGTTTGCCAAGTCAGGCTGGGGCAGAATCGTTTGCAGCGTCTTCAGGCGATCTTCGACAAACCAGACGGCGGGCGGCGTGCCGTCTTGCGTGTGCTGTTGGATGAGGTCGCGCAGGGTTTGGGCTTTGGGCTGGCGAATTTCTTTACCAATCAGGCGATCGCCCGGAAAGTCCACCCCTTGCTGTGCCAAAAGCTGCCGGATAAAGCGCGACTCCTTGGTGCTGATAATATACACCTCCACCCCGCTCTGGAGCGTTTGGGCTAGCCGTTCTACCACGCCAGGATAAAACCGATGCTGTGCCAGCCAAGTGTCGAGGTCGTCAGCAATCCACTCGTCGCGGCTACCATCTACAGCGGCGCTGAGGTCAGCCGGATTTAGCCCCTCGCGCTCGATCTGCTGCTTGGCTAGCGTGCCCCAGTCTGCCAAAATTTCGGCTTCGGAAATACCCTGCAAGAGCGATCGCACCACTAGCGGCATTTCCCAGCCCGTCTCTACCACCGGCCGCGTGCGATAGAAGGACTCCGCCAGGCCCGCAGGCGGCGTTTTCTCCTCCGGCGACCAGATGCGGCAATAGCCCCGCCACGCCGTTTGAAAATACTCAATCATGCCATCGCAAAGCACCCCGTCAAAGTCGAGCGCCAACAGCGTCGGCGTGTCATCGGCGAGCAAAGCAGTTGACATAGGGCTTCCTAGAGAAACAACTTGTTGCAAAAGTCTGCGCCTGCGAGCCGTAGCAGTGGACAGGCCCGCCAGGAAACCAGACCGCTACGCTGAAACTGGCTTGGATGCAAATCTAAGCGTCAGTCTATCGCAGATGAAATTAGGCATTGAGTAGCCAGGCAAACTGTGTTGAGCCAGGACTCGTGGCAAAGTATGGGAAATTGACCATTTTGGGTTAACAGGGGCTAGGTCAGGATCAAGGTTTGATTTAAGGTTTTGGGGCTGATTGACGGACAAAACTTCTGAGATTTTAATCCGCTCGTCGGCTGGGTTAGCGTCAGCGTCATCTAACCAAATCTAAGCTAATGCTGGGTTGGACGTTGTTAGACGTTGCTCAACCTAGCCTAGGCAAAAAGATTTGTCAGTCAACGAGGGTTTTGGGGTTGGATTTGAGGCTCGACACTCAGGATCAACTCAAGGATCAACTCAGAATTAACTCAGAATCAACTAATACAGGGGTTAACACAGGGGTTAATACAGGGGTTATATGGAGGCATATGGCACATACACATCAGGAGTACACATTAGGAGTACATACACATTAGGAGAGGAGTCAATTAAGGAGTCAATTAGTCAATTAAGGAGTCAATTAGGGGTCATATTCGGGGTGCTGCGGGAGATGTCTGCGGGAGAGTGCAGTTTTGGGAGACTCAGGGCTGCTGACCAGCAGGCGGGCGATCGCCCACAGGGACGGCGAATCATCCTCCCAAAATGCGTAAGCAGAAGCAACACTTCAGAAGCTTAAAGAACACCGTCAAAACACTGTAAAATCTGAAGTCTTCACTTTGAATTCTGGAGTGACGCAGCCAGAGCTTGTAGATTAGAAGGTTATTCGGAATTATCGAAACGAGATCGAGTAATTGCCGGAGGTTTGGCAAACAAACCCCTCTCTGCGCTATGGTTTCTGGGCTTGACTATCTTCGGGCACTGCGAGACTGCTGCCAAGACGAGGCCGCCTTTGAGCGGTTGCGGGCGCTGCTCAACCTGGCAGATGGTTCTGCGCGGTTATCCCTAGAGGCTCGTTCTGTGGACGCTCATTCTGAGGACGCTCATTCTGTGGAAGAGCGCTATCGGGCCATGCTAGATGCCATTCCCGATCTCATGTTTCGGTTCGATCGCCAGGGTCACTATCTGGATTGTGAGGGCAAGCAAGTGGTGACGTTGCCCCGCGAGGAAATCATTGGCAAGCACGTTACCGAGATCCTGCCACCAGATGTGGCAGAGATCTGTCTGGCGGCGATTCGGCGGACGCTGGAAACGGGGCGGCTCCAGACCTGCGCTTATCAGCTTTGGGTAGATGGAACGTTACGAGACTATGAGGCGCGGCTAGTGGTGAGTGGACAAGACGAGGTGCTGTCGGTGGTGCAAGATGTGACCGAGTGCCAGCGGGTAGAGTCGGATTTGCAAGCGAGTGAAGATCGGCTCCGCTGCTTTTTTGAAGCGACCTTTGAGGCGGTAATCATTCACAACTTTCAGCAGGTTTTGGACGTGAATCCGGCGGCGGTGGAACTGCTGGGTTACCCAGCAGAAGAACTGATCGGGATGCCTGTCATTAATCTAATCGCGCCGGAGTCGCAGGAGATGGTGCGCGAAAAGTGGCGATCGCTCGCCCATCCCGACGATTCCTATAGCTACGAAGCGACGGGCATCCGCAAGGACGGCAGCCGCTTCTTTGGCGTGGTGTTTGCCAAAGGGATTCAGTATCGGGGGCAGCAGGCGCGGGTCGCCAGCATCCGCAACATCACCGCCCGCAAGCAGGCCGAACTGCGCTATCAGGCCATGCTCAACGCGATTCCTGACCTGATGTTTCGGATTAACCTGGACGGCATTTATCTAGACAGTAAGGCTGAGCATGATAGCGACCTGCTCATGCCTGCCAAGGATCTGGTGGGTCGGTCGATCTACGACGTGCTGCCCCACGATGTCGCAGAACAGCGGATGGAGTATGTGCGGCGGGCGATCGCCACGGGTGAAATCCAGGTCTTTGAATATCAATTGCAGCTCAAGCATCCGTCGAGATACGCAACGACTCAAACAGACTGTGACCCCTACCTGCGCGACTATGAGGCGCGGGTCGTGGTCAGTGGCGAAGATGAAGCGCTAGTGATCGTGCGCGATATTAGCGAACGCAAACGATCTGAAGCGGCGCTGCGCCAGTCCGAAGAAAAATTCTCCAAAGCCTGGCGCTCTAGCCCCAACCCCATGAGCATTGCCACGTTGCTAGACGGCCGCATGATCGACTGCAACGATGGCTTTTTGGAGGTGACGGGCTATACCCGCGATGAGGTAATCGGGCGACAGGTGCATGACCTCAAGGTGTGGGCCAATCCGGGCGATCGCAACAAGATGGTGACGTTGCTCCAGCGCGACGGCTCGGTGCATAACCTGGAGCATCGCCTCCGCACCCGCAGTGGCGAAGTCCGCGAGGGGCTGTTTTCGGCAGAAATCATCGAGATCAACGGCGAACAGTGCTTAATCGACACCATCGTAGACATTACCGAGCTAAAGCAGGCCCAAGCGCAACTACTAGCCACCACCGAGCGCGATCGCCTGCTAGGAGAAATCGCCCTCCGCATTCGCCAGTCGCTCGACCTGGAGCAAATCTTGAATACCACAGTGGAAGAAGTGCGGCGCGTCCTCAAAGCCGATCGCGTCACCATCGGGCTGGATCTGGAAGATCGGCGTGGGCAGATCGTGGCGGAATCGGTCGATTCGCGCTGGCCCTCGATGAAGGGGCTGATCATCGAAGACACGGAGTATCTTGAAGAGACACGGCGGGGCTTTGCCAAACGCGAGGTCGAAGTGGTGAACGATGTGGATACTAGCGATCATCCCCGCGCTACCAGAGCGCTGACTGAGTTTCAGGTGCGGGCGTGGCTGGCTGTCCCCATTATGCTTGGCAATGACTTCTTTGGGTTGCTGGTGGTAGATCAGTGCGACAATTCCCGCCAGTGGCGCACCGAAGAAATCGAGTTTTTAGTGCAACTGGGCACTCAAGTCAGCATTGCCATTCAGCAGTCCAAACTCTATGAGCAGGTGCGCGAACTCAACACCAGCCTGGAACAAAAGGTGCGCGAACGAACGCTGGAGTTGCAGCAGAAGAACGAGGAACTGCTGGAGCTAAACGCGCTCAAGGACGAGTTTTTGAACGCCTTTTCCCATGACCTGCGAACGCCCGTGATGGGCATTTCGCTGGTGATCAACAACCTGCTAAATCAGCCAGGAGACACGATCCCCATTAGCCGCGCCATGCTGGAGCGAATGCTGCAAAGCAATGATTATCAGCTTCAGTTAATTAAGTCGCTGCTGGAGGCGCACTCAGTCGAAACGCGGGGGGTTTCGCTGAATTATGAACTGGTGCAACTGAGCTTGCTGATTCAGGTGATTGCCGAAGACCTAGAGCCGCTGGTCGCCAAGAACCACGCCACGCTGCGAAACGAAGTGCCGCCCGATCTGCCGCTGGTGAATGCTGATTCGATGCAGATTCGGCGCGTGTTTGAAAACCTGATTACCAACGCGCTGAACCACAATCCTCCCGGCATTTGCATTACGATCAGTGCTGCCGTGGAGGGCGACCTGATTCGCTTTACGATTCAGGATGACGGCGTGGGCATGGCTCCCGAAACGTGCGATCGCCTCTTTACTCGCTATAGCCGCGGCCCAAACTCGCGCCATTCTACAGGTGTAGGGCTGGGGCTATATCTGGCGCGGCAGATCATCACCGCTCATGGCGGACAGATTGGTGTTACCAGCACCCCCGGCAGCGGCGCAACTTTCTGGCTGACGCTGCCGCTGGCCATCCCCCCCGGCGCAAACCCCACGCCAGAAGAAGACCTAGCGTGATCTTGGCGTAATTAAGCCTCACTGATCACCAAATACCCAAAAGAGCCGCAAGTTCAAAGCCTTTGACTAAGCCTTTAACCATAGGGCTTACGCAGTTGGACTGTTTCTCGCGGGTGCAGCCCGCGAGAAACAGTCCGAAATCCAAAAAATTCATCGCAGGTGCGTAAGTCCTGAGCGTGCTGAACTGGCGTAGAAAACTCAGGCAAAAACTGGCACAAGAAACTGGCACAGCGCGATCGCCCTCCGCTACCTTGAAAACAGACCATTTTTGATGTAGCCCCTCGCAATTTCACCTCTAACGCCTCACTATGACCAGCTTTCACGAAATATCGTCTCCATCGGGCGATCGCCATCCGGTCATTTTGGTTCACGGCATTGACGACACCGCCGCTGTGTTTCGCACGATGGCTCCCTATCTGACCTCGCAGGGCTGGCAGGTTCACCATCCCAGCCTGACACCGAGCAATGGCGATGTGGGGCTAGACGTGCTGGCAGAGCAGCTTGCAGACTACGTTCAGCAGGTGATCCCGGCGGGTCAGCCGTTCGATCTGGTCGGCTTTAGCATGGGCGGCATCATCAGCCGCTACTTTGTGCAGCGCCTCGGCGGGCTGGAGCGCGTGCGCCGCTTTGTCACCATCTCTTCGCCCCACTGGGGCACCTGGACGGCCTACCTGCGCCCGAATGTTGGAGCCGCCCAGATGTCCATCAAAAGTCCATTTCTGTGCGACCTCAACCGCGATGTGGACTGCCTGGAACGACTGAACTTTACCTCAATCTGGACACCGCTGGATTTAATGATTTTGCCTGCCCGTAGCTCTTGCCTGGGAGTCGGGCGCGAAGTCGTGCTAAATGTACCCGCCCACGCCTGGATGCTGAGTGATCCACGCAGCCTCCGGGCGATCGCCCAGGCACTATCGGAACCCCTGCATTCTGCCGCCGGCAGTGTGGAATCAATTGCCCTGGGTTAGAGAAATCCAGGCAACAATCGGGTGGATCAGGCACACCAGCGATCGCGTATTTCAGCGATCTCAAATCTCGGCGATCTCAAATCTCAGCAACATTGCAGTAAAACATTGCGGCAAACTGGAGCAGCGACGCTCGCCCCTCCAATTTGCCTGCAACAGATTGCCAATCTAGAACCGATTTTAACGGCTTTCAAGCAGTCCAGAAAAATCTGCCAGTGCTTGCTCAAGGGGTCTGGCCGCATCTCTGACAAGCAGTAAGATAGAGATGTAGAAATGTAAAGCATTTTAACTTTGGGGGCGATCGCCGTGGATCTCACCTGGCTCGACAATAACTCCTGGCTCATAGACCTAGACGGGGTGCGGATTTTGCTCGATCCGTGGCTGGTGGGGCCACTGACGGTGGGCAATCAAGAGTGGCTGCTAAAGGTGACGCATCGAACGCCGCCGTCCATTCCTGCCGGGGTTGACCTGATCTTGCTGTCGCAGGGGCTAGAAGACCATGCCCATGTGGAAACGCTGAAGGCGCTCGACAAATCGATTCCGGTGGTGTGTTCGCCAAACGCAGTCAGTGTTGTGACAGACTTGGGCTATAGCTCGGTGACAGCGCTGGCGCATGGCGAAACCTATACCTGCAAAGGAGTCTCGATTCGAGCGTTTCCGGGGTCGCCCATTGGCCCATTTTTAACGGAAAACGCCTACGTGCTAATGGGGCAAGGCGAGGGGACGCGGCTCTATTACGAGCCACATGGCTTTCATGCGCCTGGGCTGGCAGAACTTGCGCCTGTGGATGTGGCGATCGCCCCGCTGATGACTGTCAAGCTGCCGCTAGTGGGAGCCATTATCAAAGGGCAAGAGAGCGCGGTGGATCTGGCGCGATCGCTCAAGCTGCGATACCTGCTGCCGACAGGGGCAGGCCAAGCGGTAGACTATGCGGGGCTACTGCCGTCGCTGCTCAAGGCAGAGGGCGGCCCTGAGGAGTGTCGGATGCTGCTAGCTCAGGCCGGTTTGGCGACGGAAGTGTTGGAACCCAAACCGGGCGATCGCCTTTCGATTTCCGCAGTCGCCCACTCCGAAGCAGCCTAGCATTGCTCTGCACGGCGGGGTAACGGTGAGGTATGCGCTGCCCTGGAAAGACCGACGGTTTTTCTGAACCTCTGCGTGCCCCCACTAGCTTCAAAAACGCTGTATAATGATTGCTTGTGCCAATAAATGACTTGAGAAAACCGCTATGAGCCGCACTTGTGAACTCACTGGCAAGAAGGCCAACAATGGCTACGCCGTTTCCCACTCGCACCGCCGCACGAAAAAGCTGCAACAGGTAAACCTGCAAGAAAAGCGAGTCTGGTGGCCGCAGGGCAAGCGGTTCGTGACGCTGCGTTTGTCTACCAAAGCGATCAAAACCCTTGAAAAGAAGGGAATCGACGCAATGGCAAAGGCTGCGGGTATTGACCTGAATAAGCTGTAACTAAACTGTAGGCTTGGAACGCCGGATTCGTCTCCGGTGATTCAAAATTTCCAAACAAAATCTCTAAAATTAAACTCAGGCGTGAGGCATTGCTCTTGCGCCTGAGTTTGTGTTGATGGGCGATCGCCCCAATAACTCGCCCTGTATTACACAGCGCCGCTAGACCGACTGAACGCACCACTCTACGAGAGTCGTAAGTGTCTTTAATCCCCTACTTCAGCTTTTGCTTAATAAACGTGAGCAACTGGGCCATCTGCTTCTTGAGGGTGTCGATTTCGGCCTGCATTTTGTCGATTTTCTGGTTCAGCGCGGCTACGTCTGCGCTGCTGGATGCGGCGCTGGCAGGAGCGGCAGACGCAGCGCCCACAGGCTGAGGCCATTTCTTGAACTTGGCCATAGCAGACTTAATAGCTTCGACCAGTTCCTTTTGCTCAAAGGGCTTTTCGATAAACTCGAAATATTCAAACGGCTCTGGCAGCTTTTCCGTCACCTCTTCGCGGCGACCCGACATCAGCACCAGCGGCGCGCGCAGTTCTGGCTTTGCCTGAATTTCCTGAAACACTTCCCAGCCGCTCATGCGGGGCAGCAGAAAGTCTAGCATGATCAGGTTGGGATGCTCCTTGTGAATCAGGTTGATCCCTTCTACTCCATCTTTGGCTTCCAACACCTCAAAATTTCCCTTGGGCAGCATGTCGCGCACCATGTTGCGGATGACTCGGCTGTCGTCGATAACCAGGATTTTGTGACTTGCCACGGTGGACTCCTGCGGTAGTGACTGGAAGAAAGTAGCGAGCGGGAAAAGCAGCGAAACCTAAGACTTTGGGCCAAGCGGGGAGCGGGCGGGAAGCGGATGGGGCAATGGCGCAACAAAACTATGCTTGTTTCAGAATAACGGATTCAGCTTTTTGGGCGCCTCTTTTTCTGATACTGATCTTTATCTAATCTTTTTCTGACTAGTAATACCCAATATTAGTACCCAGTGCTAGTACAACCCAGTTTAGCGGCTCATGTTTGCGATAGCGCGATCGCCCCTCAAGATTTGCCCGAAATTCGCCCGAAAACAGAATCCCCTCTGCCCAATGCTCCACAGTTCAGATGCCATCAACTCAACTTGCGTCTGCGGCGACTTTTTCTAGGAAGCCTTTTCTATAAAAGCCTTTTAGAAGAAATCCTTCTAGAATCGAGAGACAGAGCGATCGCTCTCGTCTCCTTCGTTATTGTGCCCCCATGAGCCAACCTGTAGAACAGTTGCCCCCAGAATTCGCACAGGAATTTTCCGCACAGGAATTTTCTACGTTGCAGCCTGCAAGCTCGAATCCTGCTGTCCCTGGGCGACCCGGCTTGCCCGACTGGCTACGGCGACCCATCGGCAACGCCCGCGACCTGTCTACTGTGCAGCAAGTGATCAAAAAGCGGCAGATCCACACCATCTGCGAAGAGGGGCGCTGTCCAAACCGGGGCGAGTGCTATAGCCAAAAGACGGCCACGTTTCTGCTGATGGGGCCGACCTGCACCCGTAGCTGCGCCTTTTGCCAAGTGGACAAGGGGCATTCGCCGATGCCGCTCGACCCGCAGGAGCCACAGAAGGTTGCAGAAGCGGTGCAGCTTTTGGGGTTGCGCTATGTGGTGCTGACTGCGGTGGCGCGAGATGATCTGCCCGATGGCGGCGCGGGCTGGTTTGCTCAGACGATGGCGGCGATCCGCCAGCAAAATCCCGACACCCAGATTGAGGTACTAACGCCAGACTTTTGGGGTGGGCCCGGCGGCGAAATGTCTCAAGTTGAGCGCATTCAAACCGTCGTCAGCGCCCGGCCCGCCTGCTATAACCACAACGTGGAAACGGTGCGGCGGCTGCAAGGGCCCGTGCGGCGCGGCGCAAAGTATGAGCGATCGCTCTTTGTGTTGCAGCAGGTGAAAGCCCTGAATCCAGATATTCCCACCAAATCGGGGCTAATGCTGGGGCATGGCGAAACCGAAGCGGAGGTTCTGGAAACCCTGCGGGATTTGCGCTCAGTGGGCTGCGATCGCCTCACGCTGGGTCAGTATATGCAGCCGTCGCTCGACCATTTGCCCGTGCAGAAATATTGGACACCCGCCGAATTTGAGCGACTGGGGGCGATCGCCCGCGAGATGGGCTTTCGCCATGTGCGCTCTGGCCCGCTGGTGCGGAGTTCGTATCACGCAGGCGAAGAAGCCTAGCGGCTGATGCAAGCTGGAAGGAAGGACGTATCGGCTAGCTCTCTTCAAGCTGCGATCGCAGGCGAGATAAGTCGTCCGATTCGGGCAGGCTTTTGGTCGATGGCCCCGCAGACAGTTCGTTTGCGGGACGGCCCATGAGTTCGGCTTTCATGGCGGCCAGTTCGCTGTCGATGTCGCTGCCGCCTTCGATCTGGGCAAAGCGTTCTTCGAGTTTGTCGGCGTTCAGTTCGGCAATCGCCTCCGACCGCGCTTCCAGATCCAGCACCTTTTGCTCCATCCGCTCAAAGGCCGCCAGCGCGCCTTCGGGGTTGTATTTGCCGATCATCTCGTTCAGCCGCTCAGAGGCTTTGGCAGAGCGAGCGCGGGCAATGTAGAGATCTTTCTTCGTTTTTGCCTCAGCCAGCTTGCTTTCCAGCATGATCATGTTTTGCTTCATCTGGGCGACGATGCCCGCCTGCTGCTCGATCTGCCCTTTCAGCGCGTCGGCTGTGTCTTGGTAAGTCTTGCGGCGAGTGAGCGCCTCCCGCGCCAGGGTTTCCTCGCCTTTTTGCAACGCCAGTTGCGCCCGCCGGTGCCACTCGCGAGACTGAGCCTCTGCCTGGGCCTGCTGCCGCTCGGTGCGCTTTTGAGTGGCGATCGCCTGGGCCACTGCCTGTCGCAGCCGGATCAGGTCTTCTTGCATATCAATGACAGTCTGTTCCAGAATTTTCTCTGGATCTTCGACCTGGCTGATGAGGCTATTGAGGTTGGCTCGAATCACGCGCCAGATTCGGTCAAGCAGTCCCATGATGACTCCGTGTGCAAGGCGAGTTGTCTTACATCGTAACGTAGTCGGATTTTAGGAGGTAGGCAAAAAGATGACGGAGAATAGCTCTGGTAGCCTGTTGATGAAACGGTGCAGCTTTGCAATAAGCGGTTCATTCTTTTCACTTCTACTGTGCAGATTCTTCATCTTTTTGCAAAAACCGCCGCTGGTCATCCGCCTGCGCCGTGCGATCGCCTCTGGTTGCGGCGCGGGCTAGGTATTGAGGGCGATGCCCATGCGCGGGTGGGCAGCCCCCGGCAGGTGCTGCTGGCCAGCGCTCCCGTGCTGGCTGCGTTTGGGCTACAGCCGGGCGATCTGCGAGAAAACGTGCTGCTGGATGGCGCAGCCGAAGAACTGGTGTCAGGACAGGTGTTGCAGCTTGGCGATGCGGCGCAGGTGCGAATTATGGGCGACTGTGAACCCTGCGCCTATTTGAACACACTCCAGCCGGGACTGGCGAAACGCATCAGCGGACAGCGGGGAATGCTGGCGATGGTCATTTCCGACGGCGTGGTGCGGGTGGGCGATCGCGCTACGGTTTTGCCGCAGACCTTTCCGTCTGTGCCCAACGACACGCGCGGCAAGCTGCATGAGTTTGTGGCACGGATTCCGCCGGGGCGCGTGGTGCGGACGACAGAACTGCTGGTGGCGCTGGGGCTGACAGCCAGCCACTATCGCGTGATTCCCGTCTTGCTCAAAAAGGCAGATGCGGGCCTGCCCGTGCATCGCGTCGTGGGCGCAGGCGGACGGCTGCTGACTCAGCACTTGCCCGACCAGGAACGGCAACTGGCGGCAGAGGGCGTGCTGATCGAAGAGGCAGCAGTGCAGTCCGCGTACTCCTGGGAGCCGGAACAGTTTCATATGCTAGATGCTCCGTGTGGTAGCTGATTTGCTTTGGTAGGGAAATCCGAACTCGCGCAACAGAAACCCCGGACGACTAAAATTAGAGTGCGATCGCAGGATTGACTCATCTGCTCGAAGGATCGCATCTAGAGTCATCCTTCCGCCTTCATCCTCTCCATTCTTTTCCACTCACCTTATCCCTTCATTCCAAGACCTATGACGACGATTCTGGAACAGGGCAATATTTCCATCCATACCGAGAATATTTTCCCGATTATCAAGAAATGGCTCTATTCTGACCATGAAATCTTCTTGCGGGAATTGATTTCCAACGCTGTGGATGCGATTCAAAAACTGCGAATGGTGTCGCATTCGGGCGAGTATTCCGGCGATCTGGGTGATCCGTTGATCGAAATCAAAATCGACAAAGACGCGAAAACGCTGTCGGTGTCTGACAACGGCATCGGCATGACTGCCGACGAGGTGAAAAAGTACATCAATCAGGTGGCTTTTTCGAGCGCCGAGGAGTTTGTCGAAAAATACAAAGCCAGCGGCGACCAGCAGATTATCGGACACTTCGGACTAGGCTTCTACTCGTCCTTTATGGTGGCGAAGCACGTCCGCATCGATACGCTGTCTTACAAAGACGGCTCTCAGCCCGTCCGGTGGGATTGTGACGGCTCGACCGAGTTCCAACTTTCCGAGTCTGACCGCACGACGCGGGGCACAACGGTCACCCTGACGCTGCAAGAGGAAGAAGAGGAATATCTGGAAGCTGCCCGTATTCGGCAGTTGGTGCGGAAATATTGCGACTTTATGCCCGTGCCGATCCATCTGGATGGCGAGCAGATCAATCGCCAAAAAGCGCCCTGGAAAGAGTCGCCTAGCTCGCTCACCAAAGAGGACTACCTGGAGTTTTACCGCTATCTCTATCCCTTCCAGGAAGACCCGCTGCTGTGGGTGCATCTCAACACCGACTATCCCTTCGTAGTCAACGGCATCCTCTATTTCCCCAAGCTGCGTCCGGATGTAGACGTGACCAAGGGGCAGATTAAGCTGTTCTGCAATCAGGTCTTCGTTAGCGACAATTGCGAAGAGGTGATTCCCCGGTTTTTGCTGCCGCTGCGGGGCGTGATTGATAGTTCTGATATTCCGCTGAACGTGTCGCGCAGCTTTTTGCAGAACGATCGCACGGTGCGCCGCATTGCGGACTATATTGCGAAAAAGGTGGGCGATCGCCTCAAGGAACTCTACCGCGACGACCGCGAAGCCTACATCCGCAGTTGGCAAGACCTGGGAACCTTCGTCAAGTTCGGCTCCATGAACGACGACAAGTTCAAAAAGCAGGTCGAAGATATCCTGATTTTTCGCACCACTTATCAGGAGCCGGCCGCCACTGCGCCCGCCGTGGAAGTGCAAACTGCCGAGGGCGACGTGTGGCAAGAGCCGGGCAGCGCTTCGCCGTCCAATACCGTCGATGGCAAAACCTACACCACCCTCAAGGATTACCTAGAGCGGGTCAAAGATCGCCACGAAAACCGCGTCTTCTACTGCAACGACGAGGCGGGACAGGCGACCTATGTAGAATTGCACAAGAGCCAAGGGCTAGAGGTGCTGTTCCTCGATTCGTTTATCGACTCGCACTTTGTTAGCTTTTTGGAGCGGGAATACCCCAACGTGCGCTTCTCGCGGGTCGATTCGGAACTCGATGACACGCTGATCGACAAAGATCAGGCAAATGAAATCATAGACCCCACCACCAACAAAACCCGCAGCGAACAGATTAAAGAACTGTTTGAAAAAGCCCTGAACAAGCCCAAGCTAACCATTCGCACCGAAGCGCTCAAGTCCGACAATGCCGAAGCTGCGCCGCCTGCGATGGTGCTGCTGCCCGAAAGCCTGCGCCGCCTCCAGGAGATGACTGCGCTGCTGCAACAGCAGGAAATGGCCTTCCCTGAAGAACATATTCTGTTGGTCAACACGGCTCACCCGTTGGTACAAAACCTGCTGTCGCGCAGTCAGGGCACGATCCTCCAGCCAGACGGATCGACTGCGTCGGATGACCTCTCGACGCTGCTCTGCCAACACATCTATGACCTAGCGCTGATGAGCCAAAAGGGATTCGATGCCGAGGGCATGAAGGCGTTTGTGGAGCGGTCAAACCAGGTGCTAACCCGCTTGACCCGCTAGAATTGGGCACTGAGAAAACACAAGCAAAACAGCAACAAAATGGGGAGCCTTCAGCGGGTTCCCCGTTTTCGTTACAAACCCAAATCTCTGAGTCCTAGAGGGTTCCAAACCCTTTCTTCTTTTTGTCCTTCTTCTTTTTCTTAGACGGCGGCCCGCCCGGATAGCCGCGCCAGCCGGGGGGTGGGGCGTTGCGCGGGCCGCCCATCGCCGGAGCGCCGCCACCGCCAAATAGGTTGCCCATCCCCGGCATTCCCATTCCTGGCATTTGCCCCTGGCCCATCTGCTGCATGAGCGATCGCATCTTTTGAAAATCGCTGACAAGCTTGCTTACGTCGTCCAGCCCATAGCCTGCGCCCTTGGCGATGCGGCGGCGACGGCTGGGCGAGCTGGACAGCAAATCGGGATTTTTGCGCTCCTCGCGGGTCATGGAGTTGATCATCGCCTCCGCCCGCTTAAGCTGTACTTCGCCCTGCTCTAGCTGTTCGCTAGAAATCTTGTTCATGCCGGGAATCATTTTCATAATGCTGCCCAGTGATCCCATTGCTTTCAGCAGCCGGGTTTGTTTCAAAAAGTCGTCAAAGTCAAACTGAGCATTGAGAATCTTCTCTTGCAGCTTTTCGGCTTCGGCAATATCGACTTCTTCCTGGGCTTTTTCGACCAGCGTCAGCACGTCGCCCATGCCCAGAATCCGCGATGCCATCCGGTCGGGATAGAAGGGCTGGAGCGCTTCGACCTTTTCGCCCACGCCTACGAATTTAATCGGCTGTCCCGAAATTTTCCGTACCGACAGCGCCGCCCCGCCCCGCGTGTCACCGTCTAGCTTGGTTAAGATGGCACCCGTAATGCCAATGCGGTCGTGAAACGTGCGGGTGAGGCTGGCTGCCTCTTGCCCCGTCATCGCGTCCACGACCAACAGCACCTCGTGGGGCTGCACGGTGTCTTTGATCTGCGCCAACTCGGCCATCATGTCTTCATCAATTTGCAGACGACCTGCGGTGTCGATGATGACGGTGTTAATGCCGTCTTCCTTGGCTTTGGCCACGCCCTGGCGGGCAATCTCGACCGGGTTGGCCGCTGTGCCTAGCTCAAACACGGGCACGTTAATCTGCTTGCCCAGCGTAATGAGCTGGTCAATCGCAGCGGGGCGATATACGTCCGTTGCTACCAGCAGCGTGCTGCGGTTTTGTTTGCGGAGATGCAGCGCCAGCTTTGCTGTGGCTGTGGTTTTACCTGTACCCTGGAGACCCGCCATCAGCACAATTGTCGGCGCAGGCTCGACCTCCGCCAAGGGAACGTTGGTTTCCCCCATCACTTCTACAAGCTGGTCATGGACGATTTTGATGAACTGCTGATCGGGGCGGACACCGGAAATCACCTCCGCACCCAGCGCCTTTTCCTGCACTTCTGCGACAAAATCCTTCACCACCTGGAGGTTTACGTCTGCCTCTAGCAGGGCCCGCCGCACTTCGCGCAGGGCTTCTTGGATATTGGCTTCGGAGATTTTGTCTTGACCGCGAAGTTTTTTCCAGGCTCCTTCAAGGCGATCGGCTAGGGCTTCAAACATAGGGAAATCCGGGATGAACTCGAAGTTGATCTGTGACTAATGGAGG
>JBDNCP010000210.1:0-7567 GCA_046719575.1 Cyanobacteriota bacterium
AACGAAGAGAGAAAAACGAAGAGAGAAAAACGAAGAGAGAAAAACGAAGAGAGAAAAACGAAGAGAGAAAAACGAAGAGAGAAAAACGAAGAGAGAAAAACGAAGAGAGAAAAACGAAGAGAGAAAAACGAAGAGAGAAAAGGGAGGGACAGGTTTTCCTTCTTCGCTCTTCGCTCTTCGTTCTTCGTTCTTCGTTCTTCCTTCTTCCTTCCTCGTTTGGGTTTGCAATTCACGTTATGATGCAAGTACAAGCTTAAACTTTTGTAAAGCCCTGCTCTCAGGCTGTCTTGGGTGACGCTCTCTAGAGACAGAAGTACCAGAGCCAGACCCATCCTCCTGGTTTAGCCGCATCGCCAGCCATCTGGCTAACCATCTGCTCAATCCAGCAGCCTTACCTAGCCTGTTATCTTCAATCCCTAACCCCCCAACGCGCCTTGACCCCAGCTATCAAGCCTTCCCAACGCCCAACCCTGCCGACCGCTTGGCACGCCCTGAATCCGCTCTGGCAGGGTGGAGAGGAGGTGGTGCAAAAGGGCTTGCCCCATCACCAACTGGCTCCGGCCTGGCAGATGTTGTTGCTGGGCGACGGTTCCCCAACTCGCCACTTGCAACTGCTGACGGGAGAACCGACTGAGGTGGACGTGATTGATATGTCGCTGGTGGGCATGGACCCGGACTATGCGCCGCCGCAGCTTTCCGCTGTGCCGGGCCCGCGGCTGCGGCGACAGGTGTGGCTCCGCACGGCATCGGGGCAGCGCCTCGCCTATGCTACGTCCTGGTGGAATGCTGAGCATGTGGATGAATATCTGCAAAATCGCTCGTTGGGGATCTGGGTCAACCTGACGAGGCTCCGCACCGAGCTATACCGAGATGTGCAGGGGATTTATTATGGGCATTCGCCGAATCTAGAACTGGCGTTTGGTGAAGCGGGCCCGTTTTGGGGACGACATTATCTCTTTTGGCATCATGGACACCCGATCACGCTGATTTACGAGGTGTTTTCGCCCTATCTCAAGAAATATCTGGGCCCAGTACACCAAATTTAGAGCTTGTTTGCAAAGTTGAGTTTTCGTATGCTCGGCGCACGAAAATTCAACCTTTCACAGAACTTTCCAAACAGCTTCCTAGACCCGGCAGATGTTAAAGCAGATGTTAAAAACATTCCCAATCGGTCCCTTAGCCAAAGGGTGAAATTGACTAGCCTTTGGACTAGATGCAGCGCGATCGCCATCGAGAAGACCACCAAACAAAATCCATATCCATTAAGTAGCTAAACCTAATTAACGGACAAAGCTCCCGCAATCTAGTTCGTTCCTCTCGGAGGTTGGGTTAGCGTCTGCGTAACCTAGCCCAGTTTAAGCTAGTCCTGAGTTTGACATTGCTCAACCTAGCCCAAGCAAAGGATTTGTCAGTCAACCAGGTAGATAGACACAAATAAACATAAAATTAAGAACCCTATGTCGCTTGCTGCGCGGGCAGCGCAGGGTTTGGAACCCGGGTTTTAATTTGGTTACCTACTTATCAATAAACCTCTTGCATGAATGAAACCTTTTGCATGAATGCTGTTTTGAGGACGTAAATCGTAGCACGGCGGATCGCGCCACGATTTACGCAAGAAGTCTAATCCATTCTGCTTAGCAGAGCTACGAATAAGATTGCCACAAGCCCCGCGGATAGTTGGCTGGCAAGCCAAAATCGCAAAGTCCAAAATTGAGAATTAATATCGAGAATTAATATTGACTCCACAGACCGAAAGGTGTCGGAAATCAGATTGTTCTTCTCCGCAATGTTTCTGTTGCAGAGCGTTTGATTGTCCCGTTAACCTTATCAAGTTTGCGGACTATCCGAATGCGGCTAGCAAATGGCTCTGGTTTCAAAGAAAAATAAATCCTTAACATTTCCGGCCCTGCGGTACAAATCTGGTTATCCAGCGCATCCTAAAGAAGGATGGTTTTGCATGGAGTACACAGTAGGCATACACAGTAGTGGTGTACGCCTACTGTGTACGCAGTAACGCCTGATGCAGGTCTTTTGTTCCAGCTTTATCTGTGGTGATGATGTCTGATCAGTCGTGGCGCTTACTTTCTGAGATAGAAACTTCCTGTAGCTTAGGCGAAGAACAGGAGACTAAAAGCTTCGTTGAGATAGAATCCGATAAACCGACTACAGATAGACCAGCCATAGATAGACCGACTATAGAACTGTCTACAGAACTGCCTAAAGAACCGGATCGAAGGACGGAAGCGCTGCGTCGCCTAGCGGCTTCGTTTGACCCACAAAGCTGGATTCTGAAAGTTCAACCCGAAGAGTTTGCTGCTCACCTGCGCTGTTTTCTTCAGCAAGTTTGTGAAGCGGGCGAGTGGGCGTTGGGGGTCTGCTGGCTTCCCTATGACTCGTTCAACCAGCAGGAATGGGCGGCAAGCTGGATCAATCCGCTGGCAGTGCCGGACTGGACAGGAGACCCAGATTCGCCTGTCATATCTCGGCTGTCTGTCTCAGATCTGTTAGGACCGGCAGGGGTGGCGCTGCTGGAGCGGGTGTGGAGCCATCCGCAGACGGAGTGGGTGGTCGATTTGGCGATGCAGCCTCAAGGGGGGCAAGAAGGGGGGCAAGAAGGATCGTCTGTGCCCGCGCCGCAGCTTGGCGTAGCTGCGACCCCAATCGTCATCCCAAATTGGCGATCGGCGCTGGCGGTTCCGGTGATGGAGAGCGATCGCCCGCTGGCGGTGCTGGTTTTTGTCAGCCGAGACGTGCGCGCCGAAAATCCCCAAGTTTTACAAGTGATGGGGGCGATCGCCGCTCGGCTTGGTGCGGCAATCCAGTTGCGCCAAACAGAAACGACCCTGCGCCAAAATGAGTCCCGATTTCGCGCTGTTTTTGAACATGCCAACATTAGCATCGGCATGACTGCGCTGGACGGTCGCATCATTGATGTCAACGCTGCCTCGACCCAAATCTTTGGCTATAGCCGAGAAGAGTTCTGCAACATGACCTTCAGGGACTATACCCATCCAGAAGATTTAGACATCGACCTGGCCCTGCTGCAAGACATGATCGAAGGGCGACGCAATCACTACCAGATCGAAAAGCGCTACCTTCGCAAAGATGGGAGCATCTTCTGGGCAAACCTGACAGTCTGCGCCGTGCGCGATGAGCAAGGAGCGCTGCAATTTACCTTTGCCATCGTAGAAGACATCACTCAGCGCAAGCAGGCCGAAGATGCGCTGCGTCAGAGCGAAACTTTTAACCGCAGCCTCCTGAGGGCGCTGCCAGAAATGCTGTTTATTGTCGATCGGCGGGGCACTTGTCTCCATATTCAAACTGAGCAAGACGATGATTTAGTGTTTCCATTGAGCGAGCAACTGGGTCGCCAGATTGATGAACTGTTGCCTGCTGAGGTCGCGCAGTCGATGATGGGGGCGATCGCCCAAGCAGAGCAAACTGGAACCGTGCAAACCCTGGAATATAGCCTGCTGCTGCAAGGCGAGGAGCGCTGTTTTGAGGCTCGGATTGCCTATGGCGGCGCAGCATCCCTCCAGGTCGGCAATCAACGCTTTGGTGGCTCGTCTGGCAGTCTGTCTGGCAGTCCGTTGAGCAGTCTGTTTGGCAGTCCGTCGGTCAGCCCGTCTGGCAGCCTTTTAAGTCAACCCGCTGACACCCCACTCGCTAGCCAGATTTTTATTGTCAGCGTGCGAAACGTCACCCAGCGCAAGCGCACCGAGCGAGCCCTGCGAGAACAGGAGGCATTTCTGCGGCTGATTATCGACAATATCCCGCAGCATGTTTTCTGGAAAGACTGTAACCTCATCTATCGCGGCGGCAATCGCAACTTTGCCCATTCAGCAGGATTCGAGCGTCCAGAAGACCTGGTGGGAAAATCCGACCACGACCTCTGGCCGACCGACCAAGCGGATCGCTATGTGGCGAGCGATCGGGAAGTGCTGGCCACTGGCCAAGCCAAACTACATATGGTTCGCAAAAAACGGCTAGCCGACGGCCGCGAAATCTGGCAAGATGCCAGCAAGGTGCCGATTCGGGATGCCGACGGCAAGATTATCGGCATTCTTGGCTCCTACGACGACACCACCGAGCGCAAACAGGCCGAAGAAGCCCTGGCGCAACGCGAGCAGTATTTAGCGACCTTGGTCGATTTGCAGCAGCAGTTGCTTTCGCTCGATAGCCAGTCCGAAATTTATGCTGTCGTTTCTCAGCGACTCGGACAGGTTTCTGGGGCGAGCCGAGTGTATGTGTTTGAAAACAGCCGCGATTCAAACGGCGATTTGCGGATGCACTATGTGCATGAATGGTGCGCCGAAGGAATTTGTCCCAATATCGACCAACCAATGCTGCAAGGGCTGCGCTACCTCGACTATTCCACCCAGTTTGAACAGACCCTCTCCAAAGGGCGACCCTATGCCGGGATTGTGGCAGAGCTGTCTGCCTCGGAGCGGGTCGTGCTGGAGCCGCAGGGCGTACTGTCGCTGCTGGTGTTGCCGCTGCTGGTGAATGGCGAGTTTTTTGGGTTTATTGGCTTTTCAAATTGCCTGGAGGCACGAGTCTGGACGGCAGCGGAGGTGGATTTGCTGCGGGCGGCGGCGGCGGCTGTTTCCCTGGCATTGGAGCGGGCGCAGGCGGCGGCGGCGCTGCGCCAGAGTGAGTCTCGCTATCGGTTGCTCGCTGAACATGCGACTGACCTGATTTCTGTCCATGCACCGGATGGGACTTATCGCTATGCTTCTCCGGCTTGTCAGGCGCTGCTGGGCTATGGGCCAGCGGATCTGGTGGGGCGATCGCTCGCGGATCTGCTGCATCCTCAAGATCGTGAAAGCCTGTTTAAAACAGCGTTTCCCCAGTCTCCACTGTTGAGTAGCGGGCCCATAGTCTATCGCGTCCGCCACGCCGAAGGGCACTACATTTGGTTTGAAACACGTAGTAAAGTGCTATGCGATCCGGAGACGCCGCAGGTTCAGGAAATCATTGCTGTTTCTCGTGACATTACTGAGCGCAAGCAGGCAGAACAACTACTGGCAGGGCAAAAGCGGGTTCTAGAAAAAATCGCTATGGGTGCCGATCTGTCGGACATCTTAAAACTGCTGCTCCAGGTGATTGAAGCTCAAACCAGCGGGCTAATCGGTTCCATTCTGTTGCTCGATGCAGCGGGGCAGCGGGTCGAAGGCGGCATTACCAACAGCCTGCCCGATACCTATGTCGAACAGATTATCGGCGTGCAGATTGGCCCAAAGGTCGGTTCCTGTGGCACTGCAATGTATCGGCGATCGCCCGTGATCACTGCCGATATATACCAAGATCCCCTCTGGGAAGATTATCAAGACTTTGCCCGTCAGTTTGGGCTGGTGTCTTGCTGGTCGCTGCCCATTTTCTCCTCTCAGGGCAATGTTTTGGGCAGCATTGCCATCCACAGCAAAACGCCGCGCACCCCAACCGCTGCAGACTGGTCACTTCTGGAAATTGCCGCACCGCTGGCAGGCATTGCTATTGAGCAGGCGCGGGCAGATGCGGCCCTGCAAGCAGCCGAAGCCAAGTATCGGGGGATTTTTGAAAACGCGGTGGAGGGGATTTTTCAAAGCACGCCCGACGGAAAATACCTGATGGTCAACCCCATGCTGGCGCGGCTGTATGGCTATGACTCACCTGCCGACTTAATGGCCAATTTGACCGATATTCAGCATCAGCTCTATGTAGACCCGCAGCGTCGAGCAGAGTTTGTGCGACTGATGCAGACAAAGGGCACGATTCAGGGGTTCGAGTCGGAGGTTTATCGGAAGGATGGCAGCGTCATTTGGATTTCAGAGTCGGCGCGAGCGCTATACGACGGGGCAGGAAACCTGATTCGATTTGAAGGAACGGTGGAAAATATCACCCGACGCAAGCGGGCAGAGTTGGAACTGCTGAACCGCGACAAGCTGTTGCAGGGGGTGGCCCAAGCTGCAAATTGCCTGCTGACCCATGAGGATTTGTCGATGGCTATCTCCCAGGCGATCGCCATTCTGGGCACGACGGCCCGGGTCGATCGCGTCTTTATTGCCGAAAACCATCCCCATGTGGTAACGGGTGCGGTGGCCATGAGCATTCGCCACGAGTGGGTTCATGAAGGCACAATCCCTTGCATGGCCAATTGGCAAAATCAGCTTTACGCGACCCACGGGCTAGCCCGCTGGTATGAGCAGTTTAAGTTGGGCAAGTCGGTAGGGGGCATTGTGCGGGAGTTTCCCAAAGCCGAGCAGGAGGTGCTGGCTGCGGACGGTGTGCGGTCTTCGCTGATGGTGCCCATTTTTATCGAAGAGGAGTTTTGGGGATTTATCGGGCTAGATGACTGCCACGCCGAGCGGCAATGGTCGGCAAGCGAAGAATCCAGCCTGCGGGCGATCGCCGCCAGTTTGGGGGGCGCGATCAAGCGCCAGCGCACTGAGGAGAAAATGCGCTACCAAGCCTTTCACGACGCGCTGACGGGCCTGCCCAACCGCATGATGTTCAACCGCCATCTGTATTTCACGCTGTCTCGGGCCCGCCGTAGGCAGGAGCCGTTTGCTGTCGTTTTTCTCGATTTAGATCGGTTCAAAACTATCAACGACACGCTGGGCCATGCGGTGGGCGATCGCCTCCTAGAACAAGCTACCCACCGTCTCACCTATTGCCTGCGCGAAGAAGACACCATCGCCCGCTGGGGCGGCGACGAATTTACGCTGCTGCTGCCCAATCTAAAATCGCCCCAGGATGCTAGCCGGATTGCTGAGCGTATCTCTGAGACGCTACGCCCTGCTTTCTACGTCGATGGCCACGAACTACACATTACATGCAGCATGGGCATTGCCCTGTTTCCAGACCACGGCACCGATGCCCAAACCCTGCTCAAGAATGCCGATGCTGCTCTCTACCTCGCCAAAGGTCACGGGCGCGACAATCACCAGTTTTACACGCCCGCGATGACCAGCCAGTCTACCGAGCGCCTCGTCCTCGACAGTAGTCTGCACTACGCCCTAAAACGCCAGGAATTCACCCTCCACTACCAGCCTCAGGTCAATGTCCTCACAGGCGAAATTATCCAGATGGAGGCACTGCTGCGCTGGACTCACCCCAAACTTGGGCTAATTTCACCCCAGACCTTTATTGGGCTGGCAGAAGAAAACGGGCTGATCGTTCCCATCGGGTTTTGGGTTCTCCGCACGGCCTGTTTACAAAACAAACAGTGGCACGAAGCCGGCCTCGGCCCGCTGCGAGTAGCGGTGAATCTATCAGCGCGACAGTTTCAGCAGCCCAATCTAGTAGGAGCGATCGCCAACATTCTGGAAGAAACAGGAGTCCTGCCGACTAGCCTGGAGCTAGAAATTACCGAGACGGCCGCGATGCAGAATGTGGAATTCACCACCACATTGCTGCAAGAGCTACAAGACATGGGCGTGCGGATTGCGATGGACGACTTTGGCACGGGCTACTCGTCGCTGGGCTATCTCAAGAAGTTTCCGCTGAACACGCTGAAAATTGATTGCTCCTTCGTCAAAGATGTCACGGTCAACCCAGACGATGCGGCAATTGTGGCAGCGATTGT
>JBDNCP010000211.1:0-7545 GCA_046719575.1 Cyanobacteriota bacterium
TTGAACTTTTGCAGCGGCAAAAACACGGGCACGCAGTCCGGCTGGTATTGCGACTTGGGTCGTCCCATATGATCCACCTCTTTCGACTTCAGCGCCTCCAGCCCCACCTTCCGCAAAAAGGTCGATTTGCCAATGCCCGGCCCGCCTAGCACCATTAGAAATTGCTCTCGGTTGGCAATCGTAATCCCGTCTTGCTTGTCATCGCTGCTGCCGCGAAAGCCCCGCCGCCCGCTTTCTCGAAACAGTGCTTGCAGTCCATCGGCTGAGGCGTATTGCCCAATCGAGTACCCCGGAATCAGCCGCACCGCCGTATAAATCTCCTCAAGCTGCATCGGCACGTCCATCCGCACGCACACCACCTTCAGCGTGCCGTGCCGCTCCTGATAGTTCCGGTAATACTGATTCGAGACGCGATAGAAGAATGATTCCGCCTTTTTGCCCACGTCCGTATTCAGCCAGCGGGCCAGCGTGCTGCCCGATTCTTCCTGGGCGGTTTCCTTGACGGTGTTGAACAGCAGCGCAGACAGTCCAGCTACAAGTGGCGCTTCAAATCCAGTCATGATGGGGGCGAGAGAGAAATTTAGCTCTATTATGGCCGGTGAGTGTGGGAATCTGGGGTTTTGGGTTCTGGCATCGCCGCCGCCGTCCGGAAGTCCCCCTTAGTACGGGGGATTTAGGGGGATCGGCTCGGATTCCAGGTGTCGCAGATCCCCCCTAGCCCCCCTTGGTAAGGGGGGAACCGGAACCGGGCTGTCCGGAAGTCCCCCTTAGTAAGGGGGATTTAGGGGGATTGGCTCGGATTCCAGGTGTCGCAGATCCCCCCTTAGCCCCCCTTGGTAAGGGGGGAACCGGAACCGGAACTGGAGCCGTCTTGGGTGAGCCGCTGATGTCGCTGATGCAAGTTTGGGGCGTATTGCTGATTTTTGTGCTGTGTCCCGTGCTGGGGGCGCTGCCGCTGATTGAGTGGGTCGTGCGCGGGCTGACGGGGAAGCGCCTGTCGAAGCTGGGCACGGGCAACGTCAGTGTGTCGGCGGCGTTTTATCATGGCGGGCGGACGGCGGGCATTTTGGCGGTGCTGTCGGAGGCGGGCAAGGGGCTGGCGGCGGTGATGCTGGCGCGGCAGTTTTTTCCGGCGGGGTCGCTGTGGGAAGTGGTGGCGCTGATGGCGCTGGTGATGGGGCGCTATTGGGGCGGGCGCGGCGCGGGTACGACCAACGTGGTGTGGGGCTTTGTGCTGCATGACCCGGTGGCGACGGGGCTGATCGCGCTGATCGGCGGCATCGGGTTTACGGTGTTGCGCGATCGCACGTTTGGCAAACTCGGCGTACTCGTCCTGATGCCGATCATGGTGGCGCTGCTGCATCCCTACGACGGCAAGCGCGTCGCCGCGACGGCCCTGCTCAGCCTGCTGCTGGCGTGGATTTATCAAAAAATTCCCGATGATCTAGACCTTTCGGCTGAGGATGCTCAGCAGGAGTCGAAGCGCGTGTTTCAGTTTTTTCGGGGCGACCGGGCGTTGCTCTCCTTAGATCAATCCCTCTCACCAGAAAAGGTCGGCTCCAAAGCCGCCACCCTAGCCGCCCTCAAGCGGCTGGGCTATGCCGTGCCGGAGGGCTGGGTGCTGCCGCCGGGAGACGACCCCGCGCCATTGCTAAATGCCCTCTCGCCCAGTGCCGACGCGCCGCTGGTGGTGCGCTCCTCTGCCATTGGCGAAGATTCTGACACGGCTTCGGCGGCGGGGCAGTATGAATCGTTTTTGGACATCACCAGTCTGCCCGCGCTGGAGCAAGCCATCTTGCGCTGTCAGGGGTCCTACAACCTGCCTAGAGCGGTGCAATATCGCCAGCGCCAGGGCACTCCAGACGGCGGCATGGCGGTGCTGGTGCAGCGGCAGGTGGCGGGTGCGTTTTCGGGGGTGGCCTTTAGCCGCGACCCGATTCGGCGGCAGGGCGAAGCGGTGGTGATCGAGGCGCTGCCAGGGCGGGCGGATCAGGTGGTGTCGGGGCGCGTCACGCCGGAATCCTATCGCGTGTGGCTGCCGGAGTCCCTGGAGGACGCGGACGACCCCGCCGCTATCCAGGTGGAAGGGTCAGGTGACGTGCCGCTGGCGGTGATTCGCCGGGTGGCGCGGCTGACGCGGCAAATCGAAGCCCAGTTTCACGGCATTCCGCAGGATGTGGAGTGGAGCGACGACGGGCAGCAGGTGTGGATTTTGCAGGCGCGGCCCATCACCACGCTGGTTCCTATCTGGACGCGCAAAATTGCGGCCGAGGTGATTCCTGGCTTTATCCGGCCGCTCACTTGGTCGATCAACCGGCCGCTGACCTGCGGCGTGTGGGGCGAGATTTTTACCATCGTGCTGGGCGATCGCGCTCAGGGGCTGGACTTTGAGGAAACGGCGACGCTGCACCACGCCGCCGCTTACTTTAACGCGACGCTGCTGGGCGATATCTTTCGGCGGATGGGGCTGCCGCCGGAGAGCCTGGAATTTCTCACACGCGGCGCAAAATTTAGCAAGCCGCCGCTGGCTTCCACGCTGCGAAACCTGCCCGGACTGCTGCGGCTGGTGCAGCGCGAACGGCGACTGCTGAAGGAGTTTACCCAGCGCGATCGCCAGCAGTTTGCCCCGGCGCTGGCAGATCTGGCCGCGCACCCTGCCGACTCGCTAGACCCCGCCGCCCTGATCGCCCGCATGGATCAAATTCTGGAACTGCTGCGCCCCGCCACCTACTTCACCATCCTCGCGCCGCTGGGGTTTGCCGCCCGCCGCGCCCTGTTTAAAGTAGACGAAGCCGCGCTAGACAGCAGCCGCCTGCCCGAAGTAGCGGCCGTGCGATCGCTCCAAACCCTGGCCCAGCAAGTGCGATCGCACCTGACCCCGCCGCCCGCCGACCCCGATGCGCTGTTTGCACAGCTAGGCGACACGCCCGCCGGTCGGGAAATCCTGAAAAGCTTCGACCAGTTTCTCGATCGCTATGGCTACCTCAGCGAAGTGGGCACAGATATCGCTGTTCCGACTTGGCGCGAGTCTCCCCAGTCTGTGCAGCGCCAGCTTGCCCAATTTGCCCAGCTTCCTGAAACGCTTGCTCAAACGCCTGCTGCATCGCTGTCCAAATCGCCCGCTGGCATGGCGCGTACCGTCCAACAGCGGCTCGACCTGAAAGGGCGTGTCGCCGAGGTTTACAACCGCCTGCTGGCAGAACTGCGCTGGAGTATTGTGGCGCTAGAGCGGCGCTGGCTGGCCGAAGGGTGGCTAAACGCGGCTGACGACATTTTCTTTCTAGAAATTTCGGAGATTCGGGCGCTGGTGTCCACAGACCGCCCCGACTGGGATTCTGTAAAACGGCGGGTGCAGGAGCGGCGATCGCGCTTTGACGAAGATTCCCGGCAGACGAATATTCCCCTGCTGGTCTACGGCAACGAACCGCCGCGCCCAGTAGCCCAGCCAGAACAACCCGCCGTCAGCACCTTCGTCGGCATCGGAGCCAGCCTCGGCGTTGCCATTGGAACCATCGTGATTGTGCGATCGCCCCAGGACGCGCCGCCCCTCGATCGCTCCCACATCCTCGTTGTGCCCTACACCGATGCAGGCTGGGCCCCGCTGCTGGCGCAGGTCGGCGGGCTGATTGCCGAAGTGGGCGGTCGCCTATCTCACGGGGCGATCGTCGCCCGCGAGTATGGTGTTCCTGCTGTCATGAACCTCTCCAGCGCCACCCAGCAGCTTCGACCCGGACAGCGGGTGCGGCTAGATGGCGAAACGGGCGTGGTGGAGGTGGTGGAACCGGAATAATTGCAGATGGGAGGCAAATGTGAATCCTTAGTCCCTGTTTGCACTGTGAGAATTCACACAAAGAACTCACGCACCTCAAAATTCACGCACCCCAATTCACACGCCGCAAAAATTCACACTGTAACCTCTAGTGGGGCGATCGCCCTGGGCATTCTGAGAACAAGCGCCTGACCTCACCCACCCCCGGCTCATGGCCTCTTCTACCGCTGTGCTTCCATCCCATCCCCTGGCCGCCATGCCTCCCCTGCTGACAACAGCGATTTTGCAGTTGCCCATGCCCGACGTTGCCGATCGGGTGGCATCGGGTCGGGTGGTGCGGGCGATGCAAACGCTGATGGCGCTGGTCGATGAGGTGCGATCGCCCGAAAACGGCTGGGATGCCCAGACACCGCCCACTCCAGAGGCGATCGCCCCCTATGTTGCCGACGAGGCCTGTGATTTGCTAGAAGCCCTGGAAGCATCGGATGCGCTGGCGGCAGGGGAAATCGACGGTGCGTTTCCCACGGAAGCTGCTGATGCGTCCAAATCGCCCCCCCTGTGGACCCCCTACTGCACGCTCGATAGCCTCACCCCCAAGTTGCTGTGGGGGCTGGCCCGCAGCGCAGTGGAAGTGATGCGACTCTTGGAAAGTGTGCCTGCGACGGTGGCCCCAGCGGGGGCCGTGCGCCAGCGGGGACAACTGCGGCTGGCGGCGGTGCTGGAGCTACACGCTGAAGACGGAACCCAGCGCCATGATCTGGTGATGCATCAGCCGGGGCGATCGCTCCTGTCGCCCGATGCCCAGGTTTATGAACTGGACGGCGCAACGGTTTCCAGGACGCTGACGGCGGGGCAAATCCTGACGGCGATCGCCCAGCAGGTGGAACTCGTTACGCCGGCCCTATCGCCGCTATTGGTGGGTCTGCCAATTCAACTGCTGCTGCCAGAACATGACTGGCAGCCTGCGACGCTGCGCCTGCATCTGGCGCTAGAGTTTTTGCCCGGCGGACTGCCCATTCCAGTGGAGTTGCCAAACGGGTCTTTTGCCGGGGCATCGGCATCGCCCGATAGTTTCGCACCAAATGATAAGGAAGCCCTGCCGACGACGCTCCAGTTCACGCCCGGAGCCTGGCTCCAGCGCTATTGCACCCACCTAAAAGAGCAGGCGCTGAGCCACCAGATTCTAAATCTAAGCGGCTGTCGCATGGTGACGGAAGCCATCTTCCCGCTGCCTGCGGAAGAAATTGTGCCACGCTTGGTATCGGATGCCTGCCTGCTGCTGGACTTACAGACCGACTCGCCGCTGTTTGCGCCGATCGAAAGCTGGCAAGACCGGATGCAGGGCGATCGCCTGCGATCGCGCCTGTTGTGGAGCCTCAGCCGCAGCAGCCCAGCCCTGATGCAACTCCTCGGTGGGGTAAAGGTGCGGATGCTGCAACCAGAAGCGCCGTGGGATGCGGGCACGCTGCGGCTGCTGGTAACGCTGAAACTGCAAACGCCGGAAATGGACTGGTACATTGACCTAGCCACAGGGCAGATGCCAGAACCAACCGTGTTTCCGCTGGCGGCGGATGTGGTGCTGCAAGCAGGCGATCTGGAATTTGAAGCCCAGCCCGAAGCGGCGCTGCCGCCCCTGTCGCTGCAACAGCCCACGCCGCTCAAACAACTGACCGACCATGTGATGCAGCAAATCGAAACCGACGTGCCCGAAGTGCATCTACTGCTGGAGGGGGCGGCCGTAGATCTGTGGAGCGATGCCGACCCCGAACCCCATCCGGCGACGCTTCGGGTGTTGGTGGATTTTGACTTTGTACCCGACTGGCACCTGACACCCGATCCGCATCGCGACTAGAATGAAATGTCGATTTGGCACGGTTGCATCGGATGAGAGGAGTTCGCCGCTACACCACCTTGGCGCTGCTGAGCGCGTTGGCGATATGGGGAACGACGCTTCCTGGCTGGGCTGCAACCCAGATTTATCTGCGCTATGGTCCCCTCCGCCTCCAGATTCCGGTGCAGGCAATTGAAAACTTTGGCCAAACGGGCGATGATCCCCGCCTCCGCTTCTATCTCCGGCGGCTTATGCCCAACCAGCGATCGCAGCTTCAAGCCACCCTCAACGCCACCTACGACGTGGATTTGATGATGGTGTCGCAGTTTAGCTATACGCGGTCGGGGGAGCGGCTGCTGGAAGAGGTGGGCGGGCTGCTGCGGACGGCTTCTGGGCGCAACGGCGCAGCCAGCCTGCGGAGTGCGGGCATTTTGGCGGCGGCCGACCCAGACGGCTTCAGCGTGCTGAGCTTTTTGCGAAATTTGCCCGTGGACATGCAGATCGACGTGGGCCAGGCGATCGCCTTTCAACGGCGGCTGGGCGGGCTGCTGCAACGCACGGCGCAGGTGACCAATCGGGTGATCGACGCGACCCGGGCGATCGCCCAGACAGAAACCGACGTGCTGCAAACCCTGCCGCCCATCGACCCGCGCCAGCCGGGTTCTGTGGCGTTCCAACCGCAAACGCTGCGGCTGGTGGATGCTCAGCGCAATCGCCCGCTGACGGTTGACCTGTATCTGCCAGAGGTAGACACGCCCGCACCGCTGATCGTCGTATCGAACGGGCTGGGCGCACGGCGCGATCGCTTTACACGGCTGGCCAGCCATTTAGCATCGCACGGCTTTGCGGTCGCCATTCCCGACCATCCGGGGAGCGATCGCGATCGCCTCCAGGATTTTTACGACGGGCTACATCGAGAAAACTTCGACCCCGCCGAGTTTGCCAATCGCCCGCTGGATATCTCTTTCTTGCTAGACGCGCTGGCTGAAATGCAGCAGCAGGGACAATTCCAACGCATCGACCTGGAGCGGGTGGGCGCGTTTGGCTATTCCTTTGGCGGCACGACGGCGTTTTCGCTGGCGGGTGCAGAAGTGCAGTTTTCGTCGCTAGAGCCGGCCTGCCAGTCCGACTCGTTCATCCTAAATATTTCGCTGCTGTATCAGTGCCAAGCCCTCGAAGCGCCGCCGCCGCCGGCCCTGCGCGATTCCCGCATCAAAGCGGTCTATGCCTTTTTGCCCTTTGGCAAGAGCCTGTTTGGCACGGGTCTGTCGCAGATTGACGTGCCTGTGCTGTGGGAGGCGTCCGATGAGGACTTACTGACCCCGCTACTCAAGGAACAGGTGCCCTCGTTTCAGCAACTTACGCCCTCCGCGCCCCAGTCAGAGCGTTACTTTGTGCTGACCAAAGGACTGCCCCACGCCCGCATCAGCTATGAAATTGCCGGACGCATCGCAGGGGGAAATTCTGGGTCAGATCGCCCCTCCAATCGCCGCTCTTGGGAAGACATCAAAGCCATCTCCGAGCGCTATCACCACGCCCTGACGCTGGCATTTTTCCAGACCCACGTCGCTGGAAATGAGGACTATCGCCCGTTTCTCACGGCGGCCTACGCTACCCAGCTTGCGGAGCCGTCTTTCCCAATCGGCTTTGTGGCTTCCCTCGATGCCGTAGAGGACTAGCCCGTGTTGCCCACGCACATCGGGAAATTGCCAGCAGGCGCTAGTCATCACTAGTCATCAGGAAATTGCCAGCAGGCGCTAGTCATCGGGAAATTGCCAGCAGGCGCTAGTCATCAGGAAATTGCCAGCAGGCGCTAGTCATCAGGAAATTGCCAGCAGGCAATATACTCCACGCGAATGCTGCCGCAGGTGCAGGGTTCTTCTGTGGACGCAACCCATTCGCGATCGCACTGGCGGCAGTGACAAAAAATATTGTTGTAGTTCGC
>JBDNCP010000212.1:0-7538 GCA_046719575.1 Cyanobacteriota bacterium
GCTGCTATATCAACGAAGTCGGCCTTCGCCGACTCTCGACCCTGACCCCAAACCCGCGTAGGCGGGTTTCGCCTGTGTAGGCGCGGCTTCCAGCCGCCAGCGGTCAATGTTTTGTCAGTCAACGAGCTTCATTACTCTCAACTACGCGCTGAAGTACTTTGCTACTGGGTGATAAACAATGATCGCTGTGGTCGATTGTTCTGGATAAAGCTGCTCGCTTTCATCCATGTGTAGCCCGATCCGCTGTGCGCCCAATAGGTCTAGCTGCGTATACTGATCCTGAATATTTGGGCAAGCGGGATAGCCAAAGCTATAGCGCGATCCCTGATAGCGCTGCGCCAGCACGTCGCGGATGTTGTCCGGCTCGGCATCGCCATAGCCCAACTCGCGCCGGATGCGGGCGTGGGCCCACTCCGCCAGCGCCTCCGCTGTCTGCACCGCCAGCCCGTGGAAGTAGAGATAGTCGGTGTATTGATGGGCAGCAAATAGCTTCTGGGCAAATTCGGTGGCGATGTCGCCGACTGTTACCGCCTGCATGGGAAATACGTCAAATTGAGCGGCCTGGTCTTTGGGTAGGAAGAAGTCTGCAATGCAGAGGCGGCGCAGAGACTTTTGCCGGGGGAAGGTAAAACTGGCAATGGGTTGCAGATCGTTGGGAGTCTTGCCCTGCTGCACGGCAGCGGGGTCATAAATGTGTAGCGAGTTGCCGTTGGCTAAGCAAGGAAAGTAGCCGTAGACCACTTGTGGGTGCAGTAAATTCTCTGCTACAACGCGTTGTTTCCACTGCGCCAGAATAGGGTAGGCCTTTTCCTGCAAGAAAGCGTCGTATTCTTCGCGGGTTTGCTCCTTCGGTTTGCGGAACTGCCACTGCCCCGCAATCAACGCCTGCAAATCGAGATACCAGAACACGTCCTCTAGGGAAATGTCTTCCGGATTCAAAATCTGTGTGCCCCAGAAGGGTGGCGTTGGGCGCGGAATGTCGATGGCCACGGCTTCGGAACGCACGGTATCTGCGACTGGGGGGACGGCTGGCTCGGTTGCGGCAATGGGGGCGATTGCCTCTTCTGCTCCCCCAAGTGCTTTAGCCACCCCCAAGGCCTGTTCTCTATCTTCGACTGCCTGACCCGCTTCATCTAAAAAGCCTTTCAGGTCATCCCACTTGCCCTCTGCCTTCGCGAGCATGAGCTGATCCATAAAGTGCAGGTCAGAAAAAGCGTCTTTACCGTAAATCACCCTGCCCTTGTAGGTGTTCTGGCAATCTTCGTAGACAAACTTGGGCGTGAGCGCTGCGCCGCCGAGAATGACAGGCACAGTGATGCCGCGCTCGTTAAACACCGCCAGGTTCTCTTTCATAAAGGCGGTGGACTTGACCAGTAGACCGCTCATCGCAATGCAGTCGGCGTTGTGTTCAAAATAGGCATCGATGATGTTATCAACAGGTTGCTTGATGCCCAGATTAATCACGCGATAGCCGTTGTTGGTGAGGATGATATCAACCAGATTCTTACCGATGTCATGCACGTCACCCTTCACCGTAGCGATCAGGAAGGTGCCCTTGGCGTTGCCGCCCGATTCTTCTTTATCCATGAAGGGTTCTAGGTAAGCCACCGCAGCTTTCATGGTTTCTGCCGATTGCAGCACGAAGGGAAGCTGCATTTGCCCAGAGCCAAACAGGTCACCGACGACTTTCATGCCGTCTAGCAAAAAGGTGTTGATGATGTCCAGCGGCTTGTAGGTTTTCAGCGCTTCGGCGAGAGTTGCCTCTAGCCCGATGCGCTCGCCGTCGATGATGTGCTGCTTCAGCCGCTCTTCAATGGGCAGATCAGCGAGGGAACTGCTAGAGCGGGTGTCTTTGGCGGAAACGCCCTCGAACAGCTTAGTGAGTTCTGTCAGCGGGTCGTAGACGCATACGTCGCCCTCAAACTGCCGCTGGTCGTAGATCAACTGGCGGCAGACTTCTTGATGCTGCGGGTCGATTTTCGCCAGCGGCAAGATCTTGGCGGCGCTGACGATCGCCCCATCCATGCCCGCCGCCGTCGCCTCATGCAAAAACATCGAGTTCAGCACAATCCGCGCTGCGGGACTGAGGCCGAAGGAGATATTCGACACGCCCAGCAGAATGTGAACCCCTGGTAGATGTTGGCGAATGAGGCGAATCGCTTCGATGGTGGCCTTGCCATTTTCCCGGTCTTCCTCAATGCCCGTGGAAATGGGCAACGCCAGCGGGTCGTAAAAGATTTCGTAGGCCGGAATGCCGTATTCCAGCGCGTCGCGGTAGGCTCGCTGGGCGATCGCAAACTTGCGTTCCGCGGTCCGCGCCATGCCGTCTTCATCGATCGTGCCGACGACGATGCCCGCGCCGTAGGTCTTGGCCAACTCCAGCACCTTAAAGAAGCGCTCGTCGCCGTCCTCGTAGTTCGTTGAGTTGAGAATGCACTTGCCGCCTGCAACCTTGAGTCCGGCTTCCATCTTTTGCCACTCGGTGGAGTCGAGCATTAGCGGCAGGTTCACATTCGTTACTAAGCGCGACACCAGTTCCCGCATATCGCGCTCGCCGTCGCGGCCCACATAGTCTACGTTTACATCCAGGATATGGGCCCCTTCTTTTACCTGCGATCGCGCAATGGATACCAATCCATCCCAATCTTCCGCATTCAGCAGCTCTCGCACCTTTTTGGAACCGCTGGCATTCAGCCGTTCGCCAATGATCAAGAAGGAGTTGTCTTGGTCGTAGGGCTGGGCGCTGTAGATAGAGGCGGCGGCAGGCGTGTAAGAGAGGGCGAGGCGGGGTGTGGGATGGGTAGGCAAGTGGGTTGGGGGGGGGATGAGAGGATGAGGAGATGAGGAGATTAGGGATTCCGATTCCTCCCGCATCCCTAGCTCTTGACCTCTGACGGCCCGATCTTTGGGCTTTAGCGTGGGCGCAATCTCTGCCAACTGCTGAATATGTTCTGGGCGAGTGCCGCAGCAGCCGCCGATCACCTGCACGCCTAGATCTTCGACAAAGTGCATTAGGGCCAGGCGCAGTTCCATCGGTGTGAGCTTGTAGTGGGCGTGGCCGCCCACGTTTTCGGGGATGCCTGCGTTGGGGATGCAGGAAATGACGAAGGGCGAATGCTGTGAGAGATAGCGGATATGGTCGGCCATGCGGTCGGGGCCGGTGGCACAGTTTAGCCCCAGGATGTTGATGGGGTAAGGTTCTAGGATGGTGAGCATGGCGGCCACGTCGGAGCCGACGAGCATCGTGCCCTGGATTTCCATCGTGACGGAGACCATTAGCGGCCGGCGATTGCCCTTCCGCGCAAACACTGCTTCGATTGCGTTCAGTGCCGCCTTGATTTGCAGCACGTCCTGGCAGGTTTCCACAATAAACAGATCTATGCCGCCGTCGTAGAGTCCCTCGGCCTGTTCTTCAAAAGCCGCCTTCATTGTGTCGTAGTCAATGTGGCCGAGGGTGGGCAGTTTGGTAGTGGGCCCTATCGACCCGGCCACAAAGCGGGGCTTGTCGGGGGTGGAAAATTCCTCAGCGCAGCGCTTTGCTAGTTCTGCCGCTAGCTTGTTGAGTTCATAGGCGCGATCGCCCAGGTTATATTCCGCCAGCACAATGGACGTTGCGCCAAAGGTGTCGGTTTCAATCACATCTGCACCTGCCGCCAGAAAGTCGCGATGCACTTTGGCAACGGCCTCTGGTTTGGTGACGACCAAATACTCGTTGCAGCCCTCATACTCCGTGCCGCCAAAATCCTCCGCTGTCAGGTTTTGCACCTGGAGGTTGGTGCCCATCGCGCCGTCGAAGACAATCACCGGGCGATCGGGGCTATAAAGACGATGGAGAAAGGCGTTGTTCATAGGTGCAAATAGGCTGGGTATTATCGGGTTTTGTTCTCATCCCTTGGCTCTTTTTCTCATCTGACTATTGTGTAAACACAAGTCTTCTATTCTGCAGCGGCGACGCGTTGATCCCCCCTAGCCCCCCTTAATAAGGGGGGGAACCGGATCGGAAGTCCCCCTTATTAAGGGGGATTTAGGGGGATCTCAACGGATTTGCCCTAGTCCAGTCAATTTGTGTGTACACAATAGCCCACCGGGAGCAGGATTTAGGGTGAGGGCGATCGCAGTCATTCTAGATTTTGTCGGTATTTTCTAGCGTATCTCACTCGCTGGTGTGACCCAAGCGATCGCCCCTGCAAGTCTCAAGGTTCACCGGGCAATCTGGCTGCAATCGATAGCCAGCTTTAGAGAAAAAGCAGAGAAAAAAGCGAAATGAACCGCAATCGTGAGGGAAAGCTTACTTATGCATACACTTGGAGGTGAGGCGATCGCTCTTGGGGCGATCGCCCCGCATCTTCCCCCTCTCCGCACGACGGCGTGCGACGTTCAACTCCTATGCCAAGCCTCAAAATCCTGATTGTGGACGATAGCAAAACGATTCGGATGCAGGTGCGAGACATGCTGCCACGCGGCAGCTATGAGGTGATCGAGGCGCGGGACGGGGTAGAAGGGCTGCACGTCATTCGTCAGGAGCGACCGAACCTGGTGCTGCTGGATTTCTTCATGCCGCGCATGAACGGCTGGGAAGTGGTGCAGACGATTCAGGCAGACCCCCGGCTGAAGTCGATCCCAATTGTGATGATGTCGGGCCGGCGCGAAGATGTGGAAAAAATCGTGCCAGAACTGTTCGACTATTTTGAATTTGTCGGCAAGCCCTTCGGTCAGGCGCACCTGTTCAACGCGATTCGCTCGGCCACCGCAAAGGCAAAGGATCGGCAAGAGATGGCGGCGATTTCGACCCGCTCCCCGGCGGAGGTAGAAGATGCCCCCGCCGCACTCAATGGAGCCGCCGAACTCCAGCAACTCAAGGCCGAAGTGCAGCAACTCCGCAACCAAAACGCCCGCTTGCGAACCGAAGTGGAAACCCTGAAAAAGCAAATGGCGCAGATTGTTGCACTGGTGCGCCAGAAATTGGGATAGGATGGCACTCGTCCGAAGGGCAATCGTCCAACTAGTTTGGGCGAATTGAGTTTGAGCGAATTGAGTTTGGGCGAATTGAGTTTGAGCGAATTGAGTTTGGGCGAATTTTTCAGAGGGTATGGAGCAGACGCAGCCGATTCGGGTGGGGATTGTGGGCACGGGCTACGCGGCTAAGACCCGCGCCGAACTGGTGCAGGCAGACCCCCGGACGAAACTCGTGGCGATCGCCAGCCGCGACCTCGCCCGTGCCCAAGCGCTAGCCGCACCGCTCGACACCGAGGCGACCGACGACTGGAGCGTCCTGGTGCAGCGGCCAGATATCGACCTGGTGATCGTGTCCACCAGCAACGCCCAACATGCGACAGTGGTTCGCACAGCGCTACAAGCAGGCAAACACGTCGTCGTGGAATATCCGCTGGCGCTGGATCTGGCGACGGCAAAGGAACTAGCTGCGCTGGCTGAGTCCCAAAACCGCCTGCTGCATGTGGAACATATCGAACTGCTGAGCGGCATTCACGAAGCGATTCAGACAGCGCTGCCCGCCATCGGCACGCCCTTTTACCTGCGCTACAGCGACCTCACGCCCAAGCACCCCGCCCCCGACAAGTGGACCTATGACATAGCAGAATTTGGCTTTCCGCTGGTGGGCGCACTGTCACGGGTGCATCGGCTCACCAACCTGTTTGGCCCGGTGAAAACGGTGAGTTGTCAGACCCGCTACTGGCAGCCCGATGCAGCCAATTCCCGCTTTACCACCTGCGTTTGCACGGCGCAACTGCGGTTTGCCAGCGGGCTGATTGGCGAAGTGATCTACGGCAAAGGCGAGGCGCTGTGGGCCGCCGAGCGGACGCTGACGATTCAGGGCGAAACCGGGGCGATCGCCCTCAATGGCGACAGCGGCGAACTCATCCTGCCCGACCAAACCCAGCCCCTCGACCTGGGCAGCCGTCGCGGCCTGTTTGCCCGCGACACCGCTGCCGTGCTGGATTTTCTCACGGAGGGCAAGCCGCTGTATGTGGCGATCGCCGATAGCCTGTATGCCTTAGCGGTGGCAGAGGCGGCGAGGATTTCGGCAGAGCAGGGGGGAGTGGTGGAGGTGAGTGGGTGATAAGGCGAGGAAAGAGAGAAAAACGAAGAGGTTCCGTTTTTCGTTCTTCGTTCTTCGTTCTTCGTTTTTCATTTTTTCCATCCCTCCCCCGTCACTCCACTTTCTTCCGGGGATTGGTAATCACGAGTTCAAACTCCCAGCCAGGAATTTTCTGGACGGATTCACTGAGCTTGCGGAGGTCATCGGGGCCGTTGAGGGTCAGGCTTTCGCGGGTGCGGACTTCGGCGGCGATCGCCTTTTCATCCCGCTTGGCAACCAAATCCAGGGAGCAATGGGCCAGCGGCGAGGGTAAATCTTCTGGAGCAGGATAAAGAGTCACCTGATATCCCTGCTTGCGGTATTCCCGCGCAAGCTTCAGCAGGCGCTGATGCTCTAACGGACTCCGATTCGGTGGACGGGTCATATACGGCAACTCTGAATAACGCAGAATAATGCAGGAAGAATAACGCAAAACGGCAGCGCGAAAACGCCACTGCAAATAAATCCTAACCTAGTCTTCTAGCTTAGCTCAGATGGATCGGGAGCCGCCTCTATCCGGATATGCAAAAACTCCTCACCCTGGCAAAATCCCTCTGCCAGTGCCGCAGACATTCCCTTCACACGAAAAGAAGCGTTCAAGTTTCGACGGCGGCTGATAAAATCTGTGATCTGGTAGTCATCTACGTAAATCACCCCGTTCAGCGCGTCTCGCACTGGTTTCACTATATTATCACTGTCGGGAACGCCGGACTCGTCGCCTAGGGGCGCGTCGTAATAGTGCGTGATGATCACCTTGAGATAATCACCCAGCGGGGCTTTGCCGTTCCAGCAGGCGATCGCCCGCTGCCGCACTTTGTCTCTCCAGTCGCGCAGACGAGCCTTGTCTTTGGTTTGGTGCGAAATCGGCTTGCCGATCACGATAAATTCAATGGGTAGCACCATGTATGTCCCACGGGTAAGGCTGGTTGGTTGAATGGTGTTGCCCATGCGGGGAGAAGAAGCCTGGGCTAAACGCTGGGCTGATGACGGTTCAAGCAACTTTGGCTGAGATCTTTGAAATCAGTCGCTGAAATCAGTCGCTTGGAAATCCATCGCCTGAAGAAGTGAATTGCCTGAAGCGACGGGTTCAAAATCGGGGCTTGGCAACCCCTGCCTCGAAGCCACAAACCGGAGCCAACGAACAGGGCTGAAACCTTGGGCAAAAACTAGGGGAACCCTAGAGGCAAAGGTTCAAAGCAAAACGGGCGGCAGTATCTTTTCGCGGTTTAGAAAAATGCCCGTTGAAATAGACCGTGCTAAAAACCTGCTTTTGGTAAATGCTGACCGAATGAAATGCTGACTGTAATGCTGACCGTATGGATTGATACAGGTGGCGGGACTGGTTTTCCTGGCAGACACGCAGGTTACTTATATAGTAAGTCTGTTTTCTAGAATGTGTGTTAGGACGCGAGTCACCGTCTATCCTGATTGACTGACAAAA
>JBDNCP010000213.1:0-7517 GCA_046719575.1 Cyanobacteriota bacterium
GCGCTGGAGAACGTAGGGGCGATCGCCGATGTCGAGCGCGTGGCAGGATAAGTGATCGAGCGATGGAGGTAGGGAAGAGAGAAGAACGAAGAGAGAAGAACGAAGAGAGAAGAACGAAGAGAGAAGAGGTTCCGTTTTTCGTTTTTCTTTCTTCCTTTTTCGTTCTTCCTTTTTCTGTCCCTGCCCTTGTCACCCTACCCCCCTTAACCCCCAACCCCACCCCCCTTGAATGCGCGATCGTGAACCTCCGTCTAGCCTTGCTCTCTACCACCTGTTCAAGTGGTCGGTGGTAGCCCCGATGCTGCGGTTTTACTTTCGGGGACGGGTGTATGGTCTGGAAAACGTGCCCCAGCGCGGCCCGCTGATTGTGGTGGCGAACCATGCCAGCGACTTTGACCCGCCGCTGCTGTCGTGCTGTGTGCGGCGACCCGTTTCCTACATGGCAAAGGAGGAACTGTTTCGCGTGCCCGTGCTAAAGCAGGCGATCGCCCTCTACGGAGCCTATCCCGTCAAGCGGGGTTCGGCTGACCGCAGCGCCATTCGAGCCGCAATTCACCAGCTTGAGCAAGGCTGGGCGGTGGGCATTTTTCTATCCGGCACGCGCACCCCCGACGGGCGAATTCCCGAAGCCAAACTGGGCGCGGCGATGATAGCGTCTAAAGTGCAGGCTCCCCTACTGCCCGTTAGCCTCTGGGGTACAGAGGCAATTCTCCCGAAGGGCAGTCGATTTCCCCGCCCAGTGCCAATTACAGTACGCATAGGGCAGCCGATCTTGCCGCCAGCAGGTGAGCGATCTGCCCTAGAGCAGGTCACACAGCACTGCGTAGAGAGAATTCATGCGATGCATGATCTAGGACGGTAAGTTTATGTTAAGAATTATAAATAAAAACTTGGGTCGAACTAAAAAACAGTCCAAGGGCTAAGGGCTAAAACGCTAACGGGCTTCGAGATTGCGTATCTGGATTGTGTAATTGTGTATTTGGATTGCGTATCTGAGTCCGCGCTCGTCACGATATGTAGTGACTTTAAATTGCCTTCACACTACATGATGTTGGGCGGCGAACATGACATGATTTGTACCTTGAGTCGGATCTCGGTAAGGTCTACAGAGTTTTTGTAAGGGAATTGCCCGATTCTAGGGGAATCTCATCGAACTTCGGTCTATGAAACTAGACCAACCATGTTGAGTAGCGAGGGTTGTCGGAATGCAAGATTTGCGGGCAGAACTGGCAGGCACGATGGGCGAGGCAGAGTGGGACTGGCTGATGCCCCATGCCGAGCGAAATGCGCTGGTGCTGGTGGGCGCGGGTCTAGACTTGTTGGATGTGGGCGTGGCGATCGCCTCTGATCACACCACCACGGTGCAACGATGGATTGACGAGGGGCTAATCCAGAAGCCCAGCTCTGAGCAGATCAAAGCCTGGAATAGCAGCCGCAACAAGCGATTTAATGCGCTAATCTTGCAGCCCTACGTGCTGGTGCAGGATGTGGCAGTCTAGCAGATGGGGTTGAGGCGGCGGATTCTAGCTGACTACTCTCGCGAGCTGGCTAATCTCGCAAGTATTTGCCCAGAGTTGCGCCTGTGCGCCCCGTTGTGACCCATAGCATGGCCCTAGCGGCATCGCGCACCACCTTGCCAGTGGCTTCAGCAGGCTGCGTTGAAGGCACTTTCACTGGCTTAAACTCGATGCCCCGGCTGCCCAAGACAATTTTGCCAATCACCCAGGCGCGGCGCATGTGATAGTCAGACGTGATCAGATAAATGCTGCTGATGCCCTGCGACTCAAACTCATCCACCAGCGTTGTGAAGTTAGTCAGCGTGTCCACTGCTCGATAGTCCAACCGGAGGCGATCGCGCTCAATTCCGGCTTCCTTAAACACCCACTCCGCATATTCTGGATTGCTGCCCGACGAAATCCAAACGGGCAGATGGGGGTGCTGTTGGGCAAATTCTGCCGCAAACTGCTCTCTCGCCGTAGACCCGCCCAACACCAGCACCGCCTCCGGCTCTCGCAACAAAGCTCTGACCTCCTTGAGGGCAACATAGCCTAGCCCTAGCACCAAGGCAAAACCCAGCAGCTTGGTAAGCCCAAATTGCCGCTGGCGACGACGAGTAGTGGGAAAGATAGAAGACATGGCCGAGCGTAATGCGAATCCGAAGCAATCTTACTTGAGAGAATCTTGAGAGAATCCCGTCAAGGTAATCGTCTAAAGGGTAATCGTCTGAAAGGTAATTAGTCAAACCGTTGTCCGCAATCCCAACGGGCACAGAAATTTTCTTCACTGCACTTCACTGCACTTCACTGCACTTCACTGCACTTAATTAATTTGTGCAAATTAATTTGTGCAATCGTCCCCGCTACAGGTGGCAACGCCAGTGCTTACACTCTATCGCATCGCTTTGGGGCAGACTGCAAGGCGTTACGGAAATCTTTCGATTATTGGCGATTATTAGCCGGCAATTGGCCGATTATTTACGCCTATTTACGCCTATTTACGCCTATTTACGCCGATGAGGAACCAAGTTCTACCAAGCTCCGGAGAGCGGCTTTCATTTCTCCTACACTGGTCGTTGCAGTGCCAAACTGACGGACGACAATGCTGGCGGCCAGGTTGCCCAAGATCGCAGCCTCTACAGGCGTAGCGCCGACGATTAGCCCCAGCGTCAGCGCCGCCACCACCGTATCCCCCGCGCCCGTCACATCAAACACATCCGTCCGGTTGAAAGCAGGAATGGAGTGTTGAGAACCATCCTGGCTAAATAGGCTCATACCCTCTTCGCCACGAGTGATTAGCACGTGCTGGGCGCGGGTCAGACGCAGCAGGTCGGCCCCTGCTTGGGCAAGGCGATTCCCGGAGGGATCGCTTCGCGAATCGCCTCCAGTAATGCCATAGCCCACGGCTTTTTCGGCTTCGGGCAGGTTGGGCGTAAACACCGTTGCCCCAGCAAAGCGGTGCAGGTCGATCTGTGTATCCACCACGCAAAGAGAATGCTGCAAGGCTGCTTCGATTACCGGGGCACTCAGTACGCCGTCGCCATAGTCTGAGCAGACCACCGCGTCCACTGTGCCAAGATGCTGCTGAATATAGTCTGCCAGCGCCAACTGTAAATCCGGATCGGCGGGCGCGTCAGACTTGCGATCGACCCGCACGATCTGCTGCGTCACCGACTGGCGGGCATGACCTGAAATGCGCGTTTTGGTAACGGTGGGGCGATCGCCATCCAGCAAAATGCCGCTGGTATCAATGCCTGCCGCCTCAAAAATGCGCCGCAGCACCGCGCCCTGCTCATCTTTGCCCACCAGTCCTACCGACTTGACCTGTGCCCCCAGTTTTGCCAGGTTATAGACCGCGTTTGCGCCGCCGCCGGGAATTTGCCGCGTTTCCTCATGCCGCAAGATCAGCACGGGAGCCTCCCGCGACAGCCGCTCGACCTGCCCCGTCAGAAACTCGTCCAGCGTCAGGTCGCCTGCCACCAGCACCCGTGCCTCGCTAAACCGATCCATGAAGGCGTTCAGCCGGGGGGCGATCGCCCGCAGGTAGTTTAAAAAAGCTGCTTCTACCATGCGTATAGCTCCCTTAGCTAGCAGGCGAAGGGGCAGGCGATGGCAACTCAGGGCAGCGCTCATTCTCCTGCGAATATTTCACTTCAAACAGATAGGGACGGGTTGCGCCAGTGGTGTTTTCAATTTGGCGAGTCCGCACGACAGCGATCGCATCGGCGTTCAAAATGCCATAGCCCGAACTCCGCAGCAGCGTTGGCGATTCTACCTGTTTGCCCTCGGCATCCACAAGCACCCCTACAACGGCCGATGGCACTTCATCATCATCTAGCTCTAGTTGTAGGAGACAGGCGTTGAGCGGCAGTTCTACCGCGACTTCCTGAGGGCGAATGGCATCCGGATCAGGAATTTCTAGCCCTGTTTGACTAAACCAGTTGATATAGGCCAAGTTTGCCTGATCCGGACGAGTACCCTGCGGGTTGTAGGCAAACAGTTCTGGGCGATCGCGCTGGAGTGCAGCCAACTGCTGGGCGGGCGAGAGCGCAGGCGTGGTGGGGCTGGGCGAAGCTGCCGGAGAACTGGGAACCGCAGGCGAAGCGGCAGGGCTAGGCGTTGGGGAGGCCTCGGCGTTTGGCAAAGCCGCCGGGCTGGGTGAAGCCGTTGGACTGGGTGAAGCCGCAATCGAGGGGGTGGGGGATGGGCTACCCACCACCGACGGCAGCGTGGGAAACAGGGGCGAATTATTTTGGGAGCTAGAGGGTAGCCGCAGGGATGGCCCATCGGTCGAAAATTCTGGGTCGAGCGATGGAATCGACGGAGACGGCGAGGGCACAATCGACGGAATCGACGAGGGCGCAGACGACGGCGGCAGCGTAAAGGTCGAGCGGGGCAGCAGTGGCGTGCGCGAGCGACTGGTGGCGCTGAAGCTAGGACTCAAGGACGACAGCGGCGGCAGGGGTGGCGCAGGCGGCACAAAAAAGGGCGGCAGGGCAGAGGGCGATCGCCCCGTTTGTCCGGGTAGCGGCGACAGGCTAAAGGACGACCCCGGCGCAGGCTGCGGCAGCGTTGTAGATGAATCTGAAAACGTAGGCAATTCTAGATTTGGCTGGGCAAAACTAGGAACGCGGCTCAATTCCTCCGGCGTGAGTTGCACCAGCGACACCGGCCGCTGCACCTGCCGCTCGGTCGGCAGCTTTTGCCCTGGCAAAAATGGCAAAAATGCCCACAGCAGTAAATGCGCCCCGACTGAAGCCAGCGCCGCCCAAAACAGCGGCTCCTGCGACCACCGTTGTAGCCAATTTTGGGGGTAGGGTTCAGCAGAGTAATAGGTCATACGCGCTTCGTCGAAAGCCTCTGAAATTTTAGCGTAGGGAGGTCGGAGCAGGGGTCGGCAATTGCTGATCTCCGTCACACTTCTCCCCGCCACACTTCACCAACAGCAGCGAAAAATAGGGCAGTTTCAGCGAGGGGCGATCGCGCAGGTCGGCATAAATTACCTGCGTCGGCTGGCTGGCCCGCTCGACCACATAACTGTGCTGAAGCAAACCACGCCGCTCCAGCACAGGCCAGACTTGTTCGTACACTGAACTCACTTTCATTAAAACCAAGACCTCCGCCGCATCTAGCGCCGTTTCCAAATCTGCAACCGTGTATAGAGCAGGCAGCACAATCAGTCGCTCAGCTCGCACGGTCAGCGGCATCCCCAGCGCCGCTGCCGCCGCCATTGGGGAGCAAATGCCCGGAATTGTCTCTACCCGCGCTGTGGGGTGCTGCTGCATCACGGTCTGCGCCAGATAGGTAAAGGTGCTGTAAAAGCTGACATCCCCTTCCGACACAAACACCACGTCGTGACCTTGCTGCAAATAGTTCCACACCTGCTCTGCTGCTGCATTCCACGCCTGCTCTAGCGTTGCCTCATCCTGCACATAAGGAAAGTCCAGCGCTAGTTGCACCTGATCGGGTCGGAGCCACTGCGCCACAATCTGCTGCGCCACCCCTGGCTTGTCGCCCAGCCCCGCTGGGAAGGCTACCACAGGTGAAGATTGTAGCAACCGCAGCCCTTTTACAGAAATAAGCTCCGGGTCGCCAGGGCCAGCGCCCACGCCATAGAGAGTAGCGGTCATAAGGGGTTAGGGGTCAGGGTTTAGGAGGGTGTTGGGGTGTTGGAGTGTTGGGGTGTTGGAGTGTTAATCTATTCTCCTTGTCTCCCCCTCTCCCCCTTTCATCATCGCATCATCATCCCACCACCCCATCACCCCATCACTCCCCTACCCCCCTTATGACCCTCACCCACTATCCCTATCCGTCTGGTCGTCGCGTTGTCATGGGGCAGCGCTGCGCGATGGCGACGAGTCAGCCCCTGGCAACCATGGCAGGGGCGGAGATGATCTGGGCGGGGGGCAATGCGGTGGATGCGGCGCTGGCAATGGCGATCGCCCTGACGGTCGTAGAACCCACCTCCAACGGCATCGGGTCGGATGCGTTTGCGCTGGTGTGGGATGGGCAACTGCACGGGCTGAATGCGTCGGGGCGGAGTCCCCAAGGACTAGCGCGGGCGGCGTTTGGTGATTTGGCGACAGTGCCGCCGTGCGACTGGCGGGCGGTCACGGTGCCGGGGGCGGTGTCGGGCTGGCGATCGCTCTGGCAGCGGTGGGGCAAGCTGCCCTTTGAGCAATTGTTTGAATCCGCGATTCGCTATGCGGAGCAGGGGTTTCCGGTGTCACCAGAAACCGCGCGAGCCTGGAAGCGGGCAGAGCGGGTGTTTTTGCCGCTGCAAGGCAAGGAATTTGAACCATTTCAGCAGATATTCTTTCCGGGCGGTCGCGCTCCGGAGGCAGGCGAAATCTGGCGTAGTGAGAATCACGCCCGAACCCTGCGGGCGATCGCCCAGTCTGGCGGCGAGGATTTTTACAAAGGTGATCTGGCAGAAAAAATTGCCAACTTTGCCGCCAGCACGGGCGGTTTTATCACCCTAGCGGATCTGGCAGCCCACACTGCGGACTGGGTAACGCCCATTTCAACAACCTATCGCGACCTGACGGTATGGGAAATCCCGCCCAATGGCCAGGGCATTGCCGCGCTGATAGCGCTCAATATTCTAGAAGGGGTTGACCTGGGGCGCTATCCCCGCGACTCGGCCGACAGCTTTCACTGGCAAATCGAGGCCATGAAGCTGGCCTTTGCCGATGCCTATCGCTATGTCGCCGACCCCCACAGTCTAGAATTTGACCCAGCGCGGCTGCTAGATAAGGGCTATGCGGGCGATCGCCGTTCCCTCATCTCCGACACTGCCCTGCCGCTGGCAAAACCCGGCATCCCCCAGGGCGGCACGGTGTTTCTCGTTGCGGCAGAACCCGACCTAATGGTGTCCTTCATCCAGTCAAACTATGAAGGCTTTGGCAGCGGCATTTTGATCCCCGACACCGGCATTGCCCTGCACAATCGCGGCGCAGGCTTCACGCTAGACCCCGGACACCCCAATGAATACGCTCCCGCAAAGCGCCCGTTTCACACGATTATTCCCGGCTTTTTGACCCGCAATGGGCAACCGCTAGGCCCCTTCGGCGTGATGGGCGCACCCATGCAGCCCCAGGGCCATGTGCAGGTGGTGGTCAACTTGACCGACTACGGACTGAATCCCCAAGCGGCGCTGGATGCCCCCCGCTGGCGTTTTCTCCGGGACAATTTGGTGCTGCTGGAACAGGCCGTGCCACCCGCTGTGGTGCGAACGTTGGGCGATCGCCATCACGCCATTCAGATCAGCGCCGAAGTTAGTCAGTTTGGCAAAGGGCAAATCATCCTGCGGCACGGCAGCACGCTGATCGCTGCGTCGGAACCCAGAGCCGATGGATTGGCGATCGCCCTGTAGGGAAGAGAGAAGAGAGAAAAACGAAGAGAGAAAAACGAAGAGAGAAAAACGAAGAGAGAAAAACGAAGAGAGAAAAACGAAGAGAGAAAAACGAAGAGAGAAAAACGAAGAGAGAAAAACGAAGAGAGAAAAACGAAGAGAGAAAA
>JBDNCP010000214.1:0-7373 GCA_046719575.1 Cyanobacteriota bacterium
TGCAGCTTGATGCAGCGGATCGGAGTTGGGGAGCGGGGGCAATTGGGTTCCCAGCTTGTTCAGGGTGGATCGGGCTTGGGCTTCTCTGTCGTGGTGGGTGATAGAACTCTATGGGGACTCTATGGAGATCTATGGAGAATAGATGGTGGGCTAGATGGTGGGCGATCGCCCTACTTGCGCCAATAGCAATCGCCCAGCCCGCCGCACGGGGTCTAGAATTGGCGGGCAACAGCGAAACCCTGATCGAGTCAATGCTGATTGACTCGATGGCGGACTCAATGGCGGACTCAATGGCGGACTCGATGGCGGACTCGATGGCGGACTCGATGGAGCCGAGTCCGTCGGCGCAGCGTTCCCCCAATCTGGCCCGGCGGCTACCGCAAAACCACTGCCCCGATACGCTAGAGTCTTTGATGCCGCTGCTGCTGCGTGATTTGCCCAGCTATGCCAATCGAGTCATTGCGCGATCGCGCTCCCGCAGCCGCACCACCGACCTGCCGCCGAGCTATGTGCTGCTGGCGGGGTCGCCCGACTATCGCCCCCTGCCTGCCACGCTAGAAGAACTGGGGCTAGAAGAATATCGGGCGATCGCCCCAGAAGACCCGCCCCACCAGGTCTTTTTCACCACGCTAGAGCGGCAGTATGGCTACGGTGGCTATGCCCGACTCCAGGGATTTTATTGGATTTTTTTGACGCAGCGGGCAGACCAGTGGCAACTGGCAGGCGTGTTGTCGAGTGTGGGTGGCTATCCCCAGCGGCAGCCCGCTAGCCCGCCCCGCGACAGCAGCGAAGGCGTGGTGGCGCAAGCGATTCGGCTGTGGCTGCGGGACTGTCGCGCTGGGTCAATCCGGGTCGGTTCCTCGCTTCCCGGTCTGCTGGCTCTGCTGGAAGCCCCGCAATCGCTCGATTAGCAAGCCAAAATCGCACGTGTAAATAAAATCGAGAATCTAAAATAAAATCGGGAATCGACTAACTGCTCTAAATGCCCAGATCGTTCAAATCAAGCTGGGGCAGGTCGGGCGGCACAACGCGGCGCGACTGAACGACCTTGCGGCTCTCGCGCTGGGTAGACATTTCAACGGCGATCGCCTCAAACTGGGTTTCCACGCAGCCAAAGGGCACCGTGACCTGGGTGTAGGCAATTTGGTATCCCTGACCGTCGGGCACGAAGTTCATCACCCAGCGCGGCCCGTCTAGAATCGTGCGAGATTGGCGATCGCGCAGCCACAGCTTGATATAAAAGCGAGGTTCCAAATCAGGCAGCGCCATGCCAATTTCGATGCGCTGGCCAGACGTAAGTTCACCCTGGGGCACGTCCATCACGGGCGAGGGTACGGGGTCTTCTGCGGGCAACACCACGGGCGGCGGTTCTGGCGCATGTTCGGGACGATAGAGGCTGGAGCGCTGGGGCGGCGGCAGGGGTGCATCTTCCACCACAATTTCGTCTGTGGTCAAATCTAGGTCGCGACCCAGCGGCGGCGACCCTGGCTGCATCAGCGCTCCCAACTCTCGATCCGTCGCCAGTGCCGTCAACCGCGCCAAAAAGCGACGCTGCAAGTTTAACGCCTGAAATGCTCGATCTTCCGGCGACAAAAAGCGGGGTGCGCCATTGGGCAATGGCGCAGGCTGCCCCAGAGAGAGGGCTTCGTGGTTCCACTCTAGCGGGGCATCTGTGGAATCGGCGATCGCCGGGGCGAATCGCGCTGGGTCAGCCTGTCGTTCTAAAACGGCGGCTTCCGGGTTTGCTACGTCCAGACTTTCGGCTTCCCGATGGACGACTTCCGAGCCTGCGGTATCCGGCTCGGCAACCTCTCGCACAGCGGCTCTGGGATCGTTCGGGGCTTCATCAGCAGCGGGCTTTGAGCGATTGGCGCGATTGACGTGGGTCAAATAAATCGAAAGGTCGGCATCATCTGCTGCGGCGAGGGGGGGCGTGTTTGAGTTTGGGGTTCCTGCATCAGCGCCCGCAGCGTTTGCCAACTCCTCAGCCCACGCCGCCTGATCGTCGGAAAGCAGGCTATGGGTCAATTCGCCCCCAGTTTGATTCCCGGTTTGATCTGCTGTCGAGGGAGAGTCGTCTGCTGCGGACTCGGCGGGGGGCGGGGCGGTGCTGTCGAGTCGGGTGACGGGGGTTTGCCCAGTCGAAACGGCGGCCGCCAACTGCCACAGGTTCATGCCGTTTTCAAAGCCAGGAAGCGGGTTGCCCCAGGGCGGCAACTCCACAGGCTTGGGGGTCGGTGCATCGGCAGCGGCCGCAGGCTGAAAAATTTGTGGCGGCAACACCTGATCGCCCGCTGGTTGGACTTCTGGTAATGGAGCGGCTGAGGCTGGCGTTCCATCTACCAGGTTCAGCAAGGATAGATCCAGATCTTCTTCGTCTACAAAGGGTGAGGTGAGGTCGCCAGGAAAATCGTTGGCGATCGCCTCCAGCAGATCATCCAGCGCCGCTGTCACCGTAAAGCTCTGCGCCGCCAGCAAAAAAGGCTCCTGCTGCTCGTCCTGGGGCGCAGACAGCGTTGCCTCTCCCAGCATCAGCCGGGTTGCGTCTACATCGGGAATGTCAATCCCACAGTCCACCGCACGAGGCAATGGGCCCCCCGGCAATTCATGTCGGATCTGCGCCAGCGGCTCGCCGCTTTGTGGGTCGCGTAGGGCCAGGTCTAGATAGAGGGCGGGAAGCTCAAGTGCAGCGTCGGTTGCTGAGTTGGGATTCGCCGCGACCACCTGACCGGTAATTCGCAGCGTGCTGCCCCACTGTGCTGCATAGTGGTCGGGATGCAGCACCAGGCGTAGCGGCGGCAGGTCGGCGGGCGAGATTGCAGCCGCCGGAGTCGGGTGGATATTTGGCTGCCCGGTCGGTTGCTCAATGGAACCGCCGGAGACTTTCGCACCAGCGTCTGCACGAGCGGCGATCGCCCCTTTGACTTCCCCGATTTCTGCTTCAACGTCAGCTTCAGCGTCAGCTTCAACAATGGCCGGCGCTGCATCCGGTGCAGCCGCATCGGCGGGTGTTGTCTCGATTGCCTCCAGTGCTGCCAAGAAGCTGTCTTCGGCTGCGGCTGGCTCGGCTGGCTCGATCACAGGGGGAGTGGGGGGGCGATCGCCCATCTCCCCTGAATTTTGCAGTGAATTTTGCAGTGAATTTGGGAGACGTTGGGACTCTGGCAGGTTTTCCGGCTCCGACGGCTCGGCGGCTCGATCAGCGGTTTGATCTGCCGTAGCTTGCGCCGCAGCCTGATCAGTAACCGCAACCTGGCTGTGCCAGTCTTCGGGCGGCAGATCATCGTCCCCGTCGGCATCCGCCTCATGGCTCAAGACCTGGAGCTTGACCCCATAGCCCCAGCCCTCGCCCATCAGGTCAGACATGAGATCGCCGACACAGCGCAACTCCCATGCCCCCGGCTCCAGTCGGGTAAAGGGCAAGACGACCAGCAGCCCATCGGGATTGGTCTGTCCCATACGCTTTTGCACGCGCCGCCGGGGTGGATGCTCGGTGGTGATGGTCTGAATGATGGAAATTTCCACGGGCGTATTCACCCGGCTAGAACGCGCCACCACCCGATAGCGCCCTTCTAGAATCTCCACATCGGGAGACTCTAGTGGCAACCAAGAGCGATCGCCCTCCTGCTGAATCAGAAATTCCCAAAACGCCATCAGAACCTCTTGCCAGGACTGGGAAACGCAAAATGCCAATTGCAATTAAAACTCAGGTCATCACTCAGGTCATCATCCATGTCATCGTCGCATCCTAAAAAATACGCTGAAACAAATGTTTCGAGCTATCTGCAACGATTGCAGGGACAGATGATTACCGTGCTTCTTTAATTACACAAATACACAGTTCAATGCACGGTTTTAGTGTATCGAATTACTACAGAAGTGGAACCACCCGCCTGACTTGAGCAGTTTTTGTTAAAAATTCTTAGCGTTTCGACATTGCAGCACGATTCGCAGTACATTCGGTTCTGAACCGCTTGTAGTTCCCAATAGGAAATTTGATATGGCAGCTTCTTATTTGCCTTCCATCTTTGTTCCCATTGTTGGTTGGGTGTTTCCCGCTGTGACGATGGCGCTTTTGTTCATCTACATCGAGCGTGACGAGTAATTCACCCTGCCCGACTTTCTCATACCCTATCTGAGGCTTTCTTCTCCTCATTCTCAGATATCGCAACGAACCGTTACAAATTTCTTGGAGATTCTCGAACATGACAGACGTAGTGCAGCCCGCTGGCGATCCCCAGATCGGCAACCTGGCAACCCCGATCAATTCCTCCGGCTTTACCAAAGCGCTGATCAATAATCTGCCTGCCTATCGTCCTGGGCTGTCGGCTCAGCGGCGCGGGCTAGAAGTGGGCATGGCGCATGGCTATTTGCTCTTTGGCCCCTTTGCATACACCAGCCAGTTCCGCAACTCTGGCGTGGGCGATCTGGTAGGGCTAATCGAAGCGGTCATTTTGGTGGTAATTCTGACGGTGTGCCTGTCGCTCTACAGCAGCGTTGGGGTGAAGAAGCCGATCGCTACGGTGACCACGCCCAACCCGCCCGAAGCCCTGTCTACCTCTGAAGGCTGGAGTGAGTTCGCAGGCAGTTTCTTGGTCGGCGGCATTGGCGGTGCGGCCTTTGCCTACCTCGTGTTCCAGGTGTTCAAGTCGGGCGTGTTTGAAACCTTCGGCAACCTGGCGGGTTAGGGGTTGGAAATCAGGGGTCAGGTTTTAGGGGTCAGGGGTCAGGCGTAGTCCAAGCATGACCTCTGAAGTCTGCTGGCTCTTTGTTTCCTCACCTTGTAACCATAAGATCATTACTGAAATCTCTGGAGGACGTGTAGACTAAGCCCTGCACGTCCTTTTGAATTAGACCCTTCAAACGGATATCGGCAGTCAGTGACGCTGCTTGCCAATGCGGCGATCGCCCCGCTGGCGTTTCCCGATATCGCAATTCCGCCGACGCAGCTTTTTCTTCAGAACGCTGGGTAAATAGCAGGGCGGCAGCCCGCCAAGATGCTGTGGAGTTGGACGACGTTGCCGATGACGGCGATCGCTGGTGCTTCAAAGCCAGTTTCTTCTACCTGTTGGGCGATCGTGCCCAGTGTGCCGAGTAGTTCTTCCTGGTCGGGGCGTGTGCCCCAGCGGACGAGGGCGATTGGCGTGTCGAACGAGAGTCCGCCTGCCTGGAGTTCTGCGACGATATGCGGCAGATTGTGAACGCCCATATAGATGACGACGGTTTCGCTGCCCTGGGCGATCGCCCGCCAGTTCACTTCTGGGCGATACTTGCCTGCCGACTCGTGCCCCGTCACAAAGGTCACGGAAGAACTGTAGCCGCGATGGGTCAGCGGAATTCCGGCATAAGCTGGTGCGGCAATCCCCGACGTGACCCCCGGCACCACCTCCACAGCCACGCCCGCCTTCACCAAATCCTCCATCTCCTCGCCGCCCCGCCCAAACACAAACGGGTCGCCCCCCTTCAGCCGCACTACAATCGCATGGGCCCGCGCCTTTTCGATCAGCAGGCGGGTCGTTTCTTCTTGCACCAGCGAATGCCGCCCGCGCCGCTTGCCTGCGTTGATTTGCTCCGCCCTGGGATTAATCATCGCCAAAATCTGCGGACTGACCAGCGCGTCGTACACCACCACGTCTGCATGTTCCAGCAGAGTCTTGCCCTTCAAGGTAAACAAGCCGGGGTCGCCGGGGCCAGCGCCAACCAGATAGACTTTGCCGATGGGAGTTTGCATGGGAGAGGAGTGAGAGGGTGGTGAGGGGGTGGTGAGGGAGTGGGTGCGATGCCAGGATTCCAGTCATCCCTCATCCTTTTCGGCCCCATCCTTTTTGGCTAGTGTATCGTCTGCCTTTGGTGAACGAAGAAGCGCCATGCAGGAATTACTGCTTTACCATGCATGAGCCGCATTCCGTACTCATTGATACATTTTTTGATATTTAGTTAATACCGGATGCGCGGATCGACCCAGGCGTTGAAGATGTCGATCAGGATGGAGGCGATCGCCACAATCACGCCAAAAAACACCATAATCCCCTGCACGACGGGATAATCGCGGAACTCGATCGCCTGATAGAGCCGATTCGCCAAGCCGGGCCAGGAAAAGGTGACTTCTGTGAGAATTGCGCCGCCCAGCAGCGAAGCGACCATCAGCCCCAGCACCGTAATGACAGGAATCATCGCATTTTTCAGCGCGTGTGCTGTAACAATCTGCACTTCTGGCACACCCCGCGCCCGCGCCGCCTCTACATAATCCGACCGCAGCGTTTGCTTCAGGTTCACCCGCACAATCCGCTCAAACACGCCGCTGAGCAAGATTCCCAGCGTCAGGCTGGGCAGCGTCAGGTAATAGATCGTGGTGAAAAAGTGCCCCAGATTTCCCTCTAGCAAGCTGTCAAACAGGTACAGCCCGGTGATGCGCGGCGGCGGCGTTGCGGCCAGCGGAAAGCGCGTGCCAATGGGAAACCAGCGCAATTGCACTGCAAACAGCAGTTGCAGCAGCATTCCAAACCAATACATTGGCACTGCATAGGTGAGAATGCCAAACAGCCGCCCGCCCGCATCTAGCGGCGAATTGGGGCGTGATGCTGCAAGCGACCCAACGACAATCCCGACCAGCGCCGAAACCACCATGCTGCAAACGGTCAGTTCCACCGTGGCGGGAAAATGCTGCTGAATAATTTGCCACACGGGTTGCCCCTGGGTGGTCAGGGAAGTGCCCAGATCTAGCCGCAGCAAATTCCCCAGATAGTTCAGGTATTGCAGCCAGAGCGGATCGTTTAGCCCCAGGCGAGTCCGCATGGCCTCCTTCACCTCATCCGGGGCCCGCGCCCCCAAAATCGCATCTACCGGGTCGCCCGGCGTGGCCCGCAGCAGCAAAAACACTAGCGTCGTGATGGTGAGCAGCATCAGCGGAGCCAGCAGCAGGCGCGAGAGGACGTAGGTCCGAAGGGCAGAGGAACGGGACATTCGGGATTCGGGGTTTGGGTTGGGCTAAGAATAATCTGAGAGGGATATCTGCGAGGGATATCTGAAGAGAGATGTTGGAGGGAGATATCCGGCTAGACGACTGATGGGGTGACTCAGGATTGTCCTACATCCGCACATCGTCGTCGGGTTCTGCATCCGCAAAGGACGGATCTGATTTTGCAGGTTCCAGGTCTTCAGTCATTTCGGCAGCGTTGTCCTTTGGGGTAGAGGTGGCTTCGGTGGGAGGCGGCTCGATCGGGTTTGCCAGCATTGGTGACAGATTGAGGCGCTCGATTGAGACAATCACGGCGTTTTCCGCTGCGTTTTCCTTGGCATCTTCGGGTTCAGGATCGAAATCGTCGCCAAAGTCGTCGTCAAACTCGGCCGGCCAGTTTTGCACATCCGGCTCT
>JBDNCP010000215.1:0-7299 GCA_046719575.1 Cyanobacteriota bacterium
AACGAAGAACGAAAAACGAAGAATGAAAAATGGAACATCTTCTTTCTTCTCTCTTCTCTCTTCCCTCTTCGTTCTTCTCTCTTCCCTCTTCCCTCTTCTCCCCCAACACTCCAAAGCTCCATTGCTATACCATCAAGTTCTATACCTTCGTTTCCCAATTCCCGATGCATGATTGGCAATGGCACGATTGGCACGGTGCATCTTATTTGACCTGTCGCCTGCTGGATGGGTTTGACCACGGCTTTTTTACACGACAGTTTGCGCCGCGTGGGCCGGAGGACTTGACCTTGGCATTGGAGCCGGAGGCCCGGCCGCTGCGGGTGAAGCAGGTGCATGGCAATCGGGTGCTGAGCGCGGCGGAGATTTTGGCGCAGGACACTGCGGGGTCGGCGGTGGCGGATGAGTCGGGCTGGCCGCAGGCCGATGGCGGCATGACGGAGGGGGCGCTGGAGGCGGCGTGGGTCTGCTCGGCGGACTGTGTGCCTGCGCTAATTGCAGATGTTTCCACGGGGCGGGTGGCGGCGGTTCACGCGGGCTGGCGGGGCACGGCGCTGGAGATTGTGCCTGTGGCGATCGCCCGGTTGCAGGAGCGCGGCAGTCGGCTGGCAGATCTGCGGGTGGCGCTGGGCCCGGCGATCGCAGGCGAGGTATACCAGGTTTCGACGACGGTGGCCGCAGAGGTGGGGGCCACCGTGCTGCCCGAATTTGCTGGACGCTGGCGACAAGACTCTGCCCCGCTCGATCCGCAGGAGCCATCCCGCGATGTGCCCGATCCGGCCAAGCCGCGATTGCCCGATGGGGCTGCTGAGGCAATTCTAGATGCGCTGTGGTCTTTGCCCCATTCGCCGCTGTATCCCGACCCGCAGCCTGGCCGAGTGCGGCTGGATGTGCGCCGAGTCAACCAGTTGCAACTGCTGCATCTGGGTCTGTCGCCCTCGCAAGTGGCGATCGCCCCTTATTGCACCTATCAAACGCCAGAGCATTTCTTTTCCTATCGGCGGGAGCGGCTGAAGCGGGTGCAGTGGTCGGGAATTGTGAGTCGATAAGGGTGTTGAGGAGGCCGGTGTTTGTGGGAACCCTGGATAAGAAGCATTGGGCAGAGAATTTTCTGGCGGCTGGATGCCCCGTGTTTCATCTCCCATGTTTCGCCTGGTGTGAGTGATGGCTAACAGTTAGCAATGCATAGAGTAGGACAGATCGATAAGATCAGCAGCAGATTTTTTGTGGACAATTGGGAGCAGCAAAGATCGGTTCTAGATGCCGTGAACGTCGGGGTAGTGATCTGCGGACGGCGGGCCGAGGTACAGTTTTGCAATCAAACGGGGCGATCGCTCTTGGGTGTGGCAGACCACCTGCTGCCAGACACGCCGCTCGAACGCCTAACTAAGGGCTGGATTGACGAAGATGGGTCGAGCCTGTCGGTGGCGCAGTGGGTTCAGCAGGCGATCGCCACGAAAGCCGCAGTGCGCGATGTGGTGGTGGGTATGCCCCAGTTTCATACCGAAACTCCCACGGTTATCTGGCTCAAGCTGAGCATTCAGCCGTTACTCGCCGCCCCTGAGCCAGGAGCAGTTTGCACGCTGATCGACATCACCGACCAGCGGCAGTCTGAGACCCAAAAGCGATCAAAGCTCGACCAGATAGAAGAACTGGTGCTGGCTCGGCAGGTATTAGTGGAGCGCACCGAGCAGCTAGAGGCGATCAACCGCGAGCTAGAGTCCTTCTCCTATTCGGTGTCGCATGATTTGCGGGCCCCGCTGCGCCATATTTCGGGCTTTGTGGCAGCCTTGGGCGATCGCCTTGCGGCGAACGGCTGGCTTGATGATCCCAAAGTCGCCCACTATCTGGACATAATTCACAACAGCAGCCGCAAAATGGGCCTGCTGATCGACGGATTACTTGATCTCTCACGAGTGACGCGGCGATCGCTCGTGCAACGTCCTGTCTCGCTGCGGCCGCTGGTCGATCGGGCGATCGCCCTGGCCATATCCGACTCCCAGCCCAATCCCCCGGTTGAATTTGTGATTGGCGATTTGCCGACGGTGTTGGGTGACGCGACGCTGCTCCAGCAGGTGTTTGCCAATCTGATCGACAATGCCGTAAAATTCAGCCGACCAAAGCCCCAGCCCCGCGTTGAAATTGGCTGCCTGCCCGACCATACGCTATTCGTTCGCGACAACGGCGTTGGCTTTCCGCCCGAATTCACCAACCAGATCTTTGGCGCGTTTCAGCGGCTGCATCCCGAACACGAGTTTGAAGGCACGGGCATTGGGCTGGCGCTGGTGCAGCGCATCATCTTGCGTCACAGCGGCAAAATCTGGGCAGAGAGCCAGCCCGGACAGGGCAGCACGCTCTATTTCACGCTTCAAGGAGTTGCAGAACCTGATCTGGGGCCCGAGTCCACCTTAGGAAGCCCTTGAACACACCAGGCAAACCGCGTCATAGCCGACCGACCGACCCCTGATATATAGTGGCTGAACCCCTTGAGTATCCCTTGAGTAAATTTCATGATGTTGACGGCTGAAAGTCGGGTAGCCATTCTGCTGCATGAGGGAACGCAGGGTTCCCACGGAAAAACGGGCTTGTCGTTGCTGCGCTACAGCGAAATTCCCATTGTGGCGGTGATTGATCAGGCGGCAGCGGGGCGATCGCTGCCTGAAGTGACAGGCATCAACCGCGATGTGCCGATTGTGGCCTCAGTGCGCGAGGCACTAGCCTTTTCCCCAACAGTGTTAACAATTGGCATTGCGCCATCGGGCGGAGCGCTGCCCGATGCTTGGTGGCAAGAGGTGAAAGACGGCGTGGCGGCGGGGCTATCGGTGGTCAACGGGCTGCACACGCCCATGGCGACGGCCCCCGACTTGCGGGCACTCCTGCGCGACGGGCAGCAGATTTGGGACGTGCGGCAGGAACCCGCAGGGCTGACCGTTGGCAGCGGCAAAGCGCGATCGCTCTCTTGCAAGCGGGTGCTGACCGTTGGCACAGACATGAGCGTAGGCAAAATGTCTGCCAGCCTAGAGCTAGACCGGGCCTGTCGGGCGCGGGGGCTGCGATCGCGCTTCATTGCCACCGGGCAGACTGGGCTAATGCTGGGGCACGACGGCATTCCGCTGGATGCGGTGCGGCTAGATTTTGCCGCTGGCGCAGTCGAGCAAGCCGTCCTGCGAAATGCGCCAAACCAAGACATCTTGCACATCGAGGGGCAGGGGTCCCTGATGAATCCCGCCTCTACCGCCACGCTGCCCCTGATGCGCGGCAGCCAGCCCACCCACCTCGTCCTCGTCCACCGGGCCGGCCAAACCGAAATCCGCAGCTTCCCCGATTTCCAGATTCCCCCGCTGCCAGAGGTGATCCAGGTCTACGAAACCGTCGTCCGCGCAGGCGGAACCTTTGCCCCCACAAAAGTTGTGGCGATCGCCCTCAACACCTTCCATCTGGATGAAATAGCCGCACGACGGGCGATCGCCCAAACCCAAGACGAAACTGGCCTCCCCTGCACAGACGTAATCCGCTTTGGCGCAGCAGAAATTTTGGAGGCAGTGCTGAGGTGAGGGAGGGACGGGAGAAGAGGGAAGAGAGAAGAACGAAGAACGAAGAGAGAAAAGAGAAAAGAGAAGAGCGAAGAGAGAAGAACGAAGAGAGAAGAGGGAATAGGTTCCATTTTCGTTTTTCGTTCTTCGTTTTTCGTTTTTCGTTTTTCGTTCTTCGTTCTTCGTTCTTCGTTCTTCCCCCCCTCCCCCTCACCCCCTCATCGCCTCTGCCACCTGCCGTTCTGCCACCTCCCGCACCGACTCCTCGGCAGCCAGAGCGGCCAACTGCGCCTCAAGCTGTGCTTTCACCACATGGCGATATTGGAAGAAATGCTCGCCCGTGCCGAGGGCGACGAAGTAATCGTAGAGCAGGCGCGGCTTGGTGAGGGCGATCGCCAGCAGTTGCCACCAAAAGCGGAAGCGAGTAGAACGCAGCACACCCTGTCGCCAGCAGAGGGCGCTAAAGAGTTGCCATTCGGTGCGGGTGAAGGGGCGATCGCTCTTGGCTCGCCAGCCATTCATCATACGGAAATGGCGGAAGGTGCGCTTCAGGAAATTCATCGGGTCATAAATATGCCAGAAGGTGTCGATATATTCGCGGGTGATCTCCTCGACGGGGCGGGTCGGCACGAAATTCATAATCGTGCCCTGATGGAACGTGCCCAGCCCCTCGGCGAGCCGTCCCTCCTGCTGGAGCCGATTCCACAGCGCTGTATTGCGTAGCGCGTGCAAAATGCTGAATTGCGCCTGGGGAATTCCAGTTTCCTGAATAAACTCGCGCACGCGCCGCCCAGCTCCCGGCTTTTCATCATCAAAGCCGATAATGAAGCCTGCCATAATTTGCAGCCCGGCCCGTGTGACTTTATAGCAAGCGTCGATTAACGATTGGCGCGTGTTTTGCAGCTTGTTAATGCCCACCAGACTCTCGGTGTCGGGCGTTTCGATGCCCATGAAGACGATCGTAAAGCCTGCTTTTACCATAAGTTCCAGCAGTTCGTCATCTTCGGCCAGATTGAGCGAGGCTTCAGTAAGTAAGATAAACGGATACTGGTGTGCCTCCATCCAAGGGATCAGCGCCCGCAGAAACACCTTGGCATTACGCTTGTTGCCGATAAAGTTGTCGTCCACGACAAAGACATAGCGCCGCCAGCCCAGCTCATACAGGCGATCAAACTCGGCCAGCATTTGCTCTGGTGTTTTGGTGCGGGGCTTGCGGCCGTAGAGATTGATGATGTCGCAAAACTCGCATTGAAAGGGACAGCCGCGAGAAAACTGAACCGTGATCGCCAGGTACGCATCCAGATCGAGCAGATCAAAGCGGGGAATTGGGGTCTGCGTGACATCGGGCTTTTCGGCAGAGCGAAAGATGCCGCTGGGTTCATGGCGGGCGATCGCCTCCAAGAACAGGGGAATCGTACATTCTCCCTCATCCAAAATAAGATAATGTGCGCCTGCCTCCTGCGCTACATCCGGATAAGATGTGGGATAGGGGCCACCGACAGCAACTTTCTTACCCAGCGCTACGCCCTTGCGGATCAGCGCTTGAAAGTCTGCTTTTTGAATCACCATTGCCGAAATAATCACCAGATCGCACCAGTCCCAGTCTTCCTCAGTTTCGGGGCGCACGTTGCGATCCGCAAAGCGCAGGTTCCAGTCTTCCGGCAGCATCGCCGCCACCGTAATCAGGCCCAACGGCGGATTGGTCGATCGCAGTCCCGCCAGATCCAGCGTTTCTTGATACGACCAGAAAGAGTTGGGCATCACGGGCCAGAGCAACAAAACGTTCATAAGGCACTCCAGGGGCAAGGAGAATCCGTAATGGCAAGCAGTCAGGGGTGAGGGATTGGCGGCTGGGGAGTAGGGTTGGAGTTGCCCATACTGGAGGAAGTTTTGCCCATTTTGTCTGCCTTGGCTGGCTTGCCGAGTGTTATTTCATTTCCCCTAACCTACGACTATTTATTACAGTGAAGATTATCTATTCACCATTCGTTTCATTTCTCGTTAACTTCCGTTACGCCCCAACCACTGCTATTTCTACTGTCATCCGAAAATGAATTGCTGGTTGGCTTTTGAGCAGATATAGCTGTGTACAGAATGATTGACGCAGGCTACTCAGTTCATGGGTGGCGATCGCCCCCCGACACCTCTCGGAACCTCGAACGGCTGACCCAAGCCTGTCGCTGCTTAAGGCTTGCAGCCCACCCGAAAGCTTCTGGGACTTTTCGGGGTGACCGAGTTCCCGAAGCACTAAACCTCCGCAATTGGGGGCGAATCGCCCACCCATCGACAAGCTGACTGAACCAGCGCGCTGAGGGCTAACGGCCTGCGCTTCACCTGCGCCGCGAAGCGCAGCGAAGCAGCGTCAGGTGGAAGCGCCGGTTGGACGGCGTTGCCTTGAAAAGAACGTCACTTGCCTGCAACGATGAATACTCGTCCTTCTCTTTCGGGTTCGGCCAGCGGGTCTCTCAGATCCTGAATCCGAGCGAAATGGACGTTCTTCCAACCGCTGTCACGCAGAGCCTGTTTCACCTCCTCCATCTCGAAGACCGTGTTGAACACCATCTCGTCAAAACGCTCATACAGGCCATTAGGCGTCCGAGTGAACCCACTAATCCTTGTCCAAGCTTTGTCACTCTGTCCATCATAGATACCGCGAGTAATGATCAGCGCATCTTCGCTACTTTCGTCTACATGAATGCTATTCCAGCGTCTCAGTCCACTTCGCGTGTTCAGGTCAAAGATAAAGTAGCCATCGCTTACTGCGTGGACGCATCGAAAACACCTTTGCAGCGATTGCTCGTCTTCGAGATGGTTGAGCGAATCAAACGTTGAAACAACAAGACCGAAACGCTCATCTAGCGCGAAGTTACTCGCATCCCCTTGAACGAATCGGGCTTGCCCCGACTCAAGATAGGATTGGGCATTCTGCCTGGCCAAATTGAGCATTGGTTCAGACAGATCGAGACCAACGACCCGATAACCCCGTTGGAGAAAATAGATGGCCAATTGACCTGTACCACAGCAAAGATCAAGGGCAGACTTGTTTGCTTGACCGAGCGGCGTGGCGGCGTAAAAGTCGAGAAGCAATTGAGCTACCTGCTGGGCAAAGCCAGTCCATCGTGCGTTGTACACGCGAGCAAAGCCCTGATTGTATGCTTGCATGTGATTCGCTCCTATCAATTATGGAAGTTTAGCCGCTGACTGCCTGACAGAAGTGAGTGAAAGGCTTGAAACCTCGTAGCACAAGGGGGAAAAGGTGAGGTGACATGAGACGCTGAAATTTGCGTCATCTCAGGGTCTTTGTCATGTCAGCCACTACCTGTCTCTGTGATCAAGTGCTGTCCTTGCTGCGTCAATATCGCCATCGCCGGGATCTGCGGCACCTCAAGGCGCTGGCCTGAATGGTGACAGCCTTGGTGTGCAGCAGCACGTTGAGCCTGCCGGAGTGGGAGTCGTATGGGCCGAGTCGTGCCCGCCAGGCGCAAAGCACCGAACGACGGTGGCAGCGCTTCATGGGCAATCGCCGGGTACGGGTCAAAAGTTTGTACGTGCCCTTGGTGCTGGCGGCAATCCACCAGTGGCAAAGGCGACGGCTGTATCTGGCGCTCGATACGACGGTCTTGTGGAATCGCTACTGCATGATTCACTGGTCAGTGACCTGTTGCGGACGAGCGGTGCCGCTGCTGTGGCGAGTTTTGGAGCATTCGAGTGCCACGGTTAGCACAGAGCGGTATTTGCCCCTGCTGCGGTTGGCCCATCGGCTGTTGCA
>JBDNCP010000216.1:0-7297 GCA_046719575.1 Cyanobacteriota bacterium
GCAGCGGGTAGGAAATGGGAGCCTTGGGACGAGGCGTGGGATCAGCCGCACCCACTAGCCCGCCCTCCGGCTGCCACTCGGCCCAGCCGTTGCCCAAATCGACCGCAGGCTGCACCCAGATCGCAGGACACTGGAGCGCTTGCAGACGGGCTTGTAGAACGGCGGTAGCTTCTGGCGGCTGGGGGGCGATCGCCGCTGGGCAGTGAGGTTTCAGGATTCCAGCCTTTTCGCGCGTAATGTCCGCCAGGGTGGGGCCGAGGCGCTGCCAGTGTTCGCGGCTGAGGGAGGTAATGATACTGACAAGGGGGCGATCGCACACATTGGTCGCGTCGAGTCGTCCCCCCAGCCCGACTTCCAGAATCGCCACGTCTATCTGTTGTCGCGCAAAGTAAAGCCACGCCGCTGCTGTGACCACTTCAAACTGCGTCGGCGAATCATAGGCAGGATCAATGGCTGCAACGACCTCTTCTAACAGCGAGTGCAGCGCATTCACCGAAATATCCTCGCCATTGAGCCAGACCCGTTCGCACCAGTGTTCCAAATGCGGTGACGTGTAGCGTCCCACCCGATAGCCCGCTTGCATCAGCACCGCAGACAAATAGGCGCACACCGACCCCTTGCCATTGCTGCCTGCAACGTGCAGCACGGGCACTTGCTGATGCGGATTTCCCAGCGCCGCCAACAGCCGCACAATCCGCTCCAGCCCTAGCTCTACGCCGAAGTGAGTAAACCGATTCAGCAGCGCATCCACCGGATCAAGAGTCTGCGAATCGCTAGGGAGTGAGAGGTCAGGATCGAGAATCATTCACCAAATCGACGCGGAAAGCGGATCAAAACAATCAGGCAAAAACGTAATCATCGGGCTGATATTCAGCCGTAGGCGTGAGCCGCCAAGTGGTGTCGCCGGTGAGTTCTAGCACATAGTCGTGATATTTCAGCAGGCTGGGGCGATGGCCAACGCTAATGTAGGTCGTCCCTTTTTGGCGAATCTGGTCATAGAGGCGGCGCTCGTTTGCCAGATCGAGGGCGCTGGTCGCCTCGTCTAGAATGGCATAGCGCGGCTGGGTCAGTAGTAGGCGGGCAAAAGCGAGGCGCTGCTGTTCGCCCAAGGACAGCACGTTGGCCCAATCTAGCTCCACATCAAAGCCACCGACCCGCTCTGGCAAATCCGACAGATTCACCTGCTCCAGGGCATAGCGCAACTGCCCTTCATCGATCACTGCGTCGGGATGCGGATAGAGCAACTGGTCGCGCAGTGTACCCAGCACCATGTAGGGTCGCTGCGGCAAAAACAGCATCTCATCTAGGTCAGGGCGGACGATGCGACCCGTGCCTTGGTTCCACAATCCGGCGATCGCCCGCAAGATTGAACTCTTACCCGCGCCGCTGTGCCCCACAATTACCAATCCCTGCCCTGGCTCCAGCTTCACCGACAAATCGCGCACCAGCAAGCGCTGGTTTTTCGGCGTGACTAGCGTCACATGCTCCAGCGAAATCTGGGAATCTTCCATTGTGTCGATGGCAGTTTCGCCCACGGCCAGCGGCTTATCTACCTTTTCTTGGAGGGACTCGGCAAAGGTTTCCAATCGATTTACGCCGGCCGCAAACTCGCTGAGCTGGTTGATCTGCAAAACCACTAGGGCGAAGGCTTCAAAGATTTGGGAAAACGCAAAGTTTGCCTGGCTAATATCGCCGAATCGAATCTGGTCTTGAAACAGCATCGGAGCCAGAATCGCAGATGGCAAGATGAAGGTGAGATAGCGGTAGGGCGTGCGAAAAAACCCCATCGTTCGCTGCCAGCCAATCAGGAAGTTGTAGTTCCGCAGCACTTCGATAAACCGTCGCTGGAGTTGCCCTGCCTCCTGCGCCTCGCCCTGATAGAAAGCAATTGATTCGGCATTGTCGCGCACATGCACCAACCCATACCGAAAATCGGCTTCCTTTTTGAGTTGGTTGAAATTGAGCGAAATCAAACGTCGGCCCAACAGCGCCACGACGACCGTGCCCGCTAGGGCATAAAAAATTAGAAATACAGTCAGCCCCACAGACTTAGAGAGCAAAATGCCCGTGAAGGAAATCACGTCGATGATCGACCCCAGGAAAATCAGCAGGAAGTTCAGGCTGTAGCTGGTGAAGGAGTTGATGTCTTGCGAGATGCGCTGGTCGGGGTTGTCGATCGAGTCGTCTGAGTTGAGGTCATAATAGGCACGATTGCTGAAATATTGCCCCAAAAAATTGTTGGTCATCCATTCGCGCCAGCGCAAGCCCAGCAAGTCTTGCACATAGCGGTAAAACACGACGAAGGGAGTGGCGATCGCAAACACGCCCGCATACACCATGAAAAATCGCCAGAACGTTGGCGCGTCTTTTTCTGCCAGCGCCGTCGTAAAGAAATTGCCCACAAAACTGATGACCACGTTCATGCCGCTGACACACAGCAGCAGCAGCAGCAGCGCTGCCAAAAACGTCCACTGTTGCCAGCGCGGCAGCACCTTGTCTCGCGCCAAAAAGAACGCAATCCACGGCACAATTAGCCCCGCTGTTAGCACAAACACCATCGGCGGGCTAAACAGCGTGTTTGCCAGAGACACCATGCCGCCCGCTGTTTCTGTCATGAATTCGGGATAGGCTCGCTGCATTGCGAGCGTTATCAGCCCCACCACCGTCGCCAGCAGCGCAAACAGAAACACGATCAGCAGCCCAAGTAGCACAAAAAACTGCCAGCCGCCGCGCCCAGTAGGAAACCAATAGGGCTGGGCGATCGCCACAAAGCGATTCCACAGTCGCCAGTCGAAGCGGTTGAGACGATTCAGGGATGGATTTGGTGTGTCAGCGGTCATGGGTGTGTCTATAGAGTAGAGTCAGAAATCGGGGTCAGGGAGTGGGCCCAGAGAATGGGTCAAATGGCACTTGCAGACTGCATTTCCCCGCATTTCAGCAGGCTGCATTTCATTGTAGTGTGAGAGACCTTGACAGGAGGAATTGCAGCCAATTGTCAGGAAAGGCAAGACTGGAGATCGGGAACCCGGAAACGATTCAGATCACTCAGATCAGATCACTCAGATCAAACGACTCAGATCAACGCAGATCATCAGATTCAGAAGATTCAGATGATTTGAGATTCAGATAACCTGATTCACTAAAAATGACCTGATTAGCGGAGAGATCCCCTTGTCTTCTGATCACCCTGTTTCACTTATTGTTCCGATTAGCATCCACAAACCCAGGACAGGCCGCATTGTTCGATAATAATGAAGATTGCTTGCTGAGACACTCCAACACGGCTCGTTCTCTGTAGATTAATTGTGCAGAGCGCAGATTGCTCAGAGAGCAGATTGCTCAGAGAATAGATTGCTCAGAGAATAGATTGCTCAGCAAGCCTGTTCTTCTCCTCGCCTTCCTAGCTGCCCGGGACATCCCGCCATGAAAAAGCTCATCAAGGGTATTCGTGAGTTCAAAAAGAGTTTCTATTGCACTCATATTGACCTCTACGAAGAACTAGCGCAGGGACAGCATCCGAGAGCGCTGATTGTCTGCTGTTCAGACTCGCGGGTGGGGCCAGAACTGTTAACCAACGCACAACCTGGCGAAATCTTTGTGATTCGCAATGCGGGCAATATTATTCCGCCCTACGGTGCAACCAACGGCGGCGAGGGCGCGTCGATTGAGTATGCGGTAGAAGCGCTGGGCATTCGCAACATTGTGATTTGTGGCCACTCCCACTGCGGCGCAATGAAGGGGCTACTCAAGCTGAACACGCTAGAGGAAAAGATGCCGCTGGTCTATAACTGGCTAAAACACGCCGAGGCCACCCGCCTGCTGATCAAGGAAAACTACACTCACCTTGAAGGCGAAGAGCTGCTGAACGCCACAATTGCAGAAAACGTCCTGACGCAGATTGAGAACCTGAAAACTTATCCGTCGATTCACTCCAAGCTATACGACGGCACGCTCAAGATCTATGCCTGGATCTACGATATGGATCGGGGTGAGGTGTGGGCTTACGATGCCGAAAAGCACGCCTACATTCCACCTCATGCCCAGCTTCCGGAAGACGAGCTAGATCCTGATTTGCTGATGGATGCGCCAATCACCTGCGATATTCCCATCGGTTCTGGGGATGCTGCTGTCAGCAGCAAAAGCGGCGCTAGCACCAGTGATAGCTGGCATATCAACCGCGCTGGCTACAGTTCTAGCAGCGAGGGCGGCCGTGGCGTGTCGAACGGCAACGCAGTCTCGAACGGCACAAAGCCTGTTCCATCAGGCTCGTCGGCTCCCTCTGCACCGGGTGCTGTTCGCAGGGCGCAGGGATTTCCCCGCACGCGCCTCTCGCCAGAGCAGCAAGACCGAATCTATCGAGGGTCCAACTCGCCAAATTAGTCAGGACTTACGCACCTGCGACGAATTTTTTGGATTTCGGACTATTTCCCGCGGGCGCAGCCCGCGAGAAATAGTCCAACTGCGTAAGCCCTATTAGTGTCTGCCATTGGGTCATCGCCTATCAGATGCGCGGCACCAGCCCTAACCCCACAAGCCTACTGGCAGGTCGCCCGTCCCCACTGACCGTCGTAGCTGACCGAAACTTGGTCACCGGGTTTGGCAGGAAAGGGGGATAGGTGAACTAACGTCGTGTCTGCCATCTGAGCGATGCTGCCTCTCCAAATAGCTTCGCCGGCGGCATTTTTGCCTGCATAGGAGAGGGTGGACGGCAGGACGGCGTTGGAGGTGCGGGGGCGAAACTCGACCCGGCTAAACCCAGCTTCGCGAGTGTAGAAGGCCGTGAAATCAACCCGGTTTTGCACCGTGCCGTTGCAGGTCATGGATAGATTGTCCTGGTTGGGTTCTTCGGGAGCCACGCTGACGGGCGGTGCGGGAGTTGGCACAGGCGGCGGTGGGGCAGGTGTGAATTCAGCAATTCTGCCAGGCTCTTCGACGAGGAGTTGCCCCGAACTCGTGAGGGATTGCACAAAACACGTGCCATCTGGAAAGACACGGGCATAGAAGATGGCTTCCCCCTGATATCCGTAGGTGGTGCTGCCGTCGGGGTTGCTGGTGACCGTCACGCCTGGTGCGCGGCTGAGGTTGTTTAGGTTGGGCTTTTGCAAAAAAGACATTAAGGGCTGGTCATTTTCCCACAGCACTTCGGCAAAGTAGTTGGTTGTGTTGCAGGTGACGGGCTGCCTGGATATGGGAACGCTGGGTGAGGCGGGCGCAATGGGCGTCGCGGGCGCAGTTGGAGGGGGTGTTCCATCGCTGGTTTGTGAATTTAGACAAGACGTGAGGGCGATCGCCCCCAGGATCGTCAACGTTATCCAGCCCAGCCGTCTATGATGCATCGCTCTCGATTCCCTCATCATTCCCTCATCACAAAATCTTCTGGTAGATGCGGTAGGTTTTGTAAATCTTTGCGCCTGTTGCTTCGATAATCTTACGCGACGGCATGTTGTCTTCGTATACCCAAGAGAGTTCTGCTTCGCGGTAGGGCTTGCGCTTGGTCACGCCGCCCTTCGCTCCCAGGTAAACCAGCGCCATTGGCACCAGCTTGCGGATGTATTCTGGCAGCGAACAGATTGCCACAACCCGCCCCGTATCGATGCTGCGGCGATACCAGAGAAACTTGAGAATGCCGAGCCAATCGAGCTTGCCGTTCACCTTTTGCAGCACGGGGCTATAGTTAGGCAACGCCATAAAGAAACCCACCATCTCGCCCTCATATTCGGCAATCACAAAGATATCGGCATCGGCAATATCCTGAAGCGATTTGGCCTCTTCCAGAAATTCCTCCAGCGTGCGCGGCGTAGAACTCCAGTTATTGGCAAAGGCTTTATTAAAGAGATGATAAATGCCTGTACAGTCTTCGATAAATTCGTCGCCCTTGAGCCGTAGGTTGCGGAAGGTGATGCCCGATTTGGACGCAATGCGATAGCCCCGCTCGAACTCTGGCGGTAGGGGTTTGGTGAGGTCTAGCAGGTAGGCGTAGGCATCCTTGGCTTTTTGCCAGCCGTGCTGCTCAAAAAAGCGCGGATAGTGGGGCGGGTTGTAGGGCATCATCATATACGGCATCGAATCGAACCCATCCACCAAAAACAGGCAGTTGTTGTGAGTAGACAGATCGATGGGGCCACGCGCCTGGGTCATGCCTTGCTGCCGCAGCCAGTCGCAGGCAGAGTCGAGCAAGGCCTGCCCCACCTCGGCATCGTCGATGCATTCAAAAAAGCCAACCAGACCGATGTTTTCGCTCTCTCGCGCAATCAGGCGATCGTTCACCGAGGCCACTACCCGTCCTATGGGCTGGGTGCCGTTTGTCCCAAAGCGCGTAGCGATGAATTGCTGCAAGCGCCCGTATTCAAAAAAGGTGTTTTCGGGCTTGAAATATTTGGCGATGCTGCTGCGGAGGGGCGGAACCCAGTGGCGATCGCCCGCATACACCACCGACGGCACATCCAAAAATAGCTCCTGATCTCCCGGCGACAGCACCGGGCGCACCTGCACCTCGCCAACCTGCTTGACGGTCTGAGTCATTACATTGCAGCCAAAGCGTTATTAGAGAATTTAGACCCTTGGCCAGACGCTGTCCAGGGGGGATGGGGGTGGTGGGATGGAGGGTGGAGTGCCCCATCAACCCATTACCAAAATCGTCTCGCCTTCGACCTTGACGGGATAGGTCGCTAAGGCGCGGTTTGCGGGGCCCTGCACGACTGCGCCTGCGGCAGAAAAGAGGGAATTGTGGCAGGGGCAGGCAAAGAGGGCAGTTTGCGTCCGCCATTCGACGGTGCAGCCCGCATGGGGGCAGATGCGGCTGACAGCGATGAGGTCGCCGTTGTCGGGATTTTTGAGCAGCGTGATGGGGGCAGTGCCAACCTGCGTATCGAGGCGATCGCCACTCTGGGCAAGCTGGCTCAGCGTTCCCACCTGCTGAAAGGTGCCGCTGGTGGCGGGTGGGCTGGGTGGGGCAGCCGATTTGCAGGCCGGCAAAGCAGAAGTGGCGGCGCTGGCGGCAGCTAACCCCAGAAAAGTACGACGTTCCATAAGGTTATGAGGTGAGGAATCCGGTTGCTCTAGAATATAAAGCACAGATTTGATCCGCGCTGCGTTCACAGTGCTGTGCTTATGCATCCGACCCGCAAATCGGCAAAAGGTTTCCCAAAAGGGGTGATCAAGGGGCTGAGAGTTTTCGCGCTGCTGAGTTTGCTGGTGCTGCTATATGTGGGGCTTCAGGGGTGCAGCGAGATGACGGGGTGAGAGGTGGAAAAAACGAAAAACGAAGAATGAAGAACGAAAAACGAAGAATGAAGAA